>CAMNKG010000055.1 GCA_946542135.1 uncultured Bacteroidales bacterium
GACCAACCTCTTCAACAGCGGTGTGCGTCCTGCTATCAACGTCGGTATCTCGGTGTCGCGCGTGGGCGGCAAGGCACAGATCAAGTCCATGAAGAAGATTGCCGGCACGCTGAAACTCGACCAGGCACAGTATCGCGAACTGGAGGCCTTCTCCAAATTCGGCTCCGACCTCGACGCGGCCACCAAGGCCGTCCTCGACAAAGGCGAGCGCAACGTGGAGATTCTCAAGCAACCGCAATACACCCCCATGCCCGTCGAAGAGCAAGTCGCCATCATCTTCTGCGGCACCAATGGCCTGATCCAGAAAGTGCCCGTCGACAAGGTACACAACTTCGAGACGGAGTATCTTTTCTATCTCCGCCAGAACCACGCGCAGCTTTTGGCCAACCTCAAAGCCGGCAAACTCCTTGACGAAGACCTTGCCACGATGCGACAGGTTGCCGCTGACCTCAGTGCCAAATACGCCAAGTGACAATCTTCTGAAAAGGCATGCCCTACTGTGTCGCCGACACATAGCGCATCAACATAACAACATATCAACGAATCTATGGCAAATTTAAAAGAAGTCCGTACCCGCATAGCCTCGGTGAGCAGCACCCAGCAGATCACCTCCGCCATGAAGATGGTCTCTGCCGCCAAATTCCGTCGCGCACAGAATGCCATTCTCGGCATGCGCCCCTATGCCGCCATGCTCAACGAGATTATCGGCGACATCGACGTGGAAGACGGCGTACAGACTGCCTATCACGAGCTTCGTCAGCCTGCCAACGTGCTGCTGGTGGTCATCACCTCCAACAAAGGACTCTGCGGCGCCTTCAATTCCAACGTCATCAAAGAGGCCACGGCACGCAAACAACACTATGAAGCGCAAGGCTGCAAGCATATAGAGATGATAACGCTCGGCAAACGTGGAAGCGAATTCTTCGCCAAGCAGAACGGCCTTGTGAAGGAAAGCCACGACGACTTGCTCGACAACCCGACCTTCGACGCGGCGTCGGATCTGTGCGACAGCATCATGGAGCAGTTCCGCAACAAAGAATATGACTGTGTGGAAATCATCTACAACCAGTTCAAGAACTCGCTCACCCAGATTCTTTCTGCCGAACGCTTTCTGCCCATAATGCCCCATGCCGCCACGTCAAGCACCTCGCAGTCGCGCAACGACTACATCTACGAGCCCGGCAAGGAGCGCATACTGCAAGAGATGATTCCGCTGACGCTACGCTCCCAATTCTACCGCATGGTGCTTGATTCGCTTGCCGCCGAACATGGCGCACGCATGACCGCCATGCAGAAGGCCACCGACAACGCCACCGAGCTGCTCAAAGAGCTACGCCTCTCCTACAACAAGGCACGTCAGGCTGCCATCACCAACGAGATCATCGAGATAGTCAGCGGCAGCGAAGCGCTGAAAGGCTGACAAAGATACCGCAAAACAAAAGGTTTAAAAGGCACCGCACTCCTTTTAAACCTTTTGTTTTTGATATTAAACGGCACGCGCACGACGACCGCTACAACACAAACACCATCGAAACAACCAACACATCAACATCATGGAGAAAAAACAGAACTACGTCATTCCGATTATCGTGATGATCCTCCTGTTCGGAATGATTTCTTTCGTCACCAATCTGGCCTCGCCGATGGGCGACATCCTCAAACACCAGTTCCAGATACCCAACTGGCAAGGCACCCTGGGCGTTTTTGCCAACTTCATCGCCTATGCCGTCATGGGCATCCCCGCCGGCAACATGCTTCAGAAAAGGGGCTATAAGCGCACCGCCCTGATAGCCGTCAGCGTAGGCTTCATCGGCGTAGGCATCCAGACCCTCTCGGGCGTATGCTCCAGTTTCGGCATCTATCTGCTGGGGGCTTTCATTGCCGGTTTCAGCATGTGCCTGCTCAACACTGTGGTCAACCCCATGCTCAACCGCTTGGGCGGTGGCGGCAACAAGGGCAACCAGCTCATCCAGTTTGGAGGCACCTTCAACTCGTTGTGCGGCACGGCAGTCATAATCCTTACCGGCTTGCTCATTCCGCAAGGCATCAAGAACGCCCACATCAACGATGTGTTTCCGCTGATGTATACAGCCTTAGCCATCTTTGCATTTGCATTTATCGTCATCCTGCTCACCAACATTCCCGAAAACGAGCAACGTGCCGCAACGCAGTCGCACGAAGCGCAACGCAGCCCCCTCTCCTATCGCCACTTCCTGTTGGGAGCCATCGGCATCTTTATCTATGTAGGCGTTGAGGTAGGCATTCCCAACGTGATGAACAAATGGCTCCAAAACCCCGACCTCAATGTGCTGGGCAATGGCGTCAACGCCGAAGCCGTAGCGGGTTCGATAGCAGCCACCTACTGGTTTCTGATGCTGGTGGGGCGTCTTGTCGGAGGTCTCGTCGGCAGCAAGGTGTCACCCCGTGCCATGATCGGCACCGTGGCCACGATAGCCATCGTGCTGGTTTTGGCCGCCATGTTTGTACCCACCGTCATGGTGAAGTTCCCCGCCTTCAATGGAGCGCAAGGCTTCGGTATGGAGAGCGTACCGCTGGCAGCGGCGCTGCTGGTATGCACCGGGCTGTGCACTTCCGTGATGTGGGGCGGAATCTTCAACCTCGCCGTTGAAGGTTTGGGACAAAGCACAGAAAAAGCATCGGGCATATTCATGGCCCTGGTATGCGGCGGTGGCATCCTGCCATTGCTGCAGAACGGTGTGGTCGATATCTTTGGCAATGGAGCCTACCTGACCAGCTACTGGGTTGTGGTGGCCGGATTTGCCTACATCCTTTTCTACGCACTGGCAGGTTCCAGAATCGTAAACAAAGAATAAAAGACTGACAACAACCACAATATAAAAAAAGAGGAATGGCCTTGAGGCTATTCCTCTTTTTTCATGTTGTCAAACCAGCATGAAAGTGAAAGCGTAGTCATATCGCCCATTGGGGGGAGATCCGCTTGCGTAGACCAAAAGAAAGGCGTCGCGACAGCATGAGTCGGGACGCCTTTTTTCTGTATTGTGTCGACAAGTTGACGACAGGAGAGCTTACTGCAGTTTGAGGAGCGCCTCCTTGATGCGGCGCAGCGCCTCGACGAGGAGCTCTTCGCTGGTGGCATAGCTCAGGCGGATGCAGTTGTCGTCGCCGAAAGCGGAGCCCATAACGGTGGCCACATTGGCCTCGTTGAGCAGATACATAGCGAGGTCGGTGCTGTTGTTGATCTTATATTCGCCGTAGCTTTTTCCGTAGTAGGAACTGACTTCGGGGAAGAAATAGAAAGCACCTTGCGGCAGACGCACCTTGACGCCGGGGATGTCGCAGAGCAGCTTGTAGACCATGTCGCGGCGTTTCTGGAAGATATTGCGCATATTGATGATGTCGGGGCTGGTGGCAGGATCCATCAGCATGGCGCAAACGGTAGCCTTCTGGGCGATGCTGCAGGTGGCCGAAGTCACCTGGCCTTGCAGCTTGTTGCAGGCTTTGGCGATGACGGTTGGGGCGGCGATGAAACCGATACGCCAGCCCGTCATGGCGAAACCCTTGGCAACGCCGTTGACGGTGATGACACGGTCGCGGACATTCTCAAACTGGGCTATCGATTCGTGTTTGCCCACAAAATTGATGTGCTCATAGATTTCATCGGCCATGATGAAGATGTTGTCATGTTTTGCCACCACATCGGCGATGGCTTTCAGCTCATCCTTGGTGTAGAGCATACCTGTAGGGTTGGAGGGGCTGCTGAACATGATCAGCTTGGTGCGCGGCGTGATGGCCTCTTCGAGTTGCTGAGGGGTGACCTTGAAGTCGTTCTCAATCTTGGTTTTGACATAGACGCATTTGCCTTCAGCGACACGGACGATTTCTTTGTAGCTCACCCAGAACGGCGTAGGGATAATGACCTCGTCGCCAGGGTTGACGAGGCACTGCACCAACTGGTAGATGCTCTGCTTGGCACCCGTAGAGACCACAATCTGTTCGGGTTTGAAGTCGAGGTTGTTGTCGCGTTTGAACTTGGTGCAGATGGCTTCGCGCAGGTCGGGATAGCCGGGCACGGGAGGATAATGGGTAAAATTGTCGTCGATGGCTTTCTTGGCAGCCTCTTTGACGGCGTCGGGGGTGTTGAAGTCAGGCTCACCAATGCTAAGGCTGATGACGTCCTTGCCTTGGGCTTTGAGTTCGCGGGCTTTAGCGGTCATAGCCAAAGTCTCCGACTCAGCCATATTCAGAATTCTGTTCGATAAAATTTCCATGATATGAATAATTTGTGTTCTTGAATAACTGGTTTTACGCCATTTGAGTTTGCAAAAGTACTAAATATTTTTGATTCGAGCGACAAAAAACAAAAATTAAAAAAAATATCGTATATTTGTAACTCTCATTTTTAGGAAGAACAAAATAAATACTAATAATTAAAATACTGATTTTATGGCAAAAGAAACAAACGATGCCGATGCATCGAAGTTAGAGAAACTGAAAATTCTGCAAAGCACGCTTGACAAGATTGAGAAAAACTACGGCAAAGGCTCCATCATGAAACTCGGCGACCGCCCCGACGAGAGCTACGAAGCCATCTCGACAGGTTCCATCAGTCTCGACACGGCCCTGGGCATAGGAGGCTTCCCCAAAGGGCGCATCATCGAGATTTACGGTCCCGAATCGTCGGGTAAGACGACGCTGGCCATACATGCCATCGCCGAGTCGCAGAAAAAAGGAGGCATCGCAGCGTTCATCGACGCCGAGCATGCTTTCGACCCGGTATATGCCCGCAAGCTGGGTGTGGACATCGACAACCTGCTGGTGTCGCAGCCCGACAACGGCGAACAGGCCCTTGAAATAGCCGACAACCTGATACGCTCAGGTGCCATCGACATCATCGTCATCGACTCTGTGGCCGCGCTGACGCCCAAGGCCGAAATTGACGGCGAGATGGGCGAGTCGAAAGTGGGACTCCACGCCCGCCTGATGTCGCAGGCACTGCGCAAAATGACCTCCACCATCAGCAAGACAGGATGTTGCTGCATTTTCATCAACCAGTTGCGCGAAAAGATTGGCGTGCTGTTCGGCAACCCCGAAACCACCACCGGCGGCAACGCCTTGAAGTTCTACGCCTCCGTACGCCTCGACATCCGACGCATCCAAGCCATCAAGGAAGGCGACCAGAATATCGGTAACCGCGTCAAGGTCAAAGTGGTGAAAAACAAGGTGGCACCCCCGTTCCGCACCTGCGAATTCGACCTGATGTTCGGCGAAGGCATCTCCAAATACGGCGAGATTGTAGACCTTGGCGTCGAAACAGGCATCATCAAGAAAAGCGGTTCGTGGTTCAGCTACGGCGAAAGCAAGCTGGCACAGGGACGCGAGGGCGTCAAAAGCCTGCTGCGCGACAACCCCGAACTCTGCGAGGAGCTCGACTCACAGATCCGTCTGGCGCTCCACGAGAAACAAGCGGAGATCTGACGACCAGACCAACCCACCAACAAAAGTACAGAAAACATTCGGGTCTCTATGGAAAACGAAGATCAAGTGGTGCAACAGACCTACGAAGAACTCATTGCAGCCTGCCGTGCCAACCAGCCCCTCAGCGAAGAGGACGAGAACAATATCTTCAGGGCTTTCAACATCGCCCGCAATGCCCATGCCGACACACGACGCAAATCCGGCGAGCTCTACATCTTCCACCCCTTGGCGGTAGCCCTTATTGCCGTCAAGGAGGTGGGCTTGGGGCCCATTGCCGTCATCTGTGCGCTGCTCCACGACGTTGTGGAAGACACCGACATCACCCTCGACAACCTCCGCGCCGTCTTTGGCGACCGTGTGGCACGCATTGTCGACGGCGTCACCAAGATCGACAAGGCCAGCATGATTGCCGAGCAAAACGACGATTTCTCCTCGCAAGCCGAGAACTACAAAAAGATCCTGCTGGCCATGTGCGACGACGCCTACGTCATCTTCCTCAAGCTCTGCGACCGCCTGCACAACATGCGTACGCTGCAGTCGATGAAAGACACCAAGAAGCTGGCCATTTCTTCCGAGACCCAGTATCTGTACGTCCCCTTGGCACACCGTCTGGGCCTCTACAGCATCAAGACCGAGCTCGAAGAGCTGGTGATGCAGTACACCAACCCCGACAAATATGCCGAGATTGCTGCCAAAATCAGCAAAACCGTTGGCACCGAGCTCAAACTCAAAGACTGCTTCACGGCACCCATACGCCGACTGCTCGACGAGAACCATTACCATTATGTAATCAAGTCACGTGTGAAATCGGTCTACTCCTGCTGGAAAAAGATGCAGAACAAAGGGGTGCAGTTCGAAGAGATTTTCGACCTCTACGCCATGCGCATCATCCTCGACCTGCCGCAAACGCAAGGACTGCCCTTCGACGAAGCCCGCAAAATAGAAAAAGAGGAATGTTTCAAGGTCTACGCCCTGGTCACCAGCCTTTTCCGACCCCAGCCGGCGCGCTTCCGCGACTGGATTTCCAACCCCAAGAACAACGGCTATGAATCGCTCCACACCACCGTGATGAGCCCCATAGGCAACTGGGTGGAAGTACAGATACGTACCACCCGCATGGACCGCATCGCCGAGAAAGGCATGGCGGCCCATTTCCTCTACAAGGAAGCCCACCCCGACGAAACCATACAGAACAGCCCCGTAGAAGAATGGCTGCAACAGATCCGCACCTCGCTTGAAGACCCCAACAAGAGCGCCCTTGACCTGGTAGAAGAATTCAAGGAGACACTCTACACCAAGGAGATATACATCTTCACTCCCAAAGGAGAGACCGTCAAACTGCCGTCGAGAGCCACGGTGCTCGACTTTGCCTACGCCATCCACTCCCAGCTGGGAGAGCACTGCATCGGTGCCAAAGTCAACGCCCATGTGGTACCCATAGGCTATCGGCTACACAGCGGGGAACAGGTGCAGGTGCTCACCTCGCAGAAAACCTTCCCCTCCGAGGACTGGCTCAAAGAAGTCCAGACCCCCCGTGCCAAAGAACACATCAAAGACTATCTTCGCAACAAGAAAAAAGAATACCGCCAGGAAGGCGAACAAAAACTCCACGACTTCCTGAAACGCCACAAATTGCAGCTCACCCCCGACCGTATCGCCCGACTGAAGAACTACTTCAATATGGAGAGCGATATAGACCTTTTCTTCGCTATCGCCACCAACGACATCAGCGACGAGCAGCTGCAACAATGCTTCCACTTAGGCAAGGCGCAACCCAACATGCTCTTCCTGAAGCCTTATCAGGAGCTCTTCGACGGCGACAGGCGCGGCGGCACCAACGGCATAGCCAAGCAATCTGGCAAAGCAGCTCCTACCCTGTCGCCCTTCCTGACCGACACCGACCACGAGAACCTGGAGACGCAACCCGCCCCCTGCTGCAAACCCGTGCAGGGCGACCGCGTAATCGGCATCGTCACCAACGGCAAGATTATGGTGCATCGCACCAACTGTCCCAACGCCATCCACGAGATGTCCACCCATGAGGACCGCATCGTGCGCACCCGCTGGCGCCCGGGCGAGAAGATAGCCTTCCTCACCGGCATCAGCATCAAGGCTATAGACCGCAAAGGCCTGCTGCAGGAACTCACCCGCGTCATCAGCGAAGAGATGGACCTCAACATGCGAGCCATCACCCTCGAAGCCTCAGAAGGCGTGGCACAAGGGCTGCTGATGCTCTACGTCAACAACCTGAGCGACCTTGACAAGCTGATGGGCAGCATCCGCGCCCTGGAAGGCGTGGAACATGTGCAACGTGTTTAGCCCCCTACACTCCATGACAGAAGAACAGAAATCACTCCATTGGCTCAGCAGCATCCTCGACATCCTGCTCAAAGAATGCCCCTGGGACAGCCGACAGACCATCGACTCGCTGCGCTACCTCACCGTCGAAGAGGTCTATGAGCTCTCCGAATCCATCATTGCCGGCAATCGCGACGAGACGCGCAAAGAACTGGGTGACATCTTTATGCACCTTCTTTTCTATGCCAAACTGGCCGAAAAGGAAGGTTCTTTCACTACCGCCGATGTGCTCGACGGCATCTGCCGCAAGCTCATCAAACGGCATCCACATATCTCGCTGCCCGACCGCGACGGACAGCGTCAGCCGCCACAGACCCACGACACGCCACGATGGGAAGAGGTGAAGATGACAGAAGGACGCCACTCGGCATTGGAGGGGGTGCCGGTCTCATTGCCGCCACTGGTCAAGGCCGTGCGCATGCAGGAGAAGGCCGCCGGCTTGGGTTTTGACTTCGCCAGCAGCGACGATGCCCACCATAAATTTGAAGAAGAGTATGCGGAATTCCAGGCTGCCCTTAAGGAATCCTCACGCCGCCATGCCGAAGAGGAGCTGGGCGACATGCTCTTTGCCCTCGTCAAATGGGCTGCAAGCGAAGGAATCAACGCCGACGATGCGCTGTGCCGCACCAACAACAAATTCAAACAGCGCTTCGAGCATGTAGAACAACGTGCCCACGAGCAACACAGAAACATCAACGACCTTACGCAAGAAGAGATGCTGCGCTACTGGAATGAGGCCAAGGAGCATCCTGAAACATAGCCTTGTGTCCGACATACGATGCTACTGAAAAGGCTCCACTGACAAGCATGCCAGAGGAGCCTTTTCCGCGTTTGGGAAAGAACAGATTACATAGGTTTGATTTTGCGTGCCAATCGTGCCGCCAAGCCGGGGAAGAACTGCTTGATGTAAGCCATCAGGAGTTCATAGCGGCCCACGAGGACCTCCCTTTTCTTGCGGTAGACCGCCTTGACGATTTTGTCGGCGGCTTGCTGAGGCGTCACGCCTCCAGCCTGGCCGGCATCCATCTTGCCATGCTGACGGCCGTCTTTCTCGAGTGCATACTTTGAGATATTGGTCTGCACACGGCCCGGACATACTATAGTGACGCGGATATTCTGGTCGTAGGTCTCGGCCTGCACCGTTTCGAAGAAACCATAGAGCGCATGCTTAGCCGAGCTGTAGGCGCAGCGTAGCGGGAATCCGAAACGGCCCGCGATGCTGGTGGTTACCACCAGCTGGCCGCCGCCGCGGGCTATCATGCGTGGCAGGATGTTCTTGGTCAGAATGACGGGGGCGAAATAGTCGATATCCATCACCTTGCGGATGACGTGCATCTCGGTTTCCACCGTGGTGCCACGCTGGCTGATTCCGGCATTGTTGTAGAGAATGTCGATGCCCCTGAAGAGATTCCATGCCTTGTCGGCCAGCGCATCAAGACCGTCGCTGTCCGAGAGGTCGAAGGGAAACGCAGCGGCATCGGGAGCACCTTGAGCCTTGCAGCGTTCCACGACCTTTTCCAGCAGGTCGGCTTCCAGAGCGGTGACGATGACACGGGCGCCCTCTTGGGCGAAGCGGTAGGCTGTGGCTTCGCCGATGCCCGACGAGGCACCCGTTATCCAGACGGTTTTATTTTCGAATTTCTTCATGCTACATTTCTTTGTCCACCAGATTTCTGAACCACTGGGCGCGGTTGCTGCCTTCGCCGGTGTTGAGCAGCACAGTGTCGCCACTCTTTATCAGACCACGGTCGACAGCCTGGAAGAAACCAGCGTAGCAGACCATCGAGGCGGGGCCCATCAGCGTGTTGCGCGAAGACTGCATTTCTTTGCCATAGCGAGGCAGTTCAGCTTCTTTGACACGGATAAAAGTGCCGCCGCTTTTCCTGACCAGAGGAGCCACGAGGGGATAGTTGCCCGGATTGGCAGCTGTGAGGATACCGATCTGTGTCTTAATGTCGTGCTTGGCCTCGTATTGGTGTTCCCAACCCTCGGGGAAGCCAGCTGCTGTGGCATTCTCCCATGCCGTAACCATGGGGTCGCACTCGTCCTGCTGTACCAGCAGCAAACGTGGCAGGGCCACCTGTTGGCCTTCGGCCTGCAGGTCGCGGATACCCTTTTCGAGAGCCAGCGGAGAGGTGCCCCCCGCCACCGCCTGCATGTAGACCGAAGGCATGCGGCCAATCTGGCGCATACATTCATAGGCCAGCAGACGTTTCGACTCGATGCGCAGCGGGTCGGTGTTGCCGCCGCTGATCAGCACATGGTGCTCCTTATGGTAGTCGGCGGCTTCTTTCTTGGCATCGCCGTAGCCACCCTTCGAGATGACGACCGGCTGCCCCACCTTGCGGATGGCCTCGACGGTGGCAGGGTCTATACAGTTGGGGGCGAACTCGGTGAAACGTATTCCCGCCTTGGCGAGATAGGTGGCGAAAGCCACGCCGGCATTGCCTGTCGATGCCAGGCAATACTCCTTGACGCCATGTTCCTTGAGCACCGATGCCGCGAGGGCAGCACTGATATCCTTGAAGGAGCCGCTGCCGGCATTGCAGTCGTTGCGATACACGAACACCTGGCAGTCGACACCTTTTTGATGGGCGTAGTGTTCCAGGTTGTCCCAGCGTTCCATGGCAATCATACCCTCGCCGTAGCTGACGATATTGTCGCGATTCTCGATAGGGAGTATGTCGAAATAATAGTCTTGGTAAGAGTCAGTGTCGACAGGTTTGAAGACGAATGGGCTATGGTCGGTGTATTCCACCTCGGCATAGCCGCTGCCGCACTGGCACTGCTGGTCCTGACGGAACCAAGTGGCAAAGTCAGCAATGACTTTGCCACATTTCTTGCATCTGAGTTGATATTTCATCGTTCAGTAATGAATTCACCGTTTACGGGTCAGCCCTTCTTGATGATATGCATATCCGGCATGGGCTTGTTGTAGACGCCGGCGTCGAGTTTTTTCTTCACCTCGCGGAACACCTCGATGGTGCGGTTGGCATGCTCCATGGTGTGGACGGCCGTCGGGATGATGCGCAGCATGATCTGTCCTTTAGGCACCACGGGGTAGACCACTATGGAGCAGAAGATGCCATAGTTTTCGCGGAGGTCGACCACGACGTTGGTGCCCTGGTTGACATCGCCGGGGAAGAACACCGGGGTGATAGGCGACTCGGTGACACCCGTGTTGAGGCCCTCGGCCTGCAGCGATTTCTGCAGGTAGGAGGATATTTCCCACAGTTTTTCGCGGTATTCGGGATGCTGGTTGATGATTTCCAGACGGCGCTTGACGCCCCACACAATAGGCATGGGCAGGCTCTTGGCGTAGATCTGGGAGCGCATATTGAAGCGCAGGTAAGTGATGATATCCTCATCGTTGCAGCCGATGAAGCCGCCGATGATGGCCATCGTTTTGGCAAAAGCGCAGAAGTAGAGGTCGATGTCGTCGGCGCAGTTGAAATGCGTATGCGTACCGCGGCCTTCAGGGCCCATCACGCCCATGCCGTGGGCATCGTCGATGAGGATGCGGAAGTTGAATTCCTTCTTCAAGGCCACAATCTTGTCGAGGGCGCCGAGGTCGCCCTCCATGCCGTAGACGCCTTCCGTAGCCACCAGGATGCCGCCGCC
>CAMNKG010000056.1 GCA_946542135.1 uncultured Bacteroidales bacterium
TGCGCGACAGCAGCTCGTCGAGCAGCGCTGCCGGGGCCATATACTTCTGGTCCACACGGTTCATCAGACGTACGGTCTTCATGTCGTCGAGACCGATGGGCTGCATCGAACACAATGCTGAATTTGGAATAATGAATTTTGAATCAGCACAATCGTCTCTTCGCAATTCGTAATTCATAATTATTGATAGCTGTATTCGTATGTCTTGGTCGATTCGAGCTTGCCGTTGGGCTTGTAGTTGTACTGCTTGCGGCGTGTGCCATCGTCGTTATACTCGAACTTCTTGATGCGCACAACGCGGTTCTTCTCGTCGTATTCCACCTGCTCCTTGCATTTGGTACTGGTACCCTCATAGGCATAGGTGGTGCGATGCTTCTGACCATAGGAGGCATATTCTATCTCTTCAATTTTGCGCCCCAGGGCATCATAGGTCACCATATTGTCAAGATAAGGCGTTTTCGATCCTGCTCGTGTGTTCCACTCCTTGACAATGAGGTTTTTCTTGCGCTCGCGCTTCTGGTTCGGTGTATTGGTTTGTGCTATGGCTGCTCCACAAAAAAGAATGGCTGCTATCAGAACAAAGAATGATTTTTTCATTGTGTGTATCTTTTAAAACGAGTAATTATATCCTACCGCAATCCAGCCTATAAATCCCGTTTCGCGGGTATAGGATTTGAGTTTGGTGCCTTCGGCATTGGCGTCGACCACCTTGTCCATAACACGGTCGCCCATCAGCGACACATCTATGCTTGAAGCTTTACTCAGACGATAGTCAAAACCTATAGCCCCACGCACTCGATTGACATATAGACCATTCCATCCTTCAATAAACCAACCTGCCTCGCCGCTTTGCGACATGTCTTCGGTCAAATAGTTCGTGCCGTCGTATATGGCGTTGATTACAGGCGCATTGAGTGTGTTTCGCAATTCGACGTATGCGTACGGCTCAAGGCGGCGCAAGCCTTTGTAGGATACTTTCAGTCGACTTTTGAGTGTCAGCGCCGTTCGCGGATTCTGGTACTCGTTCATATCGCCTGTGCGGTAGGTGGCCTGGAACCGCTCGCGGAGCGACAGACGCCAGTCGTCGAAACGCAGGCTTCCCGTGGCATCAAGCATCAGACGATGTCGGCTGCTTTTGAATGCGCTGTTGTTGCTGCTGTAGGGGTTGATCAGGGCATAGCCGAGGCCAAGTTTCAGATAGTCGTTGACCTTATAGCTCAGACCTATCGTGGTATGGAAGCGGTCGAACGAGCCGAAATTGTTGTCCATGCGTATCTCTTCTTCGAGTTTGAGATGCAATCCGCGAGTCAGCTTCTTGTCAACCGACACCGATATGCGTCCCCCGAATTCGGATTCCAAATCCACATCGGTCTGGGCTTTCAATCCCTGAAAATCAAAGCTCAAGAAAATGGCTGCTATTATTACTGAAAAAAACTTTTTCATCATCATCGCCTATATGTTTGTCAACAATACTAAAAGAATCAATGCCATCCGCCGCTGTTGCCACCGGAATAGGTGGTGATGCTTACGTTGCTGCCTCCGCTTGTGGTGGGGTTTTCGTTGAGCATTGCATTGCAGCGCTCGGTGCCGCCACTGACGGTGACATTGCTTTTGACGACAGGCTGCTGCGCGCCTGACACGATTAGCCGTTGTCCGCCACTCGACGGGGTTTTGAAGGCGTAGGTGGCATCACCGACAGTAATGGAATACCACACATTCTTGCTCCACGACGAAGCTTGGTAGCAGGTTTGGCTCAGCTGGGCTCCGTTCTCAAGATTGCCTATGGCTATGAGCGTTCCACCTTGTATGTAAAGCTTATAGCCTCCTTCGGTGTTGGCATCGATGGCCATCTCGGGCTGGGCTTTGCCAATGGCATAGACCACGCCGCCTTTGATGTAGCAGTTGCCGTTGGCGTCTAAGCCATCGTTGCCGGTGGAATAGGCGCACACGTATCCGCCTTCTATGGTCATGGTCGAGGCGGAATTGATGGCGTCGTCGGACGACTGGCTGTAGACTTCACCTCCACTGATGGTAAGCGTCCCTTTGGTCTCAATGCCCTCGTGGTTGCTGGCGGTCACCACTATCGTGCCGCCGCTGATTTCAATGTTACCGTCGGCTTTGATACCTTTGGCGCCTACGCTGTTGTTGCTGCTGCCCCAGCCGCCTCCGCCTCCACTCGAGCCGAAGTTCTGCCCGGTCACGGTGATTGTCACCGCTCCGCCGCGAAAATAGGCTGGGCCGTCGCAACTGATGCCTTTGCCGCCTCTGCCGCTATTGGTGATGGTCAGCACTCCGTCGTTCATCTCAAACAACTGGTCGGCTTTCACACCCGCTGTGCCACTGGTGTCTCTAACGCCATCCTCGGTGCTGACGATGGTGTTGCCACTGATGGTCATATGGGTAGTGCCTCCGTCGATTCGAACAAGGCTGTCGCTGCTGAACCCTTTTTTGCCGTCGGCACTGACGGTTACGTCGATGTCGCCTCCGCTGACTAATATGTAGTCTTTACCCCTTATTCCGTGTCCTGCACTCGACACTACATGCACTTCTCCTGAAACGATCTGCACCCAGTCGTCACTTACAATGCCGGATTTCCCTTGTGCATTGACTGTCAGGTCTCCGCTGCCACTCAATACAATCTGGCCTTCGCTGAAAACAACGCCTTTCTCGTCTTCTTCTGTCGGTGTGGCGCTGTAGTTGCTCCCGTCGGAAAGTGTGCTGCTGCCATGCAGCAGCAGGTCTACGCGCTTCCCTTTGTTGGGCGTGTCTGTAGGGCCCTGCACGTTGATGGCGGCTCCACGACTGTTGGCTATCTGGACACTGTTCAATACGATACACTGCTTGCGGCCACTGTAGATCTTCAGATATCCGTCCGTGGTGCTGCCATCCAGATAGTAGGTCACTTTTTCGGTCCCCGTGTTTGTGATGGTCACTCCATTGCCGTCCACGGTGGCACTGACGTTGTCGCCGGTTCCGCTGACGATGGCGTCGCCACTGTTCGTGAAGGTGATGTTGACGGTTCGGTCGGCTGTGGTGTCAGTGATGTCAACGGTGTCGACATCATCGGGGTCTATCGTCGTGATGACGTCTTCGGTGCAACTTACTGCTATCGGAAAGACTAAGGCTATTAGAAATTTGGTGAATCTCATAGGTGAATTTTTATTTTTTTGTATCAAAATAGTCTATTATCTTGCAATCGTGTCTTTATTTAACAAAAGATATCTGGCTATATCCTTTCGATAAGGAAACTGACAGGACGGAATCCGTCATTGCAGCTGATCATCGCGCTGTTGGGATTTTTCATCCAGCCGTCATAGAAATTGCCTCGTCCTGCTGCCAACTCCTCGACAAACCAGCGCATCGATTCCCACGCACTGTCACACATCCCTTCGGGTTTCTTGCCGCTTTCGGCTATCCATTCCTGCCCTTCTGCAACGGTGCAGGCATGCTCTATGGGATTCTCGTAGAGCTTTTGCAAATCCTTGTAGTCGGTTTTGCGTATTACGGTTATCTTGACATCATACATGATTCACTGGTAATGATTAGCACAAAGTACAACAAATCGGTTTGGCGTTTGTTGGGGCTCCCGGGTGTGTGAATCGGTATTTCCAACGGGCACTCAGACACGCCTGATGAAAAAAACAGGTAGCCGTCAAAACCCCTTCGCTTTTTTCTAACGTAAAGATGCAGTGTTTATTGCGTGTGGGGTTTTGTTTTTGTTGTGGAAGTGCTATTCCCCTTCGTGGCAGTGACAGTGCTGGCTGCCTGTTTTCGGACAGTTTTTGCATCCTCCGCATCCGCAATGCGGACCAGGGTTCCGCAGGCTTCGCACTATACCGCGGACTGTGAAAAACAGTGTGACTGCCAAGATGATAACGACGGCTACGGTTTGCATTGGATGTTGGTTTTGGGGTTAATGTTGATTCTGGTTGGCTTGTTGCACTATGGGCGGAATTACCCAATTATCAGACTCCCTATCTGGAACAGCATCGTCGACGCTATCCACGCCAGCCCGATGGTATAGGCCATGGTGAACAACGCCCATTTCCATTTTCCACTCTCGCTCTTGATGGCGATGATTGTGCTCAAACACGGCATGTAGAGCAGTATGAACAACAACATCGATGCGGCCGACAAGGGACTCATATTCTGCTGGATTAGCTGCGAGATGCGGCTGCCATTGGCTTCATCCTCGAAATCTTCCAATGCCTCTGCCTCTTCGCTGCTGGTGGAGTAGACAACGGTCATCGTGCTGGCTACAACCTCTTTGGCAAATACTCCGCTGAGCAACGACACGCTCTGCTTCCAGTCAAATCCGCATGGCGTCATGACGGGCTCTATGGTCTTGCCGATACGTGCCATATAGGAGTTCTCGGCCTGTAGCTTCTTGTCGTCGTTGGTGGGGAAATAGCTCAATGCCCACACAATGATAGAAGCTCCTAAAATGATGGTACCCATCTTCTTGAGGTATTCTTTCCCCTTCTCCCATGTGTGACGCAACACGGCTTTGGCTGTGGGCATGCGGTAGGGCGGTAGCTCCATCACAAAGGGCAGGCTCTCGCCTTTCACTACAAACCGGCTGAACAATTTGGCCATAACCACTGCCATAACCATTCCCAACAGATACAGCCCCGTGAGTACCAGGGCGGCATACTTGCTGAAGAACGCGGAGACCAAAATCACGTATACGGGTATTCGCGCCGAACAACTCATCATGGGGATGACGAGCATGGTCAGCAGGCGGCTTTTACGGTCTTCGATAGTGCGTGTGGCCATGATGGCGGGGACATTGCACCCGAACCCCATGATCATGGGTATGAAACTCTTCCCATGCAGGCCCATCTTGTGCATCAGCTTGTCCATGATGAAGGCGGCGCGTGCCATATAGCCGCTGTCTTCCATGAATGAGATGAAAAGGTACAGTATCAGTATGTTGGGCAAAAACACAATGACGCTGCCCACTCCGGCGATGATGCCGTCGGCCAACAGCGACCGCAGTGGCCCTGCGCTCATGTGGTCCGTTACCAGTTCGCCCAACCAGCCGAACAGGGCATCTATCCAGTCCATGGGGTAGGCTCCCAAAGCAAAGGTGCAGTAGAAGGTGATGAACATGAAGATGAGAAACACGGGATAGCCCAACCATCGGTGTGTGACGATGGAGTCAATCTTGTCGGTGTATTTGTGCAAGGTGCTGCGCTCGTTCTTGTGATAGCACTCTGCCAAAGCGCCTCGCACGAAGGCATATTTCGCATCGGTAAGGGCACTTTCTATGTCTTGATGCTCGGATTCCACACCGACCTGATGCCCTTTGCTGACTTCCTTGTCAACCAGCCGTCGCCCGCTGTCTTTCTTATAGTTGGCGGCTATCTGGTCGCGCATCTTCAGCACGCTGCCGTCGGGGTCGTGTGCTGCGGTGTATTGCTCCAGCTGCTTGTCGTTCTCCAGCAGCTTGATGCTCAGAAATCGCGTGGAGAGCTTGCCGCTGAAGCCATGCTCATAGAGCTCGGCACGCAGCTGCTTAATGCATTTCTCCAACTCGCTGCCATGGTTGACATGGATATGGCGGGTCTTGCTGTCGCGATTTTCAAAAACTTCTATAATCTTGTCAAACAGGCTGTCTATGCCGTCGCCATTGCGACCCGTGGTGGCTACTATGGGCATGCCCAACAGGGTGCTCAGCTGTTCGATGTCTAACGTGTCGCCGCTTTTCTGCAACTCGTCGTACATGTTCAGCGCCATCACCATCGTGATGTCCATGTCGATCAGTTGCGTGGTGAGATACAGGTTGCGCTCCAAGTTGCTGCCGTCCACAACGTTGAGGATGATGTCGGGGCTTTTCTCAAGGATGTGCTTCCGCACATAAAGCTCCTCGGGAGAGTAGGCACTCAACGAATAGGTGCCGGGCAAATCGATAAGGTTGAAAGTGTATCCGCCATGTTCAAAGGTGCCCACCTTTTCGTCTACGGTTACGCCACTGTAGTTGCCAACGCGTTCATGAGCATGTGCGGCTATGTTGAAGATGCTGGTCTTCCCACAGTTAGGGTTGCCGACGAGGGCTACATTGATGGTCTTCCCTCGCTCTTCGGCTATATGCTGGGCGGCACTCTGCTTTTCGTAGGCTATTCCCTTGTAGTCTTCGTGGTTCACGATCTCGCGTTCTGCCTCTTCTTCACTCACTATCTCCACCTTCTCGGCATCGTCACGGCGCAGCGACACCTCAAAATTCATGATTCGGTATTTGATGGGGTCTTTTAGAGGTGCGTTCAGTATGGATTCTACCGTCACGCCTTTGATGAAACCCATCTCGATAATGCGTTTGCGGAAATGCCCATGACCGGAAACGCGAACCACAACTCCGCGTTGTCCTGTCTGTAATTCAGAGAGTAACATGTTGACAATAGCGTATTTTGATTTTGCAAAAATACGACTTATTGTAAATTACTTATATCACTATTATTAGTGATTTTTCTTTGGTATCGCTTTTGATGGTAAAAGGTCTGTTATGGGCCAGTGTTGATACCACAGTTCGCAGGCCCCCGTAGGGTTCTTCTCCAAAAAAACGCCTACACTGCCGTCGCGAAGCAACGTCAGCGACGAGTAGACTGACGGCCCTTCGCAAAGCAGCGTGGGTTGCTCCCAACTGTTGCCTTCGTCGTAACTCAAAAAGATGCTGACATCCTCTCGTTGCATGGAGTTGGGAATGCTGTGCATCAGCAGATTGATGCTGTCTCCGCGGTCGGTGGCCATCACCCTCAACATGTCGCCGTTGCAGGCGTTGGTGGTCATTTCTGCCCATTGCCCTTGCACGCCCCAGGTATCGCCACCGTCGTCGGAATGGTTGTAGCCTCGCGCTCCGTTCTGCCGGGTGCTGAGGAGTAGGCGTCCGTCTGTCAGCTCCATCAGTTTGGCTTCGTCGCCCCCGCTGTAGGCAAGGGCGGAGACTTGCCAGCTGTGTCCGTTGTCGTCACTGTAAACGACAAAGTTGTCTGAGATATACGCATCTTTTCGGAGCATCGGGACGGCAAACATGATGCGGCCGGCATGGACTCCGCGTTGCAGCCGCAGCCCGTTGCCGGAGGAGAAGAAACAGGCTCTGTAGTCTTTGCCGGCATCGTGGATGGCTCGACTGCCCCACAACAGGAACGTGACCTCTTCTATTTTACCCCAGGTGCGTCCGCCATCGCGGCTGCGGCATATATAGGTCCTTATGGGGTCGTTTTCGGTGGATTGGAAATAACCATTGCCGCCTGCGAAAGCACAGATGATGTCGCCGTTGGCGCATTGCACAAGGGCGGCATCGCCATAGCCGTGCTTTTTTCCGCCGCCTTGGGCCAGCGTTACGGGGGCACTCCACGTGTGGCCGCCGTCATCGCTGCGACAGGTGACGATATCAATATCTTCTGGCAGGTCGCTCTCGTTGTACTTGCGTCGGTCGCAGGCTATGAGCAGACTGCCGTCGTCTAAACACAGGATGGCGGGAATACGCCAGTTGGCGCTTCCGTAATCGCCAGGGGCAAACAGACAGCGTTCAAAAAAGCCATTGGGGCGGGTGTCTGCGGATTCGGACGGGCGCTGTGGCATCTGGGCATATCCCACATGGGTCAGCAGGCATAACAGGACAAGGATCGCTTGCTTCATCGCTTGGTTTTGTTTAATAGATGTCTTTGATGGTCTGCTGTATGCCATTGACAATAAAACTGTCACCGACTGTTTTTCCCTTGATGGCCAGATAAATGGGCGTCTGTGCGCTGATGGCAAAATAGTATTGCATCCCTGTGGGCGACTCGCTGTCGTTGACGACAAATTTTCCGGCCCCGATGCTTAGAAAAAATCGCTGCTTCTCGGTGACGACGATGGCTCCATGCTCCGCACGCTCGAACGGAGGCATCCGCAGCGCTTCTTGAAGATAGCGCAGACTGGCATTGGCATTGCTCAACTGCTTGGCGTACATATCTCTTGCTCGCATCATTTTGGTGCGGTAGCTGTCGTAGCGGTCTACATTGGCTCCATATTCGTTGCTCTGCTGTTGCGCCGAATCCATCTCCTGCTGGGCCACATGGGCGGTGTGTTGCTGTTGCGCGATGAGGGCGTTGATTACTTGCAGTCGTTTGGCTTCTCGTGTCATGTGATAGGGTCTGTTGGGTGTGGAATGAAAAGTTGGTGATTACTCGCTCCTCGAAAAAGCATATCGTGCCGTTTGTCAGTGTCTTGACTGGTTTCTTTACCAAAAAAAAGGACAACCGCAGAACGTGGCTGTCCTTTTTTTCTATGTGGCGCTGCCTGTCTTTAGTTGGTCTTGCCTGGATACACCTTCAGCGCCTCTTCAAGGCACTTGATGGCGGCTTTCAGGTCTTCTATGCACAGACAGTACGTGATTCTTACCTGATGACGCCCCTTCTCGGGGTCGGAATAGAATCCGGTGGCGGGAGCCAACATCACGGTGGCTCCGTTGTATTCGAAGTCGGTAAGCAGCCATTGGCAGAAACGGTCGCTGTCGTCGATGGGCAACTCGCATACCGTGTAGAATGCACCCTTGGGCATCGGACAGAAGCATCCGGGTATGTTGTTGATTCCCTCTACGATAACGTTGCGGCGGGCTACATACTCCTTCATCACGTTGTCAAAATACTCCTGTGGCGTGTCGATGGCGGCCTCTGCAAATATCTGACCGAAACTCGGCGGCGACAAGCGTGCCTGCGCCAAGCGCATCATCGCCGAAAAGAGCTCGCTGTTTCGCGTGATTACACATCCCACACGGGCTCCACAAGCGCTGTAACGCTTTGATACCGAGTCAAACAATACCACGTTGTTCTCGCATCCCGGCAGGTTCAGTACGCTGAAATGCTTCTCGCCGTCGTAGCAGAACTCTCTGTACACCTCGTCGGCAAAAAGATACAGGTCGTATTTCTTGCACAGGGCTCCTACGGCATACAGGTCTTTCTCGCTGTACAGATAGCCGGTAGGATTGTTGGGATTGCATATCATGATGGCTCTCGTATAGGGCGTGATATAACGCTCAAAATCATCAACCAACGGCAATGCAAATCCGCTCTTGATGTCGCTGGGCACTGTTACGATCTTGGCATCGCACAGCTTGGCGAAGGTATTGTAGTTGGTGTAATAGGGCTCGGGGATAATAATCTCGTCGCCAGGGTTCAGACAGCATGTGAACGCCATCTGAAGGGCTTCGCTGCCTCCGGTGGTGACCAGTATACGTTCGGGCGTGATGTCGATGCCGTGCTGTTTGTAGTATTCGCACAGCTTCTCACGATAGCTCTGTATGCCGGCGCTGGGGCTGTAGGCTAATACGTCTATCTTGGTTTCTGCCAGTGCTTTCAGTGCACCTTTGGGGGTTTCAATGTCGGGCTGGCCGATGTTCAGGTGATAAACGTGGATGCCGTGAGCCTTGGTGGCATCGGCAAAGGGAACCAGTTTCCTGATGGCCGATTGGGGCAACTCTAATCCTTTGTGGGAAATGTGTGGCATATGGTGAAGATTGTTTGGGGTTCGTCCTTATTTGTTGTCTTTTACTTCTCCCTTGATGGTGAGGGTTATGCGCGGTTCGTTGACGGCGTTGCTCTGCACGGTGACCGTTTTGCTGAAGTTTCCAATGCTGTTGGTATTGTAACGGACTTTGATGATTCCGCTCTTGCCGGGCATCACGGGCTCTTTGGTCCATGTGGGCGTGGTGCACCCGCAGCTGGCTCTCACATTGCTCAATATCAGAGGCTCGTTGCCTTCGTTGGTGAACACGAACTCGCAGTTGCCATCGCCACCTTTCTGGATGACTCCGTATTGGTGCACCTTCTCGTTAAACGTAATCTTGGGACCGTCTTTAGGAGCTTCTTTGGTTTTGGCTTCCTGGGCATTCAAGGCCGTCAGCGCCATGCTGACAAATAGACTTAATAAAAAGAATTTCTTCATGATAGAATGATTTTTTTTGGTTATTTCCTGTTTTTATGTTTGCAAAAATACATCTTTTTTCTCTCCCGTAACATTTTTTTTTCGTTTTTATTGCCTTTTTTTGAATTTTTATGTTTTCCCACACCTTCCGCTTCGTCTTGCTTTTCTCGACTTTCATCCCCAAAATATTCATCTTTGGTAATTATTTTTTTAAAATAGCTTTCGTTTGAAAATATTTACGTATCTTTGCAGTCCCCAATTAGGAATTATTTTCTTTGTAAATATTAATCGTATAAAACTAACATTATGGCATTTAAAGGACAAATTGTTATCGATATCGAGCGCTGCAAAGGTTGTGGTGTTTGCCTTGAGGCTTGCCCCATGCATTGCATCGAGTTATCGAAAAATGTAAACGGCAAGGGCTACAACTATAGCCAGACCGTCAATGACAACTGCATCGGCTGCGCCTCCTGCGCAATCGTGTGCCCGGATGGTGTTATCTCCGTCTACAAAGTTAAATGTTAAACAAGTAAAAGTGAAATAAAATGGCAAAAGAACTCAAATTAATGAAGGGCAATGAGGCTATTGCCCGTGCTATGATTGCCAGCGGTACGGACGGCTACTTCGGCTATCCTATCACCCCGCAGTCGGAAGTTATGGAAACACTTATGGCCGAGAAACCGTGGGAAACGACTGGTATGGTTGTCCTCCAGGCTGAATCAGAACTTGCCTCTATCAACATGGTCTACGGCGGCGCCGCTACCGGCAAGAAGGTCGCTACCTCCTCCTCCTCCCCCGGAATCTCCCTCATGGCCGAAGGTCTTACCTACCTCGCTGGCGCTGAAATTCCTTGCGTCGTCATGAACGCTATGCGCGGCGGCCCCGGCCTTGGCACCATCCAGCCCGCCCAGAGCGACTATTTCCAGAGCACCAAGGGCGGCGGTCACGGCGACTACCAGCTCTACGTCCTCGCTCCCTCTTCGGTTCAGGAAATGTACGACTTCGTCTTCGACGCTTGGGACATCGCCTTCAAGTATCGCAACCCTGTCCTCATCCTCACCGACGGCGCTATCGGCCAGTGCATGGAAA
>CAMNKG010000057.1 GCA_946542135.1 uncultured Bacteroidales bacterium
CCTTGCGGAACAGGGCGTCGACGGCGGCGTCGTTGGTGGCCAGGGCGCCGGTGTGCGACGAAGCCGCACGGCTGCCGGCAGCCGAGCCGCCGCTCTTGATGGCAGCGATATGGCAACCCTTGTTGATGAGGCTGCGGCTGTGTTTGAGCAGACGCTGCGGGTCGCCGATTTTCTCCATATAAAGCATAATGACGCGGCTGGACTTCTCCGGATCGAAAGTCTCGTCCAGATGCTCCAGAACATCCTCGATACCCAGCTGGGCCGAGTTGCCTACAGCCCACACACTATTGAAGGTCAAGCCGTTGCTAATACCGTACTCTTTAATGAAAACGGCCGTGGCACCCGAACCGGTGATGAAATCGACGCCATGGGGGTCGAGTTTCGGAATAGGCGTGTCGAAGCAGCCAGCATAGTTGGTGTTGAGGAAGCCCGTGCAGTTGGGGCCAATCAGCGAACCGCCAACGGCGTTGATGCTGTCCACGATGTGTTTTTCGATGGCTGCGCCTTCAGCGTTCTCCTCCGAGAAACCGGCCGAGATGATGATGAAACCCTTGGTGCCTTTCTGCTGGGTGAGCACATCCACAGTGGCAGCGCAGAACTTGGCAGCGATGCAGAGAATGGCGCAGTCCACCTGCGGCAGGTCGTCGACCTTGGCGTAGCATTTCACACCCTGCACCTCGGTCTCTTTGGGATTCACAGCATATATCTGTCCTTTAAAATTGCTTTCAAGCAGATTCTTCAAAGCTTTACCGCCCGGTTTGTGCACATCGGAGGAAGCACCACAGATAACGATGCTTCGCGGATTAAGTAATTCCTTTGCTATCATATTGTTATTATTTTTTTGTTATTTTCTGGAAAATGCAAAGATAATAATAAATGTTAAACTGGCAAAATAAAACATTTTATGGACCCAAAACGTTTATGGGAATTTTGTCGGTTTTATAAGCAAAATGTCAAAAAAATGATTTTTTTTGACAGACACCCATAAATGTTAAAAACACCGTATCGGTACACGAATCGCAACGCGCTTCGAATCTGACAAGATGCTTTTATTCAGCCTTCTATATCTTCGTGCGAAAGGGTTCGTCCACAGTTGGGACAGCATCCGAGGGCATCCGCGTCGTAGTGTCCGCCGCAGGCGCAGTCGGGCAGCGACATCCAGCCGCCGCTAAAGTCGACATGCATCGACTTTCCGCACCGGTCGCAGTAGAGCACCGCATGGCCGTCGATGCCAACGCCGTAATCGCGGACAAAATCATGTCCGCAACCGTGACAATGTATCTTTTGTTTCACTCCCATAATTCTATATTTTTCTATAATTCAGATTGTGCGAAGCGTTTTAGGGCAGGTTCCGTAAGGGTTAGATTCCATTGTTCGTGGGCAGCATTTCGCACAACGGGTCCGTCCTTACAATCTTGGGCGCCGATCGGCCGGCCAGAACCAGCACCTTCTTGCCCTTGCGGTATATGTGGAGCTGGCGCGACCGCACAACGGCGCTAATGTCGTCGTCGGCCTCCATCGCCAACCAAATCTGACGGTAGGTTCCGTCGGGCGCACAGAGCTTCTGCTGCAGGTGCGAGCACATATTCGTCGTGTCGATGGGCGTCATTTCGCAGCCTCCGTTTTGCGGATGATCTTGGCCGGATTGCCAGCCACCACCACATCGTCGGGTATGTCGTGCGTCACCACGCTCCCCGCGCCGACAATCACGCGGTTGCCTATCGTCACACCCGGGCACACTGTCACGCCGCCCCCCAGCCAGCAGTCGTCGCCGATGCGGATGGGCAGGCCGGTCTCGATGGTCTTGCGGCGCTCCAGGTAGTCGTGCGGATGGTCGGGCGTCAGCAGCTGGCAGTTGGGGCCTATCAGCGTGTGGTTGCCGATGGTGATGCCGCCACCGTCGAGGAACACGGCGTTGAAGTTGATGACCACATGCTCGCCGAGGGTGATGCGCTCGCCGTGGTCGCAATGGAAGGGCGGTATGACCAGCGCCGTCGGATGGGCATTGGGCAGCAGGTCGAGCATGCAGCGGCGGGCCTCGTCCATGTCCCAGGCGCCGCACTGGTTAAAGGCGCGCATCGCGTGGTAGGTGTGTACGATGCGGCGCTGTATCTCTTCGTCCGTATAGTCATACGGCAGGTTGTTCAGCATTTTTTCGTATTCAGTCATTTTCAGCCGAGGGTGATAATATTTGTAACAGTAACGCAGCCGTCGCCAATTTATTATGACTGTCAGCAAACGGCAATCCCTGTTGTCGGTCCGGTCCCGAAAAGCGAGTCCTTCTCCGCACCTCGCAACCTTAAAAAGTGCGGCGCTCCCCCACCCCATTCTATCCGCCACAGTCGCACAACACATTCATTATCATCCGCCACACAAAAATGTAACAATTCCGTAACCATAATGTAACAATATCTTAACCGTCTCGTAACGTTTTTGTAACATGCCGACCGTACTTTTGCCTCCAGAAACAAAAACTACACAAACTATGAATATACTTGACATTCTGACTATTGTAATCAACTTCGCCGGTGCGTTGACCATCTTTCTCTTCGCCATGAAGGAGATGAGCGAAGGCTTGCAGAAAGCCGCCGGCAGCCGCATGCGCTCCATCTTGGGCAAAATAACAGGCAACCCCGTTAGCGGTATCCTCACCGGCACCGTGGTGACCGCCATCATCCAATCCTCGTCGGCCACCACGGTCATGGTGGTGAGCTTTGTCAACGCCGGCCTCCTCTCGCTGTCGGGCGCCATCGGCGTCATCATGGGTGCCAACATCGGCACCACCGCCACCGGCTGGATCATTACCCTGCTGGGCCTCGGCGAAGGCTCCGGCAGCTTCTCGCTACCCATGCTGCTGGCCACCGTCAGCATGTTCTTCATCTTTGCCAAACGCGACGCGCTGAAGTCGGTGGGCCAAAGCATCGTCGGCTTGGCGTTGCTGCTGGTGGGAATGGAACTGCTTCAGCAGGCCATGCCCAACCTCGAGCAATACCCCGAACTGCTCGAAGGCATCGCCTCGCTCAGCGGCCACGGCGTCTGGTCCCTCTTACTCTTCATCGTCATCGGCACCGTGCTCACTTGCCTGGTCCAGTCCTCGTCAGCCATGCTGGCCATCACGCTGCTCATGTGCTACAACGGCCTCCTTGGCACCGAGATGGCCATCGCCCTCGTGATGGGACAGAACATCGGCACCACCATCACCGCCAACATTGCCGCCGCCGTCACCAACACCGCCAGCAAACGCGCCGCCCGTGCCCACTTGTTATTCAATGTGATAGGTGTCGTTGTCACCCTCATCTTCTTCCGTCCCCTCGTCAACCTCATCATGTCCATCTTCCCCACCGACGTGCCCATGGCCATCACCCTTTTCCACACCATCTTCAACGTGGGCAACACCTTGCTGCTGGTGTGGTTCATCCCGCAGATTATTTGGGCCGTGCAGCGCATGGTGCCCGAACCCAAAGAGCAGGCCGGCGATGCCGAAGCCGAAGAATACCATCTCAGCTACATCAGCCGCGGCCCCGTGAACACCGCCGAGCTCAACCTGCAGAGCGCCAAATGCGAGATTCAGATTTTCTCCAAACAGGTGTTGCATATGTTCGCCTTGCTGCCCGAACTCCGTCAGGCCAAAAACGAAAAGGAATTCGACGGCGTGATGCAACGCATCGAGCGCTACGAACAGCTCACCGACCGCATGGAGATGGAAATCACACGCTTCCTCACCGCCGTCGGTAGCGGCAGCATCAGCCCACACGGCTCCGAGCGCGTCAGCACCATGCTGCGCATCATCGACAACCTCGAAAGCATAGGCGACAGCATCCTCCAAATCGCCCTCACCCGCAAAAACAAACGCGCCGACGCCGTGCACTTCAGCGACCACCTGAACGCCAACCTCGACCAAATGAACGCGCTGGTGGAAAACGCTCTCATCGTGATGGACGGCAACCTGGTGGACTACGACCACATCGACCTCGACGGCGCCTACGAGGCCGAAAACGACATCAACGCCTGCCGCGACAGGCTCCGCGCCGAGCATCTCGAAGCCCTCAAGCACAACGTGTATGGCTACGCCGTGGGCAACGCCTACAGCTCCCTCTACGCCCTCTACGAAAAACTGGCCGACTACGCCATCAACGTCACCGAATCCATCAACAACACCCACAAACACAGCATCCACCACTAAAATCCCAAAGCCTCACGAAGAAAGCACATCATCCATCGCCCCCCTTCCCCTGCTTTCGTGAATGCAAAGCACTATTCGCCTTCGTTCCTTAAAAATCTGCTTACGCGCTCTTTTACAATGCGAAGATATGTACGCTGCAGTTTTTCCGTCAACTGGCTCTCTTCCACCATATTTACAATCATGTCCGGCACTGTGGAATATTTATCGAGAATTCGGCATACACGGACATCGACGAGTCCTATCTCTTTACCGAATAACTCAAAGTCCTGACGGCACGGATGGCCGGTACGGGAATAGGCGTCGCTTTTGGGCAATAGCGGAGACAGTCCATCAGAAAGCGCGAAATCCGCGTCGTGGACATGCAGAGCGGTGTTTATCAGGTCGTAGGCCGGCGCAAGGCGGTAGTCGTCGTCATAACGGATGATGGAGAAATTCTTCAGATGGGCATCGCCGTTGGCATAGATATAGTTGAACACCACCAGCTCGAAGAACCGTTCCATATCGACCATCCATGCTTCAATATAACGGCGGATAGCCTTGGCTATTTCCATATACGAACCTTGGTATTTGAAGACAGTACCTCCGTCAGCTTCACTTCTGCCTATCAGCGTGGCCATGTCCTCCATCGGATATTTCAACCCGTCGGGAGCCACATCGAACCGCCGTGTTATATATACGGGATACCCGCTCGGAGTGGTGCAAAGTCCGTTGGCTGCTGTTTGTATCCCATACACATGAGAAGCAATCTGCATCGTCAAATGCTCGTTGACAGGAATATAACGATTGTCGCTGAAACCAGCATTCCACGGAGCCGGTTTCAAGATATACAGACCCCGTTCCCCATCTCTTGCTATCCGTATCTTACCTTTCTCCACCACGGCAGGAAATTTTTCCTGCACTCCCGACACGGAGATAAACTGCATGGCACGGACTGCCTCCTCCGTATGGTGACGCTCGTCCAGATTGAAATCAAGAGCCATCGAGACACGACGGCTGTCGAACAGCGGATTACGCTTCTGCATCCTTCACCTCCTTTATGTTTACCGCACCTATCGAATCCACCCCCGACATCGCACAAAGGATGCCGAAAAGGTCATTTTCGTCCACATGATGCTGACGGCATACCACACGGCGCAACGCCCCCTCGGGCAGCATGTTGGCGAAGAACGGAAACAGGCTGTCGCTTTCGTAGGGAGCGTCTCTCTTCGGCATTGTCACGGAAAGTTGAGGCTGGTTTCCATTAAGGTACGAAGGTGCGTAATCGAACCGGTAACCCTTGCCAGGCACCTTCTCAGTCAAAATTCCTGCCGCCACACCATTCCAAAGTACTTGCAACTGTCTCATATACTATTATTTCATTACACAGTCTGTCGTAATCTGTAAACCACCTCCATCCCCAGCACCGAGAGTATCTTTTCAACAGTCTGGATGGATGGATTCCCCATCCCTCGCTCTATGTCCTTCACTGTAGCCAGACTCACCCCGGCCATCTCCGCAAGGTCATTCTGCGATATTTTCAACTGCGCCCGTCGTTCTTTTATTGTGTCGTTCAGCAACATAATGGTTTATTATAATAAACTTTTCAAATACAAAGATACTACTTTTTCTTTAATTACAAAGAAAAAGTTTATTAAAATATACTTTTTTCACTCCAACAAAACCAGACTTTGCAAGGTAGTCCGACTGCTCCACGCCGTCCCTGCTTTGCGGTGTACTGAAGCGTTCCGTGGTTTCCACTTAATTTGTCATATTACAAATTATCTAAAAAGACAACCAATTCATCGCTGATGTTGTTCCCCATCTGGCCACACACATCCTGGCTCCAGCGCTGCGCCATCGCGATACGCGAAGCCTGGTCTTCAACGCCTTGAATCTTGGCATAGATATATCCGGCGTTGAAGTTGTCTCCAGCTCCCACGGTGCTGACGGTCTCCACGGGCTGAACAGCATAGGTCTCGCAGCCGCCAGGGGTATACACCCGTATCGGGCGCGCCCCGTCGGTCAGTATCAGTGTGTCGCAGTACCGGCTTACGCGCTCATAGATGGCGTCCGTATCGGAAAGTCCGAACAGGTAGCCGAAATCCTCCACCGAACCGCGCACCACATCGGCCAGTGCCATGTTCTCCTCAACATTAGCTAACACTTGCGGCAAATCCGCAATGTGGTTCTTGCGGAAATTGACATCATAATAGAGCCACGCGCCCGCATCATGCGCCTTGCGCAGCAGTTCCCCCACCACTGTCCGTATGGCGGGGTTGATGGCGAAGAAGGAGCCGAAGAGCACCACGTCATCCTTAGCAATCTGCGGCAGTCTGCCGTCGAGCATCACGGAGGCATGGTCCTTATAGAAAACATACTGTGCATCGTTGTTCTCGTCAAGGAAAGCCAGCGAGATGTGCGACTTGACGCCGGCATGTCGGCACACATATTCCGCCGAGACGCCGTTGTCCTGCAGATAGCGGCAGATGATGTCGCCCACATGGTCGCCGCCGGCCTCCGTCACCATGGCGCACGCCACGCCGGCACGTCCAAGCGAGACGATGCTGTTGAAAGTTGAGCCTCCCGGGACGGCCTTCTGCGGCTGGTCGTCTTTGAAAAGGATGTCCAGCACCGTTTCACCGATGCCTATTACGCGATTTCGTGTCATATATCACCTGTTTAATATCAAGTTTTTATCTTTTTCTTATTCATTACTTTCATCGTTTCTGCTTTCAAAAATCTCCTTCTGCATCTCTATCTCACGGCGCAACTCCTCCTGTGTCGGCATGTATGTCAGGTACTTGGCAGCATATAGTTGGGGGTTCGTCGCCAAGGTGGAAAATCGCGCCACATCAGCATTGGTCTCAGTACATAGAACGATACCGATGGAGGGATTGTCTCCTTCCGGTCGCTTGTAGGTGTCGTACATCTTCAAATACATCTCCATCTGACCCACATCTTGATAACTTATCTTACCGGCTTTCAAGTCAATTAACACAAAGCATTTGAGCAAATAGTTGTAGAACACAAGGTCGATGTAATAATCATCGTCGTTGGTGTGGATATGCTGCTGACGTGCCACGAAAGCGTATCCCTTACCCATTTCGATAAGGAACTTCTGCAGGTGGTTTATTATTGACTCTTCCAGCCTGCTTTCGGTGAAAGCGGCATCCTGGTGTAGACCCAGGAACTCGACAAGCATTGGATTCTTGACGAATGCGGAACGTTCACGTTCATAGTCGGCAGTCTTTTGTAGCATCTCTTGCCTCACTTCCGCTTTATGGGCTTCGGGAGTCTGCATCAGCCGGTAGTAGTATTGCGTGTCAATGTTGCGTTTTAATGTGCGATAGTCCCATTGTTGGGATGCAGTCTCCTGCATGTACCACAATCGGGCTTTGAGGTCTGGAACACGCATAAGGCGTTCATAGTGTGACCATGACAATTGGCTAAACAACGTCTGCCCAATTCCACCATTCTCCACGTTATGGAAAAGGGCAGGCATTGTCTGCCCTTTTTCACGAGTTCCGTTTCCAATAATATGCATATTGTTGCTAACGACATCCTTAATTGTATCTGCAAAACCAGAAGGAAGGACTTGTTGTATCTGCAAGTCCGTAAACTCAAGATAGAATTTCCTATAACTTTTAATTGAAGCGACAGAATATCCTTTCCCATACTCGGCAGTCAACGCCTCGGAGGCCTGCTTGATAATCTGCTTGCCATATTCGGCACGTTGTCTGCCCTTTTGCTCTTGTTCCACGATTCGCCATCCTACCAGCCAGTTGCTTACCACCTGCATCAAATTGGCCGAACGGTAACTGTATTCCCTTGCTGACCCGACAATAGTTTTCAGGTCTCCAATAAATTTATTGTTGTCACTGGGAGTATTCATGTTTATTCTTTTGAGTTTCAAATATCTTTCGGGTCATATGTCAGCGCATCCGACGGCCATCCCGTCACGTTGTGGCCGGTGTCGAGGGTGCGGATTTCGTCCATCTCGTTTTTGCTGAGTTCAAAACCGAAGATGCCGATATTCTCTCTCATGCGCACGCGGTGCGAGGTCTTGGGAATGATGATGATGCCATTCTGGACGAGGAACCGCAGTGCCACCTGTGCGGCGGTCTTGCCGTAACGCGCTCCTATCTTGGCAAGAACAGGATTGGTAGCCACGCCGTGCCTGCCCTCTGCTAAGGGGCTCCAAGCTTCGAGGACCACGTCATAGGGCTTGAGGTACTCCACCATCTTCCGCTGCTGGTACAGCACGCTGCACTCGCACTGGTTGACCACGGGCATCACCTCGGCGCGGTCCGCTATCATCGGGAAGGCGTTGGGATAGAAGTTCGACACACCGATGGCGCGAAAAAGGCCCCGCCTGTAAAGGTCCTCCAGCGTGTGCCACATGACGGTGGGGTCACCTACAGGCCAGTGCAGCAGCATCAGGTCCGCGTATTCCAGTCCAAGCTTGCGCATCGACAGCTCCACGGCGCGGAGCGTCTCCTTCTCCGAGAAGCACGGCTCGCAAATCTTGGTGGTAATAAAGAGTTCCTCGCGAGGTATGCCCGTGGCACGCACAGCAGCACCCACGCCGTCCTCGTTCTCGTACATGGCTGCCGTGTCGATGCTGCGATAGCCTTCCTCAAAGGCTTCCTCCACCACGCGCTGCGTGTCGCGGTTGGGGATGTCATAGACTCCGAGACCTACCATCGGCATCTGCACACCGTTGTTGAGCTTATTATAAGGTATATTCATTTCCACATCTTTTGGTTGTTACAAAACATCAGGTCAGTAAGTTATTATTATTCCGCATCCGCCAAGTATGCCACCAGAAAGCGCTCAGCGAGGCTCTCGGGCCGTATGTTCTTTCGCGCCTCCTCTGGCATGAACCATTCATAGGCGTCAATCTCCCCATTGGGAGCAAGCTCGCTGTCGTCCTTCACGAAAGCCGTGAAGTTGCACATCAACGTGTTCGACGGCTCGAAGAAGCTGGTGCGGTTAAAGCGGATATGGCTCACGGTCATGCCCGTCTCTTCCCTGATTTCGCGTCCCACCGCATGTTCCACCGCCTCGCCGCGGTTCACATAGCCCGCCACGAGGATGAAATGGGGCCGCCCGTACTGCTTTATCAGCAGGATTTTCCCATTCTGCTCATTCACAACAATCATGCTCACCGCCACGTTGTACATCGGGAACCGGTACTGCCCGCACTCCGGGCAATAGGGAACGATGCCCTCGCCTTCAAGTGCTTTCTCCACGAGCGCGGTGCCACACTCAAAACAATGTTTCTGTATCATATCATCAATCACTTTTTATTGTCACTTTCCGTCGTCGTTGCCATCCGCCGATGAATCGCCGTCCATCTCCATTCCCATCAGCATCACACGCTCCTCGCGGCGAAAACCGTATTTGCCGTAAAAGTCTTTCAGCCAACCGTCGGCAGCGGTAATAAGATGCACGCCGACGACTCCCATCGCTTTCAGCTCCTCCAAGGCCCGGTCCATCAGCTTTTTGGCGATGCCGTTCCCTTGGTATTGCGGGTCGACGGCCAAATCGTTGATCTCGAACGTGCGACCGTAGTGGAACAGCATGGAGGTACCCAAGAGGAACCCCACCACCTTGCCATCCATCACACACTCAATCCCGTAGGCCTGTGGCGACTCAAGGATTTCCTTCACATGGATGATGGCATCCCCCGCTTTCCAGGCGTCGTTCCACGGCGCGCCCGAAAAGGCGGCCGCATATATCCTGCCGTACTCCTGTAGATGTTCGAAAGTGCATTTCTGAATTGTATTTTCCATCATGGATACTTCTATTGAAAGGAACCTCTATCAATTGTTTAAACGGCAAAAGCCACGATGCAGAATGGCTTCTCCGCAAAATCATTAATCATCTCCACTTCGTCGTCGAGAAAGTGGTCACATCACCCGTTCCATATGGTAGCCCATGCGGTGCAGCTGCATGGCCATGCCGAAAAGGTAGAGCTGGTGCAGGCAGGCCACATAGCCGTCGAAGGCCTCCTTGGTGCCGGGCTCCAGCCGCTCGCGCATCAGCTCGTAGTTGACGCGGGTGGCGCATTCGCTCACCACCGCCTCGAGGGCGTCGCTCGCCTCGCCGCGCAGCATCAGCACATCTTCGCGGATATACTCGTCCATCTCGTCGTAGCCGCGCTTGTCGCGCATATAGCGGTACATGTCGTCGATCTGCGAGTAGATTTCCCACT
>CAMNKG010000058.1 GCA_946542135.1 uncultured Bacteroidales bacterium
AGTTGCCCCTGATGATGATGGCAGCGATAAGGGCAAAGACGATGGCGTCGAGCCATTCGCGCGCCTTGGTCTGTTTGACCTTGGGCATTTCCGACGGGTTTTGGTACTTCAGTTGGCTTAGACCCAGATAAGGCATGTAGGCGAACGGAGCTATCACCGCCAAGGTCTGTTCCCAAAAGCCGTAGCGTCCAAATACTTTGGCGGTCTCCACTACCAGCAAAAGGAACGTGAATATATTGATGGCGGGAATCAGGAAGTAGATGTACCATTTCCAGTCTTTTCCGCAGATTTTGATCCACAACACTATATTATAGATAGGGACAAGCGCCTTCCAAGGAGCCACGCCTGCTTTTCTGAAAATAAAGAACAGTCCAAAGAAAGGACCCAGCAAATAGATGATTGCAAATAAATTGTACAACATTGTATCGTTATCTTATGAGTATTTTCTGTTGAGTATGTTACTGTCTTTTTGACAAATAATTATAAATTATATGCTTTATAATCAAGCGGATGAAAAGGCTGTCGTCGGACAACTGCCTTATGCTCGCTGATATTAGCAATTATAATCAACGCCGAATAGTTCAAAATATTGCGTCGAACGAGGCAAGAAGCGTTTTTTTGTCATGTTCCCACGACAACTCCTTTGCTGCCCTTTCGAAACGGCGCTGCTTTTCGTCTGCCGCTATTGAGCTCCAAGATTCAACGGCATCCTTGATGATCTGCGCCATAGCCACGGGGTCGGGTGCTGTGCCCTCGTCGATGGGCGGCACCAAAGTACCGATGCCATAAGTTTCAACAACACGGTGTATTTCAGGGAAGTCGGTAGCCAGAACAGGCACACCCGCCTGAACAAAATCGGCTATTCTGTTGGGCAAGGAATAGTAGTAGTTCAGCCCCCTGTTGGCCAAAAGGGAGAGACCGAGCGTAGCTTTGCCCGTCAGCGCATGCAGTACCTCGGGCTGCACGCGGCCCAGGAAGGTGACTCTGTCGCTGAACTTGGCGGCAGCAGCGCGTTGCGACAACCGCTCATATTCGTCGCCGACTCCAGCAACAACCAGCTGGTATCCATCCAAGTAGGGCATCGCCTCCATCACCCACTCTATCCCGCGTCCCACGTTGACAGCGCCCTGATAGAGGAGTATTTTCCTGTCGTGCGGCAGTCCGAAATCGTGATCCCTGACCTGCATCATGGCATTGGCGATAGGCACATTACGCACCACCGCCATTGGCAGACCGTAGCGCTGGCGGTAGATGTCGGCAATAGACTGGCAGACCGTTACAGCCGCGCAATGGTGCATCTTGGCCATACGCGGAAACATGCAGCGTTCCAGCCCTTCCCACACCGCCTTCACGCGGGGACGCCCCACCAGTTCGGGCACTTCAGGAAACATCTCGTGGGCGTCGAAAAAAAGCGGCTTACGCCGCAGCCGCGCCGCCAAATAGTTGGCCAACAGCGTGTCAGTATCGTTGGCATAGAAAGCATCCGTTCTGGCAAAAAGCAGACGCAAGAAAAGACGCACATTGAACGAAGCATAGAAAAGAGGCCCTTTGCGGAAAAGGAGCCTCATGCGCACCGTGCGGTAAGGGCGATTGAGGGGGGTGCGGTCATCCAACATCCTTCCGATGAGGGTGACGGCATAACCAGCCTCATGGAGGGCGTGACAACTCCTGTAGACGCGCTGGTCGGTAACCAGATCGTTGGTCACCGACACCGACACTCGCTTGGGGACGTTCCCTTTGTTGTTTTGTTTTTCCATCAAAAGCGTTAACGGCGACACTGAGCAATTATTGTTTTCCTCAGCCACATATCCTCCGCAAAAGCACCTTGGCGGCGTTGCAAAAAAGCGGCTGCCGAATAAAAATTTTTGCAATTTAAGAAAAGTTACTACCTTTGCATTTTCATCGTCACCCTCAGAGAGCTGTACTTTCTGATTGTAACTTAAAGAAATATATTAAATATAGTACATATTATATATGAAAAATCTTGTCATCGTAGAGTCGCCTGCGAAAGCAAAGACCATTCAAAAGTTTTTAGGAAAAGACTTCGAGGTGCTCTCCAGCTACGGTCACATCCGCGACCTGGCCAAAAAAGAGATGAGCATCGACATTGACAACCATTACGAACCCGAATACCACATCTCTGACGAGAAATCAAAACTGGTGGTGGAGCTGAAAAAAGCCGCCAAGAACGCCGACATGGTATGGCTCGCATCCGATGAGGACCGCGAAGGAGAAGCCATAGCCTGGCATCTGCGCGAGACCCTCAACCTGCAGCCCGAGAAGACCAAGCGTATCGTTTTCAACGAGATAACCAAAAATGCCATACTCCACGCCATCGAGCACCCGCGCGATATCGACATGAACCTCGTCAACGCACAGCAGGCACGTCGCATCCTCGACCGCCTGGTGGGCTATGAGATCAGCCCCATCCTTTGGGCCAAAATCAAACCCGCCCTCAGCGCCGGACGCGTGCAGAGCGTCGCTGTCCGTCTTATCGTGGAACGAGAGAACGAGATACGCAACTTTCAAGCACAGAGCTACTTCCGCATTTCTGCGTTATTCTATACCTCCAATGAGCACAAGCTGGTGGCCGAACTGAGCCGCCGACTGGAGACCGAGCAGGAGGCCTCCGCCTTCCTCAACGACATAGCCAACAGCACCTACACCGTTCAAAAAGTGGAGACCAAGCCGGCTCGCCGCTCGCCGGCGCCGCCCTTCACCACCTCTACCCTGCAACAGGAAGCCAGCCGCAAACTGGGCTACTCCGTGGCGCGCACCATGCAGATTGCACAACAGCTCTACGAGTCGGGATTCATCACCTACATGCGTACCGACTCCACCAACCTCAGCGAGGTGGCCCTCGACATGGCCCAGAAGCAGATAGGCGAAACCTTCGGTGAACGCTACATCAAGATACGCCACTACCACACCAAGATCAAGGGTGCCCAAGAGGCCCACGAAGCCATCCGTCCCACCAACCTGCACCAGACCGACATCAATGCCGACGCCGCCCAACGCCGTCTCTACGAACTGATCTGGAAACGCACCATCGCCTCGCAGATGGCCGACGCCGAACTGGAGAAGACAACCATCGAAATCCAGATCGACAACAAGCAAGAGACCTTCAACTGCTCAGGTGAACAGGTGCTCTTCGACGGTTTCCTGAAGGTATACTTCGAATCCACCGACGACGAAGAAGAGGAGAGCCCCAACCACCAGCTGCCCGCCGTCAAAAATGGCCAGAAACTTACCATGCATCAGGCCGAAGCCGTGCAACACTACACCCAGCACCCACCGCGCTACACCGAGGCCAGCCTTGTGAAGAAACTCGAGGACCTCGGCATCGGACGCCCCTCGACCTATGCTCCCACCATCTCCACCATCCTTAAACGCGAATACGTCATCAAGGAAGACCGCGCCCCACAGGATGTCGACATCACCACGCTCACCCTCACGCCTGGCAACGGCGTAGCGCGCACCCAAAAAGTAGAACATCTCGGCGCCGAAAAAGGCAAACTCTTCCCTACCGACATCGGAACCATAGTCAACCAGTTCCTGATGGAGCATTTCAACGAGATTATGGACTACAACTTCACCGCCAAGGTGGAGAAAGACTTCGACGATGTCGCCAACGGCTCGCAAGCCTGGCGCGATGTCATCGACCAGTTCTACATTCCCTTCCATCGCAACGTGAAGCAGACCCAGAGCCACTCCAAACGCACCAGCGGCGAACGCCTGCTGGGCACGGACCCCGCCACGGGCAAGAACGTTTACGCGAAGATTGGCCGCTACGGCACCCTCATCCAGATTGGCGACACCAACACCGACGAGAAACCTAAGTTCGCCTCCATGAAGAAAGGTCAGAGCATTGAAAGCATCACCCTTGAAGAGGCCCTCGACCTCTTCTCGCTGCCGCGCTCCATTGGCGAATTCGAAGGCTCTGAAGTGGTGGTGAGCATCGGACGTTTCGGACCCTACGTGCGCCATGACGGCAAGTTCTACTCGCTATCCAAAACCGACGACCCATACACCGTCACCCTCGAACGCGCCATCGAGATCATCAACCTCAAGCGCAGCCAAAACGAAGAGAAGCAGCGTCTTAAGGAAATCTTCCCCCACGAAATCGGCGAATACGAAGGCGAGAAAGTCATTTCGAACGTTGGCAAGTTCGGACCCTATCTCACCTACAAGTCCGACAACTACCGTCTGCCCAAGACGGGTGTCGACCCCCTGACTATCACGCTGGCTGACGCCGTCGCCATCATCCGCGAAATGCAGGAAAAGAAGAGCTCCAAAAAGAAAAAATAACCCGTCAACGGTACAAAAGCCAACAACGGCATAAGAACCAGCCTGTGAACCTCAGTCAAGCGCTGAATTCACAGGCTTTTTTATAAAGCAGTAGCGTGTTCCTCGAGGTGCGACACCAGGATAATCAGGCGCTCGTTCTTGAGATGCTGGAGGGTCTGCAGGAAAGCATTACGCGTGTCGATGTCCATCCACGCCGTAGGTTCGTCGAAAAGCAAGATGGGCGCTTCGGAATAGAGCTGACGTGCCAAAGCGATGCGTTGCCACTGGCCCATACTCAGCTCCTCGCCGCCGCGGAAGGTGCGTCCCAGCGGGGTGTCGAGACCATCGCGCAGACGGTTCACAACATCGTCGGCGCCAGACAGTTGCAGCGCTTGAGCCATGCGACGGGCATCCTCGGCATGGACGATGTCGCCGAAAAGGATATTCTCACGGGCCGTGAACTGGAACTGCACGTAGTCCTGAAAGATGGCGCTGGCGTGGCGCCGCAAATCAGCCACCTCGAAGCGGCGGATGTCGATGCCGTTGATGCGCACAGCACCTCCTTGCGGGTCATAGAGGCGCAGCAGAAGCTTCAGCAGCGTGGTCTTTCCAAAGCCGTTCTCGCCCTGCAGGCGGTTCAGCTGTCCGCGACGCGCCACATAGTTGAAATGATTCAGCGTCGGGTGGTTCATATCCGGATAGCTGAAGGTGATATCGTCGAAGCGCACCTCGTCGACGCGTTCGGGGAAAGGAACGGGGTCGGAGGGCGACACAATGGCCGGCGTGAGTTCAAGAAATTCGAACAAGTTACTGATAAACAGTTTATGTTCATAAAGCCCGCTCAAGCCGCTCACCAAACTTGTCAGGTACCCCTGACCGCGGCGAAACGCCTCGAACAGCATCACAAAACTACCCACCGTTATGGCTCCTGTCATAGCCGGCCGTATCAGCAGAATCAGCACAGCCGCCAACGAGGCAACCTCGACCACGGCGGTCAACGCATCGTAGAGCGCCAGCCGGCGCGAGATGCGAAGCAACTGGTCGACCAGACGCGCACGCATCGACACATAGAGCTGGCGGAAATAACCGCCCAACCCGAACAGGCGCACCTCTTTGGCAAAAGCCCTGTTGGTCAGCAGCTGCCCGTAGTAGTTGGTGCGGCGCATGTCGTGCGTGGTCTCGCGGCGGAAACGATAGATGCGGCGCGACTTGTAGAGCTTGATGAAGAACGACGGCAGCACGGCGACGACCATCACCGCCACCACAGGCCACGAGGCGACCATCAGCATCGCAGCCACGCCGACCAACGACACTATGGACCCCACCACCGACACCAGGTTCTCGAGGATGCGTATGGGGCGGAATGCCGCCTCCTGCTGCGCCCGATGGAAAGTGTCGTGGTAGTCGGGATTGTCATAATAGGCCATGTCGAGCCGTACCGACTGGTTTTGGATAATATTATTGATATAGTCGATGAGTTTCTGCGTCAGCACGTCGTTGTTGACGGTGTTCAGCACACCAACCCAACGGTTCAGCAGGGTGATGCCACAGAAGGCACCGACATAATAGGTCAGCGGCATCAGCCAGACGAGGCCATCCTCGGCACGCACGCTCACCGCATCGGTGACACCATCGACCAGCAGCTTCAGCACGTAAAGGTTGGCCAACGGCAGAAGACTGGTGGCTACGGTGTAGACCAGTTTCAGAAGGAACCCCCGCGGGTCGCATTGCCAGATAAGTCGGAAAGCCTGTTTCATGCTGATAACTTGTTGTTTCTGTAACTATTTACTGATGTTTGCGCACCACCAGACTGCCATTTACATAGTCTACGATGTCGACGGCGTCGCCCTTGTCGATAAAACCCACCTGCGCCACAGCGTCGTATTGGCGCCCCTCGTAGGTCACCTTGCCGGCAGGCCGCAGCACCGTGGCAGCCTCGCAGGTCTTGCCGACCAGCTCCTTCTCGACAGCGGCGGCAACGGTGTAGCCCTCCTGGGCATCTTCGGTGGTGTTGAGCGCCAGCCCGCCAAAAAGGTTGCTCTCGAAGAGCTTCTTGCCTAACAGGATGCTGAGGGGCAAAGCTACGACAAATGCGAGCAAAGCGACCATCAACCTGTTGGCAATGAGCGACGTGGGCACGTGAGAAAAGTCAAATCCCACATTGCCTACCATGCTGAACACCAAGCCCGCCAGGAGACAGATGATGCCCGTCACTCCCGCCACCCCAAAACCGGGGAAGACAAACAGTTCCAAGATAATCAGCACGATACCGGCTATAAAAATCAAGATTTCCCAATAGGCTGCCAACCCCTCGAGATAGAGCGGCGCGAAGTAGAGCGCCGCAGCCGTAAGGGCCAGAATCAGGGGGAATCCTATGCCCGGCTGCTGCAACTCGAAGTAGATGCCACCGATAATCAGCATAATCAAGATGCCCGACACCGCCGGCGACACAAGAAAACCTATCAGCTTATCGATGAACGAGTAGCGCTGTTCGTGAATCACATATCGTTCCACGCCGGCATGCTGGAGCAGCTCGCGCACATTTTCCACCTCAGCCTGGCAGTAGCCATTGGCGATGGCTTCGTGGGTAGTGAATGTCAGCACTTTGCCACTGTCGGAAATGCCCGCCACATAAATGTCGGGGTCCACCATGGCTTCAGCAATCTCAGGTCTGCGGCCGCGGGCTTCTGCCGTGGTGCGCATGAGCGAACGCATATAACTCTGATATTTGTCAGGCTGCACCTCGCCGGTCTGATTCACCACCGTGGCGGCGCCTATCGAGGAGCCGCTGTGCATAAAGATGGAGTCGCAGGCTATCGCTATCAGCGCTCCTGCCGACGCGGCATTGTTGTCGATATAGGCCCATACCGGTATCGGCGACTGCAAGAAGGCGGTGCGGATTTTGTCGGCATCGTCGAGGGTGCCGCCAAAAGTGTTGATGTGGACCACAATGATGTCGGCCTTCACCTCCGAAGCCTCTTCCAGGGCCTTCTCCACCCGCAGCGATGCCGGCGGGGCAATCTCTTCGTCGATTGCAAACAGGTAGACCTTCTTGCTCGCGTCATTCTGGGCATTCGCCGACAGCGAAACGACAACCATCAGCAGCGGAAGAAGCAGTTTAACTAACACTTTAAATATAGTCATACAACAAACTATTTTTCAACTTTTAGAAATCTTTTGATACAAGCAATAAACTCGTCATATATGGCAGCATTAGAAGACACCATCTCGCCACCGAAAAGCCAGTTGTGCCCGCCGCCGAAATCGCTGTTTTTGCCGCCCGCTTTCTCCACGATATAGGCACCGGCGGCCACATCGTAGGGTTTCAGGCCGTACTCGTAGAAACCGTCGACGCGTCCACAAGCAGTATAGACAAGGTCAGCCGCCGCCGACCCCAGCCGGCGCACCCCGTGGGAATGGCGCATCGTCCACTCCAACAGCTCCATATACTGACGCATACGTGAGAAATCGCTATAGGGGAATCCCGTTGCCAGGAGCGCGTCGTCCATATGGCGTGCTTGCGACACCCCGATGGCGTTGCCGTTCAGGAAAGCCCCATCGCGAGCCGCACAGGCCGAGAAGCACTCGTGCGCCCATATCTCATACACCACGCCCACCACCATTACGGGTCGGCGCTGTTCGTCAGACAGCAGCCTGTCCTGCAGTCCAATAGAGACGCAGGTAGGCGCAAAACCGTGAATGTAGTTGGTGGTTCCGTCCAGAGGATCGACAATCCACGCATAGCGTTCGCGACCTGTTGTAGTGGCGGTGCCCTCTTCCGCAATGAAGCCGCCGTCGGGCAGCAAGCGGTGCAGCCGTTCCACGATGCGGCGTTCCGACTCCTTGTCAAAACGGGTCACATAGTCGTGCACCCCCTTGCTCTCGGCCGTAACGACGCCGTCCAGCCTGCGGCGTTCCGAGGCCAGAAAGGTTCCCACCTCGGCAGCCAGTTCGCAGACATCATCATGTAATGCTTTGGTATCTATCATTTTGCATTGTTGTTTTTGTCAAACGAAAGACGCGCCCCTTCTCGTCAAATCCTTTTGCGCCGCCGGCGCCACATCGTTATCGGACGCGCACTAACACACAACGCCAAAACGGCTCTTTTATTATTCCCGACACAATAAAAAATCGCCTCCGTCGTTTCCCATGACATGAATACGCATCAACCAGTTATCCGCCTGCGCGCGATGGAGCCTGATGACGTCGACGCCATCTACCGCTGGGAGAACGACGCTTCGCTCTGGATACACAGCGCTTCCCACCAGCCTTTCTCGCGCCACGCCCTCCAGCAATTCATCGACAATGCCGCCACCAGCGACATCTACGCCACCCGTCAGCTTCGCCTCATGGCCGTCGACGACCACAACGAAGCCATAGGCTGCATCGACCTCTTCGACTTCGACCCCTACCATCGCCATTGCGCACTCGGAATGATAATAGACAAACAACACAGAGGCAAAGGATTAGGAAAGTTAATTCTATCAGAACTTGAACTCTTTGCCCGTGAGCACTTACAGCTGCATCTCCTCTATTGCGACATCGCCTCCACCAACGCCCCCTGCATCCGCCTTTTCACCAACGACGGGTTCCGGCAATGCGGAACCCGCGAAGAGTGGATATGGCACAACGGCACTTGGAACGATGCCCTCATCTTCCAGAAAATCATCGAATAAACATCACCTCCGCATACCATACTATGGCTCAAAAAAAGAAGAAATCCTCCCCTAAGAAATACATCGCCCCGACAGTGGCGCTCATCGTGCTGATAGCCATTGTCACGACGCTCCTTCTGCTCCACCGGCAGAAGATCGCCAACACCGAGACCGTCACGCTCTATATCCCTACCGGGTCTGACTACCAAGCCGTTGTCGACTCTCTCAACGCACACCAATGCATCGGCAACAGTACCGCTTTCAACACGCTGGCGCGCATCAGAAAATACAAAGACCACGTCAAAGGAGGCTGCTACAAGTTGAAACCCGGCACCAGCGTGTGGAACGTCCTCACCAAGCTATACTACGGCAACCAGGACGCCATCCACCTGACTATCAACAAACACCGCACCACAAAATCGCTCTGCACATACATTGGGAAAAAACTGGAGATGGATGGCGACACCCTTCTGGCACTCCTCTCCGACCCCGCCGTCTGCGCCCAATACAACCGCACGCCGCAGACCATCATCGGGCTCTTCCTCCAGAACACCTACGACATCTACTGGACCACGTCGCCACAAAATTTGCTGGAACGCATGCAGAAAGAGTCGGACACCTTCTGGAACAACAGTCGCACCAAGAAATGCAAGGCGCTGAATCTCACCACCGACGAAGTCATCACCCTGGCGTCGATCGTGGAAGAAGAGAGCAACAAAAACGACGAGAAGCCCGACATTGCCAGCGTCTACCTGAACCGCATCCGCAAAGGCATGCTGCTACAGGCCGACCCCACGCTGAAATATGCCGTCGGCGACTTCAGCCTGCGTCGCATCCTCAACAAGCACATGGATGCCGACAGCCCCTACAACACTTACAAGCATCGCGGCCTGCCCCCGGGTCCCATCTGCATCCCCAGCGCCGCATCCATCGACGCCGTCCTCAAAAACAAGCAGACCGACTACCTGTATTTCTGCGCCAAAGCCGACTTCTCCGGCTACCACGCCTTCGCGCGCACCCTGGCCGAACACAACGCCAACGCTCAGGCTTTCCATGCCGAGATGAACCGTCGCAAGATATACAAATAGACCCCTTTCGCAGCTGAAAAAAACGACCCACTTTTCGGTGTTTGCAGATTTTGCGACGCCATATTTAAGCCCGTCGATCCTGTGCGACCCAAAAATTATCCGCCTGACATAAAAAAAATTAGACACAAAAAGCAAAAAAAAATTTGTCAGTATAGGGAAAAGTAGTACTTTTGCATTCGGGTAAGTCTTATACGGTCAGCTCCCATTGAATCCCCCAGGGTAGGAATACAGCAAGGGTGTTTGGTTGTAGCGGCGCGATATAATCAGCTTACCCTTTTTT
>CAMNKG010000059.1 GCA_946542135.1 uncultured Bacteroidales bacterium
CGCCGAGCGATACCCATATCGGTGTTGATGCTGGAGGTCATCAGGAAGAATGTCAACAGCAAGAACGAGATATCGGCCATCGAACTTGTATTTAAACCTGGAGTTGCTCTTTTAGCCATAATTTAGTTATTTTTTAAATGCTTTGGAAATCTCGACGTAAATCATCAGCACGACGGCGATGATGAGCGCGGCATAGGTGGTATAGCATGCCGTAGCGATGAGTTTTGCTGTTGTGGCACTAGTCTCGTAGCGGGTAAGGAAATCCTGAGGCATAGTGTCGCCACCGGCGATAAGGAAAGCGGCGATGAGCACGATGGCGATGGCGCCGAGTGCGATGAGCGCTTTCTTGGGCTTTTTGATGACGCTGATGATGCCGAAGAAGAGCCAAAGGATGAGGCTGAGCACGATGAAGCAGACGAGAATCCAGAATGCGACGTCAAACAGTCCACCGAATTTTTCCTGGTTGGCGGCAAAGAGGATGGCGCAGACAGAGACCAGGATGGCGATGGTAAGGCTGACGTAGGTAATTATTTTCTTTACACTTTCTTTCATAACAGTTAAGGATTAAAAAGGTTATTAAATAGTTTCTATATCCTTACACTATTATCTTTTGTTCTTGATGAGGATGTCCATGAAAGTGATGGAACCATCTTCCATTTGAGAAACGAGACTTTCGATTTTGGTGAGGAGATAGTTGTAGAAAATCTGAAGGATGATAGCGACGATAAGACCGAAGACGGTTGTCAACAGAGCCACTTTCATACCACCAGCGACGACGGTCGGGCTGATATCACCGGCTTTTTCGATGTCATCGAAAGCCTGGACCATACCGATAACGGTACCGAGGAATCCGAAGGAGGGAGCCAGAGCGATGAACAGGGCAATCCAAGTGAGGTTGGCTTCGAGGCGAGCCATCTGGACACCACCGTAGGAGGTGACAGCCTTTTCGACGTTTTCGAGACCTTCGTCGATGCGGTCAAGACCCTGATAGAAGATGCTGGCCACGGGGCCACGGGTGTTGCGGCAGAGTTCTTTAGCAGCGGCATAGTCGCCTTTCTTAACATCGTTCTCAATGTCTTCAAGGAGCTTGTTGACATTGGTGGTAGCCATGTTGAGATAGATGATACGCTCGATAACGAGGGCCATACCGAGGATAAGGCAGAGGAGCACGGGGGTCATCCAGCCTGCACCACCCTGGATATATTTCTCTTTCAGCACTTCGTGGAAGGATTTGGAGACGACTTCGTCGTTGGCAGCTGCGGTAGCGGCCTCGGCGGGAGCGGCCTCAGCGGGAGCGGCTGCAGCGCTGTCGTTGGTGACTTGCTCGGTTTGGGCAGCTTCGGGATTGGCCTGGGCGCCTTGAGCCATAACACTGTTCAGATTGGTGAATGTCAATAATCCAATTATCGACATTAAAGCAATTACTTTTTTCATGGTTGTTTTTAATGTATTAATTATTAATTAGTTAGTTTGCTTCTTTGTTGAGGGAATACAATTGCAAATTTAGCAATATATTTGCAACTGAGAAATTTTTTTTGATATTTTTTTTGTTTTTGTGTTGATTTCGCGGTGAGGGTGTACAATAACGTGCTATATATTAGCGCAGTATTATTTGTCGCGGTCGAGGAGACTGTGAGCAATTTGTCGGAGCACCTGTTTGGAGGCTTCGGGTCGCCGGACGGCGTCGAGGTTGGCGTTGGCTTCGTCGTGCAGAAGTGCAATTTTTTCTTCGACGTCTTTCTTGATATCAAGGTTGTTGTAGATGGCGAGGACCTCGTTGATTTTGTCGGTCGGGTCGTCGGGGGTGGTGGCGAAGAGTTCCGTCAGCCGTTGCCGCTGAGCGCTGTTGCCTTTTTGGAGGGCGTGGAGGAAGAGGAACGTCTTTTTGTTGTCTTTGATGTCGGTGCCGGTCTGTTTGCCAAACGAGGCGGTGTCGCCGTAGGCGTCGAGGAGGTCGTCGCGGAGCTGGAAGGCGAGACCGATGCTGATGCCGAAGCGGTACAGATATTCGACGTCGTTGCTGTCGGCCTGAGCGACGAGGGCGCCGATTTTGAGGGCGCCGGCGAGGAGGACGGCGGTTTTGAGGCGGATCATCTCCATATATTCGTTGATGGTGACGTCGTTGCGGGTCTCGAAGTTCATGTCGTATTGCTGACCTTCGCAGATTTCCCTGCCGGTTTGTTCAAAGGTGTGGAGTATTTTGTGGAGATTGGGGTGGGTCTTTTTGATGAAGTAGCGCCAGGCGAGGATATTCATAGCGTCGCCCGACAGGATGGCGGTGTTTTCGTCCCATTTGCGGTAGACGGTGGGCTGGCCGCGACGGATGGGCGACTTGTCCATGAGGTCGTCGTGGAGCAGGGTGAAGTTGTGGAACACCTCGATGCCGATGGCGTAGTTGTAAGCCTCTTTGATGTCGGAATCGAAGAGGTCGGTGGCGGCGAGGAGGAGAAGGGGGCGTATCCTTTTGCCGCCCAAGGCAAGGGTGTAGGCTATGGGATCGTAGAGTTGGCGTGGTTCGTCGACGAAATTCTCGTTGGCGAAGAGTTCTTTGACTATTTGTTGCAATTCATTTGTAGAATACATTGTTTATTTAAAGGTTAAAGTTTATAGAATAGGGTTTTGTTTCGTTGGTCGTTGCTGCTGCTTTTGGATTGAGGATGAAGAGGCTGTTGCGAAGGGTGACATTGGGTTGAGGATGATGAGGTTGTTGCGAATGGTGACATCAGAAGGGGTAGTCGATACCGAAGTTGAAGGTCAGCTGGTCGAATTTCCAATAGGGGAGACGCCATCGTGGCGAGATGCCGGGGTCGATGAGGGGTATGGCCACGTCGGCGCGCAGCGTAAGGATGGAGATGTTGGCGCGCAGGCCCAAGCCGATGCCGGTGGCGATGCTTTTGTAGAAGTCGTCGAAGCGGAACTGGCCGCCGGGATATTCGTCGGATTCGTTGAAGAGCCACACGTTGCCAATGTCGGCGAAAAGGGCGCCTTCGAGTGCCGAGAAGAGCGGGAAACGGTATTCGAGGTTGGCCACAAGCTGCATGTCGCCTACGCGTTCCAGCACGTTGTCGTCGGCGTTCTGGAACGATCCGGGTCCGAGGTGGCGCAGATGCCAGGCGCGGAGCGTGGTGGGGCCGCCGCCGTAGAAGCTTTTCTCGTAGGGCATCACCGACGAGTTGGCGTAGGGGATGCCGAAACCGAGCATGACGCGCGTCACGAAAGAGCTTTTCTGCCCGAGATAGAAATAATGTTTGTATTCGGCGTTGAGGCGCACGTATTGCGAGTAGGGAACGCCGAAGATTTGGCGGATGCCGTTGTCGTCGGTGGGGCCGTCGGCGATGTTGCTGATAAGACCCAGCAGGTTGCCTGCCGTTTCCAACGAGAGGTGAAGATAATTGAAATCGATGCGCGAACCGTATTGCTGCGTGTTGTATACGTAGTCGTAGCGAGCGTCCATGATGAAGTGGTCGCTGTACTGGTATTTGACGCGGGCGTCGCTGAGGCTTTCCATGCGCGCCAGGAAGGCGCTGTCGATGTTGAAGAACCGGACGAAGGTCATTTCGAGCGGCAGCAGTTGGTGGCCGTGGAGGTTGCGGCTCCAGTTGTAGCCGAAGCCGGTGTTGAAGAGTAGCCGCTCGAAGTAGTTGCGAAACTGGTAGTTGGCACCGAGCGAGATGACGGTGTGGGGGCGCATGCGTTCCCACAGCACGTTGCTGGTGAAGGGGAACAGGAAGGTGGGAAGGTCGATGGAGAGGTCCAGACCGTTCTCGAAACTGCTGACGTTGTCGCGAAACTCGCCCGACTCCCTGTTTTTGAAGATGAACTTGGGCAGCTCGATAAGGAGCGAGAATTCGGCTTTGAAGAGCTCGGCGCCGCCCAGCAGGTTTTTGTTCTGGTAGCTCAGTTTGGTTTCGAGGCCGAAATTGCCGCTGAGAAGTCCTTGGTATTGTTCGCCGAAGGGCGAGGAGTTGTTGAGCTCCACCGATGCCGAGAGGCGTTGCCGTTTGGCGTTGAGGAGCCTCACTTTGGCGTTGAGGAGCCTGTTGGTGTCGCAGCTGTTGGGCGATTCGGTGAATTCGATGTTGAGGTATTTGAAGTTGCGGAGGCTAAGCAGCGAGTTGTAGGACCGTTGTATGTTGCGAGGCCTGTAGAGCTGATGGTGGAAAAGGAAGAGGGAGCGGCTGATGATGTGAGGGGTGATGGTCATGGGCTGGTTGAAGAGGAAGGTGTAGCGCGTAGAGCGGTTGCGGAAGCTGTAGTCGTCGAAGAGGGTGTCGAAGGCCAGCGTGGCGCCGTTGGTCGAGATGGGTACATTGGGGTAGATGAAGATGTCGTCGATGCGGTATTTCTGCAGCGGACGCGCCACGGGCTGACGTTCCTCGTTGAAAGAGACAGGGTTGCCGACATTGACGCGGATGGTGAGTTTGTGGTCTTCGAAAGCCGTGTCGATGTAGTACGACACCAGTTCGGTCGATGCGTAGTAGTAGCCTTCGTTGCGGAGGCGCTCGACGAGCAGCGAACGTTCCTCGTCGAGGATTTCCTGGTCGTAGTAGTCGCCTTTCTTGATGAGGCATTTGTTTTCCCATTGCCGCATCAGTTTGGTGACCTCGGGCGTTTCGGCGAGGAAGGTCACTTCGTCGATGCGGTAGCGGGGGGCGGGAGTGATGTGGTATACCACGTCGACGTCGTGTTTATTGCGCCAAATGGTGTCGTAGGTCACCGTCGAGCGGAAGCACCCTTTCGATTCCAGAAGGCCCTGTATCTGCTGTGCCGTCTTTTCCGTGGCCACATCGCTGAACACCACGGGAGCCTGTCCCTGTCGGCGCAGGTAGTTGTTGAACCAACTTGAGTCGTCGGGGTTCGAGAGGCAGTAGGTGTGCATCTTGAAGCGGGGCAGGATGCCTAAGGGGCGCGAGTTGGGCTTCTGGATGGCGTAGCGGCGCATGTCTTTGAGGGCGTTTCTGATTTCGGATGGTACCTCTTCGCCGTTGGCCATCTCGACGGTGAACTTGTTGCGGTTGAGTACTTTGTCGTTGGGTTGTATGAATTTCTCCACCCCCTTGCAGGCCGACATCAAGGATGCCAGTGCCAAGAGAATCAGCAGTAGCGTGGTGCGTCTGGGTGTGGTGGAGTGTGTGTAGTTCATAGTGTGGTGATGCTGTCCATGATGGTCTTGGTGGCGCCCAGGTTGCGCTGCATGAATGCGCGGCATGCGGCGGCGGCCTGCTGACGTGCTTCGGGATTGTCGACCCAAAGGTTGAGGATGTCCACCAGTTCGTCAGGACGGCTGTATGTTTTGGCGGCGCCGGCGTCGAGGAGGCCGAGGGCTTCCTGGAATTTCTTGTGGTTGGGTCCGAAGCAGACCGGAATGTTGAAGATGGCGGCCTCAAGGGTATTGTGGATGCCCTTGCCGAAACCGCCGCCGATGTAGGCGATGTCGGCATAGCGGTATAGCGAGGAGAGCATGCCGATGTTGTCGATAATGAGTATGTCGCGGCCTTTCAGACTGGTGTCGGGATGGGCGGCCAACAGCGAGTAGCGGATGCAGCGTTCGGGCGAGAAGAGGTGCTCGATCTGTGCCAAATGGCCTTCGCCGATCATGTGGGGCGCGAGGATGGTCTTGATGGGCTTTGGGCACCGGTCAAGGAAGTGCTTGATGTTGGCCTCGTCGGGTTCCCACGAGCTTCCGGCCATGAGGACGGGGGCGTTGGGTGCGTCGGTGTGGGCGAGGAAGGCTTCTACGGCGGGGAACTTCTTGGCCTGACGGGCGATGTCGTTGACGCGGTCGAAGCGCGTGTCGCCCGCCAGCGAGCATTGCGTGATGCCGATGCCGTTGAGAAGCTGCAGCGATTGCTCGTTCTGGACGAAGAGGTGGTCGAAGCCCTTGAGGTGCTGCGCAAACCACGAGCCATACCATTTGAAGAAATACTGGTTCGGACGGAAGATGGCAGAGAAGATGAATGTGCGCGTGTTGTGGCATTTGAGGGTGTGCAAGTAGTTGAACCAGAACTCGTATTTAACGAAGAAAGCCACCTTGGGGTCGATGAGTTCCACAAGACGGCGGGCGTTGGCGCGGGTGTCGGGGGGCAGGTAGAAGACTATGTCGGCGCCGTTGTAGTCTTTTCTGATTTCATAGCCTGAGGGCGAGAAGAAGGAGAGGCATATCTTGAAGTCGGGATGCTGCTGTCGGAAAGCCTCGATGACGGGCCGCGCCTGTTCGAACTCGCCGAGCGAGGCGGCATGGAACCACGCGGTGGGGTGGCCCTGTATTTTTGCCGCGGGGAATCGGTGGACCCAGTGGCGCCAACCTTTGCGCAGCTGCGCCGCCTTGCCGTTGAAGGGGGCGGCGAGTCGTACGCCCAAGGCGAAGAATGCAATGGCTATGCTGTAGAGTGTACGCATCGTGGAGGAATTAATAGAAGTAGTAGTCGTAGGCCGTTTTGCCCTTGATGGGGAACATCCAGCAGAGCTTCAGCGTGTAGATGAGGTCGAAGTAGCTGGCGTCGTCGGGACCGTTGAGGTTCATCACGCCGTCGATGACGTAGTCGCGCGTGGAGTGGTTCCAGCATTGGGTGACCTCGAAGGCGACATAGATATTGATGAGGTTGGAGTAGTTGCTCATAAACCAGTAGCCTATGCCTTCGGTGAGGGTGAATCCGAGGCGCTGGTGGTCGTAGAGTCGGGCGTAGTCGTCCTGTATCTGGGGCGCGTTGACATCGGTAAGGGTGAATACGGTTTTCTGCTGCATGATGCCGGCGAAGAGGCGCAGGGAGAGTCCTGAGTTGGGATTGTTGTCGCCCAGGGTGACGATGCGGCCGGCGCCGATGCGGAAATGGAGCGCACGGTTGTAGGCGGAGAGGGTGGCGTCGACGCCGTTGGTGCCGATGACGAAGGGCACGAAGTCGTTGGAGAACACGGCGGGCATGCGCGCTTCGCGGTCTTTGAGGTTGTCGGCGCCCATGGTAAAGTTGCCGTCGGCCGAGAGGAGCCAGTTGCTTTTGGTCTTGTAGAGGGCTTCGACGCCGAAGTTGAGGAAGGGGGCCTTATAGAGGTCGTGCATGCCGTTGTCAGACGACAGCGCCGCCGAGGGGAAGAGCGTTCCGAACGAGAAACCGATGATGGGAGCCTCGATGGTGTCTTTCGTCAGCTTCACCTGTGCCGTTGCAGAGGTGAAGGCGAGCGTCAGCAGGACGGTGGCTACGAGACGGATGGTGCGGTTCATTTTCTTTTGGGTAGGGGGAAGGGTTAACGGTTAAAATAATGAGTCAGAGGCGAGGAGGACGTAAGGGGAGGGGTCATTTGGCGGGGCTTTCGGGGTCGTTGAGGTAGCATTTGCGACCCATGGCGTTGAAGACCTTGGGCAGTATTTCGATGTTGTTCTGAATGCCCGAGAATCGTTCGGCACCGGGTCCGAACGCGAAGACGGGGACCATGACGCCAGAGTGTCCGTCGGTGATGTATTTGCATTTGTTGGTGCCGTTCTCGATGTCGCCGCCCAGCAGCACCAGTCCGCCGGTTTCGTGGTCGGCGGTGACGACGACCAGCGTGTTGCCGTCTTTTTCGGCATAGTCGAGGACGAAGCCCAGCATCTTTTCGAAGTCGGCCAGCTCGGCCTGCATGTAGGGCGCGTCGTTGTTGTGGCAAGCCCAGTCTATCTGCGACCCTTCAATCATCAGGGCGAAGCCGTCGGGGTCTTTGCTCAGTATGTCGAGCGCTTTCTTGGCGCCTTCATAGAGTATGGGGTCGCGGCCCGGAGCCACGGGTCCGTAGTAGTTTTCGCAGAAGAGGGTTACCAGCTTCTTGCTTTTGGCGTTCATCATGTCCTGAAGGCTGTAGGTGATCTCGTAGCCGCGTTTCAGGAGAGTGTCGATGGGGTTGAGGCCGTCGTGGCGGTTTTCGGGGCGGAAATTGTGGACGCCGCCGCCAATCATGACGTCGAAGCCGCACTGCGACATGTGCAGGCTGATGGTGTCGTACATCTTGCGGTAGGGTACGTGGGCGTAGGTGCTGGCCGGCGTGGCGTCGAGCACGCTGCTGGTGACCACGAAGCCCGTTGCCAGGCCTTGGTCGCGCAGCATGGTGAGGAACGAGGGTATCGGTGTGCCGTCGGGCAGGACGCCGATGTGGTAGTTGTCGGTCTTGCGGCCGCAAACGATGGCGGTGCCGCCGGCGCCGCTGTCGGTGGTGTATTTGTTGCTTGAGAAAGTGCGCGAGAATCCCGAGAAGGGGAAACGGAGGAAGTTGGAGGCTCCCTTCTGGGCCACCACAGAGGCGTAGACTTGAGCGGTGCCCATGCCGTCGCCGATGATGATGATGATGTTTTTGGCTTTCTTGGCCGTTTTGGCGGGGGCGTCAGGCAGCCATTCGCCGGTCGAGGCGGCTTGGTGGATGGCGTCGTTGGAAGCGATGAGTGGCTGCTGAGCGTTCTGCTGGCACCACGCGGGGGCAATGGTCAGCATGGCAGCTGCCAGCGTGAGAAAAATTTTCTTCATAATGTGACGATGAAATTGTTGGAAAGGGTAGGGGAGCGTCTGTTATCTGCGTCCGCCGCCGCGGCTCGAGGATCCGCCGCTGTGGCCTCCCGACGAGCGGCCGCCGCCGAAGCTGCCCGACGACGAGCGGCTGCTGCCGCTGAAGCCGCCAGAGGAACGGCTGCTGCCGAAACTGCTCGACGAGCGGGATGTGCTCGACGAACGTGTGGTGCTCGACGAACGCGAGGTGTTCGACGAACGCATGGGGGTATAGCTGCTGCGCGACGTGCGGCTGTTCATGTCGTAGGAACGTGAGCTGTTGGGCGAATAGCTTTGGCGCGAGCTGGAGCGCGTAGCCGACGAGGGGGCTGTGCGCGAGGTGGTGCGGCTGTAGCCGTTGCGCTGGGCGCTGTTGTTGGCGCGCGAAGCGGTGCGCGTCTGCGTGGCGCGACGGTCGGCGATGCTGGCGGGTTTGGCATAGCCGCGGGTGCCGTTGGCTGTTGCCGTGGTCTGTGCTGTGCCTCTGCCTGTTGTGGTCTGGGTGCGCGATGTGGTGCGGTTGACGCCGCTCACGTTGCCGTAGCCGCCGCGACCGCCGCGATTCAGGTCAACGCCGCCCCGACGCACCGGGTTGCGCGACGATGGCGACGGGGCCGTTCCGCTGGCCGTGGAGCGGTGGGTGTTGCGGCTGTTGTGGCCCAGATAGCGCTGGCCGAAGTCGTGGCCGTAGCGGCCATAGCCACCGTAGGGGTATCCGTAGCCGTAGAAGCCCACCCAACCGGGATAGTAGCTGTAGTAGTAGGGCGAGCCCCAATAGTAGGGCGAACCCCAATAGTAGGGCGAGCCCCAGCCCCATCCGAAGCTCCAGTAGGGGTCGTAGCCCCAATACCAGCCTGAGTGCCAGTAGCTGCCGCCCCAGCCGGCATAGTACCATCCGTTCCAATAGGGGCTGTACCAGGGGTCCCAGCTGTAGTAGATTCGGCTGCCCCAATAGTAGGGGTTGCCTAACGACCAATAGATGTCGGTGTGGTAGCCTGAAAAATAGTCGGAGCCCCATCCGCGGGGGTCGCGAGCCGTGCGCGACGACAGTGTGTATTCGTTTTCGGTCTGCGTCAGTTTGAGCCTGAGGCTGTCCTTGATAATGGTCGTGTCGGGCATCTCGCCGGTCAGCTCCACCGTCAGGTCGTCGGATTTGTTGACAACCGTGGTGTCGTAATAGGGTTTTGGAGCGTTGGCTTTGATGCCTTTTTGGGGGTTGGAATAGTAATTTTCGTTGCCGCTATTGGATTGGGCGTAGAGCGTTCCGCAGAAAGCTGGCAACAAAAACAATGCACATAAGATATTGCTTTTTAGAACTTTCATAGTCTTTTGATGTATACTGGTTGTGTTAATATCTCTCAAATTCCTAATTATTTAGTATTTTTGCAGTCCGAAAACTTGTGTGCAAAAATACGCAATTTTCATCATATAGAACGTTTTTTGGACAAAAAAATTATAAACACTTAGATAAAAATGGCAAAAGATTTTCCGAAACGTAGTGAGAACTACTCCGAATGGTATAACGAACTTGTGGTGCGCGCCGACCTGGCCGAACAGAGCGCCGTGCGCGGCTGCATGGTAATCAAGCCCTATGGCTACGCTATCTGGGAGAAGATGCAGCACCAGCTCGACAGCATGTTCAAGGCCACCGGCC
>CAMNKG010000060.1 GCA_946542135.1 uncultured Bacteroidales bacterium
GTTGTCGGTGGCGGCGATGATGAGGCGGTCGGGGAAAGACACGTCGTGGATGTTGGCATAGGTGCCGTCGGGACCGAGATAGTAGGTCTCTTTGATTTCTTTGCGGTCCAGGTCCACCACCACGATGCCGAAGGCGCAGGCCAGATAGGCGCAGCGGTTGTGGAAACGTATGGCGTTGATGCGTTTGTCGCCGCCGATATTGTTGCGCTTGATGTCGCTGAGGTTGGTGACTTTGTCGTCCTTGATGATGTCGATGTTGGCGTTGCTGTAGGCCACCACGAGGTAGTGCGACGTGGGGTCGTAGGCAAAGGTGCTGACGCCGACATCGTTGAGCTGTGTCGTCTTGGTCATGCGGTTGGTGGTGCCGTCCTCACGGTCGAAGTAGAAGAGGGCGCTGCTTGATGCGGCGTAGACGCGGTCGCCGGCGCAGCACACATGGTTCAGCGCCTGAAACGACAGGTGGTCGCGCCACTGTCCGATGGCCACTTGGGCATGGACGCCGGCGGCAGCCAGGATGAGGGTTATGGCAAGGAGGGTCTTTCTCATAGGGTTGTCGTTTTTCAGTTTTTCATGCTGTCGGCCTTCAGGCGCTTTCTGAAAAACAGCGTCTGGTAGAGGATGGCGAGAATCCACGTGATGACGGTGCTCAGCAGGGAGGAGAGCAGCACGACGGGCATCTCGCTGAAGCTGAAGGTGAGCAGCAGGTAGTAGGCCAGATGGAAGATGAACAGGATGAGGAAGAGGTAGATGGCGAACTGCTGGTAGGCGACATTGTAGATGCTCGGTGTCTCGATGACTTCTTCGTTGTCGCGCAGTATGATCTTGTCGAGCCAGATGCCTCTGAGGAACGCCACCAGGGTGCACGCCGCGGCGTGGAATCCCGGCATGTTGGCGGCGATGTCGATGAGCATGCCGGTGCAGAAAGCTATGAGCATCATGGGGATGCGGCCGGTGTTGGTGGGCAGCATGGCGATGAAGAGGATGTAGAGGCAGGGGTTGATGTAGCCTCCCAGATAGATGTTGTTGAACACAAGCACCTGCAGCGCCATGAGCAGCAGGAAGCGTCCGATGTTTCTGGTGATGAGTTTGCTGTTCATGATGTCATTCCTCGTTGTTTATGGTGGCCTTCATCAGCGAGTCCTGTTCGCTCTTGAAATGGTTGTCGACGATATAGACCTGGTTCAGTTTGTTGAAGTCGGTGGCCAGACGGATGCGTATCTTGTAGAATCCGCTGCCCTGCATGCTTTCGTAGTCCTCGATGTAGCCTACGGCAATGCCTTCGGGGAAGTCGTTGGCCAGTCCGCTGGTGACGATGGTGTCGTTCTTGAAGAGTTTGTGCGTCGTGGGGATGTCGACCACTGTGGCGTAGCGGTAGTCGCCGCCTTCCCATATGAGCGACCCTGCCGAGTTGGTGCGTTTCAGCTTCACGCTGTTGCGGCTGTCGGTGTGGAGCACGGGGAGGATGGTGGCGAAGTTGCGTGTGGTGTTGACCACGACGCCCACGATGCCCTGTGGCGATATGACGGCCATGTCCACCTTTACGCCCTGCTGGGCGCCTTTGTTGATCATCATGTAGTTCTTGGGCAGGTTGTAGGAGTTCTTGATGACTTGTGCTTCGGTGTAGGAGTAGCGTTGGCGGTATACGGTGTCGTTGACCTGGAAGACGCTGTCGCTGTAGGATATGTACGACGAGGCCAGCTGTGCGCGCAGCTGTGCGTTTTCGGCGGCCAGATATTCGTTTTCGGCTTTGAGGTCGAAATAGCCTGTCACCGTCGAGACGGCGGCGTTCCAGCCTCCCGCCACGGCGTTGCCCCACCGCACGAGGTGCGAGCGCTGGTAGAAGCTGTTCTGCACGATGAACAGCACGGCTACCACTTCCAGCAGTATGAATACCAGCACGTGAGAGTATTTCTTGATAAAAACGGCTAATTTTTCCAAGGGGATAGGTGGTTTGGGTTTTGAAGGGTTTGGGTGATGTGGGTTCTGTTACGCTGCGAAGCCGTGGCGTTGTTACTGTTCCAGGAAGCGGGTGATGGCGTCGCGGGCTTTCTCGACGGCTTGTGTCAGCTCGTCGTTGACGATGGTGATGTCGAACTTGGGGGCCTCCTCGAGTTCTTGGGCTGAGCGTCCTAAGCGTTTGGCGATGCTCTCCTCCGTTTCGGTGCCGCGTTGGCGCAGGCGCTGTTCCAGGATGGTGATGCTGGGTGGCATGACGAAGATGGCCAAGGCGTTGTCGCCGAAATAGCGCTTGAGGTTCAGTCCTCCGTTGACGTCGACGTCGAAGATCACCACCTTGCCTTTGTTGCATATGCGGTTGATTTCCGATTTCAGGGTGCCGTAGCGGGTGTTGGCATACACCTCTTCCCATTCCAGGAAGCTGCCGGCCTTCACCTCTCTGTCGAAGGCTTCCGGTGTCAGGAAATAGTAGTCTTTGCCGTTGGTCTCGCCGGCGCGGGGACTGCGGCTGGTGGCACTGATGGAGAATTCGAAGCAGTCGAAATATTGGAGCAGCTGCTTGATGATGGTGGTCTTTCCTGACCCCGACGGTGCTGAGAATAGTATCGCCCTTTGTTTCACGGTATCTGTTTTTTTGTTTTTATGGTTTGTGACGGCTTGTGGGTAGCGTCAAACTGCTATGTTGTTTTTTTCTTTTGGTTTTAAGTCGTTTATGCTCCGGTGTGTTCGTATGTCACACTTTGCATGGGGGTTCAGAATTTTCTGTCGAAGATGTTAAAGAAGGTCTTCACGGTCATCGACTCATTGTCCCAGTTGTACTGTCGGGCCACCTGCTGCACGTAGTTCAGGGCTTCGTCGCGGCTGGCTATGGCGTTGAGCCTCAGGATGAAGTCGTTGTAGCCTTTCATGTTGTTGTGGAACAGTTCGTTCATGAAACTGAACTTGTCGTTGATGTTGATGATGGTGCGCAGGTCCGACACGTGGCTGCTGCTCAGTTTATGCTCTGTGGTGTTGCCCATCTGGTGGCCCATGGCGTCGGCAATAGTAGTGGTACCCTGTGTGGTGTGGTTTGTTGCAGGGGTGGGGGTGGGGGTCTCGAAGCGCGGCTTCGGCTCTGGATGCTTCAGGTAGTCGAATAGCGACGACTGGTGTTGCGAAGCCTCCTGGCGTATGTTTCGTTGTTGAGCCGGTGCTTCCGGTGCCGGTGCAGGGGCTGGCGCCGGTGCGGGTTCAGGAGCGGGTGCTGGCTCGGGAGCGGGAGCGGGTTCTGGTTCGGGTTCCGGGGTCGGTTGTGGCTCCTCAATCTTGGGTGCCGGCGTCGTTGCTGCCGGTTGGGGCTGCTCGGCGGCGCTTTGCTGTTTCCGTTCGAGGTAGAGGTCTGAAAGGGTCTTGCTGGCGGTTATCGACTCGCCTACGGTGGCTGCTGTGGCGCTTTCTTGCAGCTTGTCCCAGAGGGTCTGCGGCTGCTCGTGTTGTGGCTGGGCAGGTGCGGCGGCGACTTCCTGTTCGTCGAAGAGGGTGTCGTTGAGGTTGCCTTCAATCTCTTCCATGGTGGGTACCCCTTCGGCTGGCGTTGTGGGCTCTTCTGGTTCGGTCTCTTCGGCGTAGACCGGCTGGGTGTCTTCGTCGATGAGCAGCGGCGACGCCTCTTCTTCGGCTGGCGTTTCGGCGGGTTGTTCGTCTGCTTGTGGCGTCAGGGGCAACTCTTCCTGAGGTGCGGCCTCGGCGGGTTGTGGGGCTGCGGTTTCTTCTGTTTGAGCCTCAGGGGCATCCGTTTCGTGTGCTATGGTTTCTTCTTCTGTCGTCGTAGCCTCAGGTGCTGTGGCTTCGGCAGTTGCCTCTTCTGACGGCTGGTCTGCTGCTGCTTGCGGAGCCTCTTCGGCCTCTTTTTCCGGCATCAGGGTGTCGGCGACTATTGCTGCGGTCGGAGCGGCGGCCAGCAGGCGTTCGGTAGGAGTCACATGGGAGTCATATAGGACATCGCGACTTTCGTTTTCGGCCTGTTCGGTCTCTTTGTCTGCTGTCGGGTGTGCCGCGGTGCTGAGCTGGCATACGGCGCTGTACAGGTCGCGCAGTTCGGCCAGCAACAGGTCGCGTTCTATGAGGGGGATGGCATCGGTGCAATCATCCATGCGTGCGATGCTTTCTTGTATTCTCGAAAGGTGTCTGGAGAGGGTTTTGCTTACTTTTTCCATGTATGATAGTGTTGTATTTTTCTGAATAACAATAATTAAAGTGAATTTTAGGAAAAAAAATGATTTTGTAAAGATACAATATAAAAAGTGATTGACGGCGAAAAAGTGCAATAAAGTTTTCATCAAGTTTCGTTGAAAACTTGTATTCTCTCTTTTTTTTGTATTTTTGTAACTCGAATAATTGTGGAATAGTTTTTATAATTTATTAATACACAAATTTTTATTTATGAAGAAATTGAAATTAGTATTTGGTTTCGTGGCGATGCTTCTCGTTGTGTCATCGTCATTTGCGCAAAAGAAGTATGACTACAAGACCTACCCCAACGACCCGCTGCAGGTGCGCGAGTATACACTCGACAACGGTCTGAAGGTCTTCCTCAGCGTCTACAAGGACGCCCCGCGCATCCAGACCTACATCGCTGTACGCGCCGGTTCGAAGAATGACCCCAAGGAGACCACTGGTCTGGCCCACTATCTGGAGCACATGCTCTTCAAGGGCAGCCACCAGCTGGGTACCACCGACTGGGAGAAGGAAAAGGTCTATCTCGACAAGATTGAGAGCCTCTACGAGGTTTATCGCAAGACTACCGACGACAAGCGTCGCGCCGCGATCTATCATCAGATTGACTCGCTGAGCGGCATTGCTTCCACTATCGCCATCGCCAACGAGTACGACAAGTCGATGACTGCCATCGGCAGCGAGGGTACCAACGCCTTCACCTCGAACGACTATACAATGTACGTCGAGAATATTCCCGCCAACCAGCTTGAAACTTGGGCAAAGGTTCAGGGCGACCGCTTCCCCAACCTCGTTCTGCGTCTCTTCCACACCGAGCTCGAGGCTGTGTATGAGGAAAAGAACATCAGCCTTGCTCAGGACAACCGCCGCGTCAACGAGGAGATGATGCGCGGCCTGTTCCCGCACCACCCTTATGGCACCCAGACAACCCTCGGCACCATCGAGCACCTCAAGAATCCTTCGATGACCAACATCTACAAGTTCCATTCGACCTACTATGTGCCTAACAATATGTGCATTGCTATGGCCGGCGACTTCAACCCCGACGAGGCCATAAAGATTATCGACAAGTACTTCGGCGGATGGAAACCCGGCAACGTACCCGCTTTCCACAAGGTGAAAGAAGAGCCCATCACCAGCCCTATCATCCGCTTGGTCAACGGCCAGGATCCCGAGAGCCTCACCATCGCTTTCCGCATCGAGGAAGGCAACGGTAGCCGCGAGGCTCTGTTGGCACAGGCTATGGAAATGGTGCTCAACAACGGTAGCTGTGGTCTTATTGACCTCAACCTCAATCAGAAACAACTCTGCCTCGGCGCCTATGCCGGCGCCTATACCCTGAACGACTATGCAGCCTTTATGCTTGGCGGCCGCCCCAATCAGGGACAGAGCCTCGGACAGCTGCGCGACCTGCTGCTCGGCCAGCTCGACCTCCTCAAGGCCGGCAAGTTCGACGAGAGCCTTATCGAGGCCAGCATCAACCAACTGAAGCTTCAGATTATGAAGCAAGCTGAGAGCAACAACAGCCGCGCTTCACAGATGGCCTACGCTTTCGTACAGCATCAGAACTGGGGCGATGTCTGCAACGAGATCAATGAACTCGCCAAAATCACCAAGAAGGACATCGTCGACTTCGCCAACCGCATCTTCAAGGACAACAACTATGTCATTGTCTTCAAACATCAGGATACTCCCGACCCCGTGGCCAAGGTCGTCAAACCCGCCATCACCCCCATCGAAGTGAACCGCGACAACGAGAGCCCCTTCCTGGCACAAGTGAAAGCCGACGCTGCAAAGGCCAAACCCATCCAGCCTGTCTTCGTCAACTTCAAAAAAGACCTGCAGAAGGGCAAGTCCGCCAATGGCAGCGAGGTACTCTATGTGAAGAACGTCGAGAACGGCACCTTCAACCTGCAATACCGCTTCGACTTTGGCGGCACAACCGACAAGACTATTGACCTCGCCGCCGACCTGGTCGAATACCTCAACACCGACAAGCACACAGCCGAACAGCTGCAAGAAGAATTCTACAAACTGGCCTGCTCGTGGAATTTCAATGTGAGTGGTGAGGCCATCAGCATTAGCATCAGCGGCTTGGCCGAGAATATGGAGAAGGCTATGAACCTCGTCGAAGAGATTATGGCCACCTGCCAGCCCAACGACGAGGCATTGCAGATGCTCGTCGAGCGTGTCATCAAAAGCCGCACCGACAACAAGACCAATCAGCGTGCCGCTTTCCGCGCCCTCAACACCTACGGCATCTATGGCGAAAAAGCCCTCAAGGAATCCACCGAGAGCGACGCCGAACTCCGTGCCTACACCGCCAAGCAGCTTACCGATGCCATCCACAATCTCTTCACTTACAAGCATCGCGTTCTTTACTATGGTCCTCTAAGCCTCAATGACCTAACCGCTACCGTCAACAAAATCCACACCGTGAAGTCCACCAAGGACGCTCCTGCCAAAATAATTTACTATCCCCAGCCCACCGACGAGAACACCGTGCTCTTCGTGAACTATGACGCCAAGAATGTCTACCTCACCGAATACTTCCGCGGCGCCGAGTACAACCCCGCTCTCGCACCGAAGGTGAACCTCTTCAACGAATACTTCGGCGGCTCGATGAACGCCATCGTCTTTCAGGAGATGCGCGAGAAACGCTCCCTCGCCTACAGCGCCAGCAGCTATTACAACAGCGCCTTCCACAAGGATGACTGGTTCTACAACAGCGCCAACGTTATCACCCAGACAGACAAGCTGTTTGACGCCCTCGACGCCTATGAGGAACTGTTCAACGATATGCCGCAGTCGGAAGCCAATTTCAAATTGGCAAAGGACGCCCTGCTCGCCGGCTCCCGCACCGCACGCACCACCAAGTTCGGCATCATCAGCACCTACCTCCAGTGCGAGCGCTTGGGTCTCAAGGAACCTCTGCGCAAACAGAATTTCCAGGCTTATCAGAAGATGACCATGAACGACCTGGTCAGCTTCCAGAAGCAGTACATCAAAGGTCAGAAGAAGTTCTACCTCGTTCTTGGCAAGGAGAGCGAGATCGACTTCGACGCCCTCTCGAAGTTCGGCAAGGTGAAGAAACTCACCCTCGACGAAATCTTTGGATATTGATATTCTAACTTTTGACGTTAACCTTAACGTTAACCACAACATGCTCAGGTCTCTGACAAACCATGGTTAACGTTAAGGTTAACTTTTTGTTATAGCTTACTATGAATCCAAGCAGAAGACATAACTTCACAGGAAGTGCCGTTACGGTCGTCTCCATCATACTCCTCATCGGATTGTTTTGGGGGTTTGGATGGTTGAGCCACTGGAACACAATGTTCTTTTCGAACAACAGCGAGGATCTGATAAAAGATGTGTACACAACCACATACCACGTTGCTTACGACGAAGGGATGGCTATCTGCAACGCCATGAACTACCCGTATGGAGAATACTATACCTTTACGGGTCTGCATCCGCTTGTTGCTGCACCTTTGCAGTGGCTGCGCGACGCTGGTGTTCAGCACACAGAGAGAGCCGTTTTGCCGTTGATGAACATTTTGTCGCTGCTTTCTATTGTGTTGTGTGCCCTGTTCCTCTTCCTGTTGCTGCGCGAGTTGAAACTGCCTGTATGGTATGCCATTATTGTATCGCTGCTTATAACACTGATGTCGCCACAGTTGCAGCGCATTGGTGCCCACATGTCGCTAAGCTACTATTGCGCCATACCGATGCTGCTCTACTTCACGCTGAAGCATTTGCGTAGCGGCTGTTGGGCATGGGCCTTGGCCAACGGGTCGTCGATGCTTTGGTTCGGACTGTGCCATCCCTATTATATTATTTTCTTTGTAGCAGTTATATTAGTGGAAACGGTGTACATCATCGTTCGACGCGAAAGCATTCAGTGGTGTAAGGATAAGGCATTAGGCAAAATAGTACTATCCACCTTGCTGCAACTATTGCTGCCACTCTGCCTTTTCTATCTGTTTACAAATATCGCTATGCCCGCTGGCGAACGCACCTCCGTACCGTCAGGCTTTTTCAGATACAGCGGACGCATCGAAGGGGTGCTTTTCCCCTACGGACGCCCCTATTTTTTTGACGACAGCAAACTGTTTGCCTCTGTTCAATGGGAAGCGCGCAACTATGTTGGCGTTGTTGCCGTGGTCGCGATGCTGCTGATAGTATGGCGTTTCTTCGGCGACCTCTTCAAGAAACGATTCTCGGCACTTCTCCGCCCCACCGACAGCAAAGAGGTCAATCTTTTCCTTCTTGTTGCCACATTACTTATGCTCTATGCCTGTGGAGTGCCTCTCAACTGGCTGCCACGCAATGTTATAACATACATCGGCCCCCTTGCGCAGTTCCGTGCCGGAGGCCGTTTCGTGTGGCTCTTTGTATACGTCATCAACATTGTGGCTTTCTATGGCCTCTGGCGCTGGATGCAGTTCAATGCCACGATGCTGCGCAAAATTGTGCTTTTCGCAGCACTCCTCGTAATGGCTGGCGAAGCCACAGCCTACAACTGGCGCAACAAGGCATGGTACAACAACAGTTGGCCGGAGTGGACCGACTACGACAACCAACTGCCGCAAAACCAATGGATAAACAACATTGACATCTCCAAATATCAGGCCATCCTGACGCTGCCTGTCTTCAACGCCGGAAGCGAAATTGTTTATCTGCCTTCACAGGACCAAATGTTTAAACGCAGTGCCCTGCTGTCGATGAAGACTGGGCTGCCACTGGTATGCAACGAGAGTGCCCGTTCCAACATCCGCCAGGCTTGGGACTGCATAGCCCTGTCGCGCACGGCTTTCGATTTCCTGCGGCTTGCCGACTCTCTGCCTAACGAAAAGCCCCTGATGCTCGCCATAACCAAAGACAAAGGACTGCTGTCCGATGCCGAAAAGATTATACTGCATTATGCCGATACGCTGATGACACTGGACGAAATGGATCTCTATTCGGTTCATCCTGACGTGTTGCGACTTGCAAGAGTCGTGACAAGCGACAGCCTGGAATCGCTCTTCGACGCATCCACGATGGACAGCATCGATTACGGGACGGCAGCACTCATCGTCCCCGACACAATGGAAGGCGACATACACCGCTGGACGACAGTCTACGACGGGCCACTGACGCTGACTGGCGATGTGGAGATAAGTTTCTGGATGTCGAACATCCTCGACGATCAATACAGCCGTTCCGACATCAAGGTCTATGCCTCGGCCGACGGCGAAGAGCGGCTACTCTTCAGCTGGTGTGCCGATGTGCTGATCGACATTGTCGATATCGACAGCAACGAAGGTCTGTTACGCCTGCACACTACACTGCCAGGGGGATGCAGCAGCCTACGTATCATAATGCGCAACAGACAGATGCGTTCGTCGCCAGTGATGTTCCACCACCTACTTGTGCGTCCGGAGAATATGCATGTTCCCTTCGTCGACGGACAAAGGTATATCGACAACATACCGCTTAAAGACGAAATAATAAAAATTAAAGAGCATTGACAATGAAACGAATATCCATAATTATAGGTTGCCTGCTCCTTCTGTCGTGCAACAACAGAAAAGAGTCTATTGTTTTTTACAACGATTCGCTGCCCCCTATTACTGATGGCTATGTAGGCCTTCAAGACGGCCATTTCGTCCTTGATGGCGAATATTGGTTCCCGCTGATGCTCAACTATAAGGCGTTCATCGATGGCGACCGTGTCATTCCAGCTCCTTATTACACGGGCACAGACCTCCGCGAGCATTTCGATACCATCGCCAGCTGGGGTTTCAATGCCGTGCGCGTCTGCCTCGACGTGATGAGCGAGGGCGACAGCACCGCCAAGTTTGAGGCCACACGCCGCATGGTGCAGACGGCCGACAGCGCGGGGCTGAAAGTGATGCTGCTTATCAAGACGCCTTTCGAACCCTATTGGCAGAGCT
>CAMNKG010000061.1 GCA_946542135.1 uncultured Bacteroidales bacterium
CCGCCTTTCCCCTGATGCGCCGCACCACCGTGGGTGGGCGGCACTACATCGACGGCGTGCCCGTCTCGCGCTCTCCGTTTGGCCGCGATCCCCTGAATCCCGTCGCGGAGGACGAGGTCAAGACCCTCATCGCCGCGCAGACGGACGCGCCGGTGTGGAACGCGCTGCCGGACACTATCCGCGCGGGAGATGGCATCTGCGTGGTGGATGCCGCCACGGACGACGACCTCGCGCGCGCGGGCGAGGCGCTGCGAGAAGAACTCGGTGACCTCGGCGAGAATGTTGTCGTAGTGCGGGTTATCCTGCATGTGGTCGGGTGTGCCGCCGTTGTGCATCAAGATGTACGGCACCTGGAGTTCGGCGATGGTTTCGAACATAGCGGCGTCGAAGTCGCCGCCGCCGACATCGTTGACCATATCGGCGCCCGCGAGGATCGCGTTGCGTGCCGGCAGGGCGAAGCAGGTGTCGACCGAGATGACGGCCTGAGGGATGGCCTTGCGGACGAGGCTGACGGCATGGACGAGGCGTTGCGACTCGACGTCGGGGCTCAGCAGGGCGGCGCCGGGGCGAGTAGAGACCACGCCGATGTCGATGATGTCGGCACCCTCGTCGAAGAGCTGACGGGCGCGAGCCAGCAGCTTGTCGTCGTCGAGATAGCGGCCGCCGTCATAGAACGAGTCGGCCGTGACGTTGAGGATGCCCATGACGGCAGGACGGTCGAACTGCACCAGGCGCTTGCCGAGGCGCAGCATGAAGGGCGAAAAAGAAATATTTCCACACATAACAATAAAATAACGACAGGAGCGTTGTTTAATTGTTTTTACGCAAACAAAATTTTACAGATGACCAAGACCGAAGAAGAATTCCAGACAGAAATACAGGCCTGCCGCGACCTTTTCGAGAAGAAAAGCCGCGACTACGGCACCTCGTGGCGCATCCTGCGGCTGCCGTCGCTTACCGACCAGATCTTCATCAAAGCCAGCCGGATAAGGAGCATCGAGGAGACCGGGGAGAACAAAATCGGCGACAGCACGCGCGGCGAATACATCGCCATGGTCAACTATGCCGTCATCGCCTTGATACAGATGGAGATGACCGACGCCGACCCCGAGGAGCTGCCCTTGGAGCGCACCATGGCGCTGTATGACAAGCACCTGCAGCGCACCGTGAGGCTGATGCTCGACAAGAATCACGACTATGGCGAAGCGTGGCGGCAGATGCGGGTGAGTTCGATGACCGACCTGATCCTGATGAAGTTGAAGCGCATCAAACAGATAGAAGACAACCAAGGCAAGACCCTCGTTTCGGAAGGCGTGGAAGGCGGCTACATGGACATCATCAACTATTCGCTCTTCTGCCTGATCCGCATGACCGAAGGAAACTGCGAATAACGAAGACGAAAACGAAAACGATAACGAAAACGAAGACGAAAAACACATAGCAACAAACTAATAGCAACAAACACGCAACAGAAAAATACATTTATGATACAAGAAACCAAATCGACCATTACATGGAGAATCATCGCCCGATGGTTTGTCGGGCTGGTGTTCCTTTTCTCCAGTTTCACGAAAGGCGTAGACCCCTTAGGGACAGCCTTCAAGATAGAAGAATACATGACCTCGTGGAGCTTTTTCGGGATGTCGTTCACGGCCTTCACGCCGTTGGCGCCGTTTCTGTCGATGAGCCTCATCACCGCCGAATTCCTTGTCGGCGTGCTGCTTTTGACCGGGGCGTTCCGCAAGCTGACGTCGTGGCTGCTTCTGCTGATGATGACCTTTTTCACCTTCACGACGCTCTACGACGCCATCTCGAACAAGGTGAGCGACTGCGGCTGCTTTGGCGACTTCCTGAAGCTGAGCAACTGGCAGACCTTCTGGAAGAACGTAGTTCTGGACGTGCCGACGGTGTACATCTTCCTGACGCGCCGCTGGCCCCGCCGCAAACGGTTAGAGCGCGACCTGCTGATCAGCCTTGCCGCCATCGCCGCCATGGTCATCTTCGGGCTGTACAACATCAACAACGATCCCGTACTCGACTTCCGCAGCTGGAAGGTCGGCAACCGCATGATAGACAACATTGAAGAAGGGCTTCCCGTCATCAACATAGCCACCTACAGCAACAGCCAGAGCGGGGAGGTGAAGACCTTCGACATGAGCGAATGGAAGCAATACGAATACATTCTGACGGACACCACCGGCGTATGGCATTGCGACACCATCGTGACCAAAGACCCCTACGACGTGCATGCCGACGGCTTCATGGTGCAGGACCGCGACGGCAACGACATGACCTTCGACCTAATAGCCGCCACGCATGAGCCGGTGCTGATTTGCACGGTGCACCACATCGACAAAATCAACGACAAAGGTGTGAAAGCCATTGCCGACGCCAAGCAGTATGCCGACGAGAAAGGGTTCCGCTTCGCCTTTCTGGCCTTTGCCCCCGATGGCGAAAACGGCGACGACACCCGCGAAGCCACAGTGCTGCAGTTCCTCTACGGCAACAAGCTGATGCCCGTAGAGTACTATTTCGGCGACGAGAAAGCCATCGAGACGATGGTGCGCAGCAACCCCGGCTTCGTGCTGATGCACAACGCCACGGTGCAGGGCAAATGGCACTACCGCAACGTGGGCAAAATCAAGGATTTCCCCATTGAGAAAATCGACTAATGGCCCTATAAAACAACAGACACACAAACATAAAACCATACTCAGAACCATGCTACAAAGAATCCAATCCTTTTACTTGGTGCTCGCCGTGGTGGGCATCATCATGCTCTTCAAATTCCCGATTGCCATCTATACGTTTCAGAACCCCATGGGCAACGGCGACGTGATGTCGGAGCTGAGACTGACGAACCAGGAGAGCCGCTACAGCGGCGACACCAAAGACCCCATGTATATGACCTATATCGGCCAGGACCAGGTGAAGCTGAAGGGCAGCATTGCGCTGACTATCATAGCCGTACTGGTCGGGGCGATAGCGCTGGTGAGCATCTTCCTTTTCAAGAACCGCATCCTGCAGATGCGCGTAGTGGCCTGCGCCGCGCTGATGAACGTAGTCTACCTGATGCTCATCTTCTTCTGGGCCATCAACGGCATGGGCGGCGACGGCGGCTACATGAAAGCGCTGACGCAGCTGGGATATTGCAACAACTGTATCAGCGTCAACATGTTGACGCCTGGTGCCATCATTCCTGTGGTGACCCTCATCCTCCTCTATTTGGCACAACGCGCCATCAGGAAAGACGAGATCAAGGTCAGGGCTGCTGACAGACTGAGATAAACGGAGAAGAGAGCACCCAGAGCGGGGAGCCTTTTTAATTTGAATAAACGATGTTGACATTGACTTTTGATACTGTAGAGCAGTTGCCCGACGTGGCACGGCAGCTGCTGGAGCGATATCCCGACGAACGCTTTTACGCCTTCTTCGGGAGCATGGGAGTGGGCAAGACCACCCTGATCAAAGAAATCTGCATACAACTGGGTGTCACACAAAATGTGTGCAGCCCTACCTTCGCCATCGTCAACGAATATAGCGACCGCGACGGTGAACCCGTATACCACTTCGACTTCTACCGTCTCAAACGTATAGAAGAGGCTTACGACATAGGCTACGAAGAATACTTCTACTCCGGCTGCTACTGCTTCACGGAATGGACGGAGAAGATAGAGTCTCTCCTACCCGACCACTATCTTCGCATCGACATCAGCGAGGCCCATGGTCAGCGTACACTCAAAGCGCAGGTGGTGGAATAGGCGCCAGCCGGCCTGCAGACCGCGACCTGTTTTCAGCCTAACACAATGAATGCCCCGATTGCGTTCCATTGGAACACAATCGGGGCATTTATGCATTGCGCCGCGCTATGCCTGTGCCGTGTTTGCCGCTCCGCGTGCGCCATGTTGTCCTGTGCGGCATGACGGGGAAAATGTTATTTTTCATTAAGAGTGACGTTGTAAAGATATTTTTTGCTATTTTTGCAATTTGGAACTATAATATATATATGGCAAAAACACACAATAACATAACTGAGAGTGAAGTCCTTGCGCGGCTTGCTGCCCAAGGCATGGACAATAAAAAAGGCATAGACATCGTGATCTTGGACCTTCGCGGCATAGCGACGGCTCCCACCAATTTCTTTGTCATCTGCAGCGGCAATGTGCCGTCGCATGTCAGCGCCATCAGCGATGGCGTTTTCGAGACCATCAAGAAAGCCACGGGCTACAATCCCCACAAGGTGGAGGGCTACGACAATGCTGAGTGGATACTGATGGACTATTTCGACATCGTGGTGCATATCTTTCTGAAAGACAAGCGGGAGCATTACCGCTTGGAACAGTTGTGGGCCGACGGCATCGCCACGAGATATGAGAGCGCACAGTGAGGCTAAACACACAGATACCCATAAAGCCAAAGAGACTTGTTTTAAACGACACTAACCCGCGAGCGTAGCGCGCGGCACATTTCCCCAACAAACACAATGAACGAACCCAAGAGAAAAAACGGAAAGAACACCCCACCTGCCAACAGAGAGCAGGGCAAGAAAAACGACGGCAAACGTCCCGACCGGTTCATGTACGTCATCTACGCCATCATCATCGTCGCCCTTGGCGGGGTGCTGCTCAACAACAATGGCGGCGGACAGGTGAAAGAGATAGGCTGGAGCAAGCTGGACGAGATATTGCGCAAAGGCGACCAGGAGAAGATTGTGGTGGTAGACAAAGAATATGCCGAAGTCTATCTGAAAGAAGAGGCGCTGAAGCACGACACCGCATACAAAGACCTGACGCAAGGCATTGTCGACATGAAGAAAGCAGGGCACTACACGTACAAGTTTGTCGACGTGGAGAGTTTCAAGAGCGACCTGGACCGCATTTCCGACCAGAACTTTGAGCGCGACACCGCGGGGCTGAGCGACAGCACCGGCTACATAGCCAGCGAGACGCTGAACCAGATACGCAGAGATAGCCACATCGAGATCACCGCACGCGAGAGCGACCACACGTGGGAGAAGATGCTGTACTGGTTCGGGCCGTTGCTGATGCTGATCTTCTTCTTTGTCATCATGAACCGCGTAGCCAACAAGCAGATGGGCGGCGGAGGCGGCGGCATATTCAGTGTCGGCAAGTCGAAAGCCAAAGTCTACGACGGAAAGACGTCGACCAATGTGAGCTTCAAGGACGTCGCCGGCTTGGCGGGTGCCAAGGAAGAGGTGATGGAAGTCGTTGACTTTCTGAAGAATCCGAAGAAATATACCGCATTAGGCGGCAAGATACCGAAGGGCGTGCTCCTGGTAGGTCCTCCGGGCACCGGCAAGACGCTGTTGGCCAAAGCCGTAGCCGGCGAAGCCAATGTGCCGTTCTTCTCGATGTCGGGCAGTGACTTCGTGGAGATGTTCGTCGGCGTAGGCGCATCGCGCGTGAGGGACCTCTTTGAGGAGGCCAAGAAGAAAGCGCCGTGCATCATCTTTATCGACGAGATTGACGCCGTAGGACGTGCGCGAGGCCGCAGCGGACTGAGCAACGCCAACGACGAGCGCGAGAACACCTTGAACCAGCTGCTGACCGAGATGGACGGTTTCGGCACCAACAATGGCGTCATCGTGATGGCCGCCACCAACCGTGCCGACGTGCTTGACAAGGCCCTGCTGCGTGCCGGGCGCTTCGACCGCCAGATATACGTCGAGCTTCCCGACATCGAAGAGCGGAAAGCCATCTTCGAAGTGCACATGAAGGGTCTGAAGCTTGGAGCCGACATCGACAAAGACTTTCTTTCGAAGCAGACGCCCGGATTCTCGGGAGCCGACATTGCCAACGTTTGCAACGAAGCCGCGCTGTGTGCGGCGCGCAAGAACAAAGAGGTCATCGAGAAGCAAGACTTTTTGGATGCCATAGACCGCATCATCGGCGGCTTAGAGAAGCGTTCGAAAGTCATCACCGCCGAAGAGAAGCGCACCATAGCGTACCATGAGTCCGGTCATGCCTCGGTGAGCTGGCAGCTGCGCTGGGGTAACCCGTTGGTGAAGGTCACCATCGTGCCGCGCGGCAAAGCCCTTGGCGCCGCGTGGTATCTGCCCGAGGAGCGCCAGATAACCACCTACGAGCAGATGTTCGACGAGATTACCTCGCTCGTTGCCGGCCGAGCCGCCGAGGAGGTAGTGTTCGGCACGATATCGACAGGGGCCCTCAACGACCTGGAGCGAGCCACCAAGATGGCCTTCTCGTTAGTGGCCTACTACGGCATGAGCCGCGAGATCGGCAACCTGAGCTACTACGACTCGACGGGGCAGAGCGACTTCAACTTCACGAAGCCCTTCAGCGAGAAGACCAGCGAAACCATAGACCGCGAGGTGCGGCGGATGGTGGAAGAAGCCTATGAGCGCGCCAAGCAGATTATCGTCGACAGCCGAGAGAAGCTGGACCAGCTGGCCTCGGTGCTCTATGAGCGCGAGGTCATCTTCCGCGAGGATGTGGAGAAGATCTACGGCGAGCGTCCGTGGGACGCCAAAGAGGGAGCGGCCAGCGGTGCCGACGGTAATGCCAGCGGTGCCGACGGTAATGCCAGCGAGACCGACGCCGAGTCAGAACCGACGACAGACAACTAAACAACCGAGCCAGCCATGAAAGACAACAGACAGAAAGAAATTGTTCTAAAAGACATCCGCGAAGCGCTCATCAACCGCAACAACGTTGAGAACATCGAGTTGTCGACCGTGGAGGCCTGCACCTTCGTGGACCCCGAAGTCAACGACCTCAGCGTCCTTTTTGCCGAGCGCTTCACGCAGCGCGGCGGCACGCTGTACTACTGCTACAACGAGAGCGACATCAAGAACAGGATAGAAGAGATACAGCGTAGACACGAGGACGTGGTGATAGGGTGCGCCAGCGAGAACCTGAACAGTTTTTTGGGCCATTTGGGCATCGAGAACCGCTGCACGTGCGATTGCAGCAAGCGATACCCCTTAGGTGCGACGCTCTGCGAGGCGCTGATAGCCTGGCAGGGCAGCATCGTCATCTCGTCGAACCAGGGTTTGGGCATCACCATCCCCTCGTTGTCGCCGGTGACCATCGTGCTGGCGTTCACGTCGCAGGTCGTTTCCGACTGGGAATCGACCAACGAAAGGCTCAAGGACCTGTACCCGCAATTTCCTGACAGTCTGATGGTAACCAATCCTGCCAGCTATGCCTACCGCAAGCAGCAGCAGAAGATCTACCTGATCCTGATAGAAGACGAAGACTGAAAACCCATAACACAACCACCAAAGCAGCGCATCATCCATGAACAAATTAGCCACAAGAACAATCAGCGGAGCCGTATACGTGCTCATCGTCATCGGCTCAATCTATGCCGGCAGCCTTTTGGCGCGACACAACAGTCCCTATCTGGCGCACGATGTCGGCAACTTCATCTTCACCGTCATCTTCTTCATCATCGGACTAATCGGCATCCACGAAGTCAATGCCAACCTTAGGCGCCACGGCGACGAGTCGAACCGCGGGCTGGCCTATGCCATCGGCATCATCACCTTCTGGATAGAATATATATGGCTGAACGGGCGCAATCTGATCAACGACCACGTAGCCTTCTCGATGACCGCGGCGCTGCTGCCGGCGTTGGCGATGGTGGTGTTTTTGGTGCAGCTGTGGCGCGAAGACAAAAATCCCTTTGCGTCGATAGGCTACACCCTGCTGCCGTCGATATGGGTGATGACGCCGATGGCGCTGATGACCCATATACACAGCGAGAGTGCGGGATTGATGATGATGGTGTTCATCCTGATCTGGGTCAACGACAGCTTTGCCTACCTTACGGGGATGCTGATAGGGCGCCACAAGATGTGGGAGCGCCACTCGCCCAACAAGACGTGGGAAGGCACCGCCGGCGGCCTGCTGTTCTGCATAGTTGCCGCGGTGGTCTTCGGGCCGCTGTTTGACACGCAGACGCTGGCCTTCACGCGCACCGACTGGCTTGTCACGGCGTTGATCTGCAGCATACTGGGCACCTTAGGCGACTTGGTCGAGTCCATGTTCAAACGCTACTGCGGTGTGAAAGACAGCGGCACGATCATGCCCGGTCACGGAGGCATCCTGGACCGCTTCGACAGCATGCTGATGTCGGCTCCTTTTGTGGCGGCCTATATCGTCATACTGCAACTGTAGCGGACGCAGACACAAAACCAGCAGCCCGGTGCATACGCATCGGAGTGAGAGACACACAACGAAAAGAGACTCAACGAAGAGAAAAAAAGGAAAGATAATACGAAGAGACACAACGAAAAGATAAACAAAACAAACCACCCATAAAACAAAAAAGCACCGGATATGTACATACACAAAGAAGGTCACCGACTATTGATCGTGCTGTTTCTGATATTCGCCGCCATCACCGTGGCGATGATCATGATGAACCATCCGCTGAATTTCTTCAACTATCTGCTGATAGTGATGATGTTCGGATTCTGGATAGCGCTGGCATCGTTTTTCCGCATACCGCGCAGAATCTTCACCGAAGACAGCGAGCAGTATATATCCCCCGCCGACGGCACCATCTGCACCATAGAGCAGACCTACGAGAAGGAATACTTGAACAGTGAATGCCTGATGGTCAGCGTATTCATGTATGGCACCGATGTCCACGTGAACCGCTACCCCGTTGGCGGCACGGTGGAATACGTGAAATACCACAAAGGCAACTACTTTGTGGCGTCGTATCCCAAATCGAGCATCATGAACGAGCGAGCCAGCATCGGCATGGTGCTTGACAACGGGCAGAAGATCCTGATACGGCAGGTGGCCGGAGTCATGGCGCGGCGCATCGTTTGCTACGCGCGAGAAGGCGAACGCGTGAAGCAGAACCAGGAGTTAGGGTTCATCAAATTCGGGTCGCGCGTTGACCTCTTCTTGCCTGTCGGCACCGAGGTCAATGTAGGGTTGCAGGACGTGGTGCGCAACGGAGTGACGCCGATAGCCAAGGTGAGCAGCGGCGAGCAAGCACAATAAGACAGTAATAATCATGGATATAGCATCACGGATACTCTACGAAGACAACCACCTTATCGCCGTCAACAAACGGTGCGGAGAGATCGTGCAAGGCGACAAGACCGGCGACCGTACGCTGCCCGACGAGATCAAGGCATTTTTGAAGGAGCGCGACGGCAAGCCCGGCAATGTGTACTGCGGCGTGATCCACCGGATAGACAGGCCCGTGAGCGGCGTGGTGCTTTTCGCCAAGACCAGCAAGGCGCTGAGCCGGATGAACGAAGCCGTGAAGCAGCGGGAGATGCAGAAGACCTATTGGGCGCTGTGTCAGGAGATGCCGCTGCACCGCGAGGGGCATCTGGAAGACTGGCTGTTGCGCAACGAGAAGAACAACAAGACCTACGTAGTGAAAGCCGGCACGCCGCAGGCCAAGGAAGGGCGATTAGACTACCGGACGATGGGCGTCACGCAAGGCGGGTATACCCTATTGGAGATAGACCTGCACACGGGGCGGCACCACCAGATACGGGCTCAGTTGGCCCATATGGGATGCCCCATCAAAGGCGACTTGAAATACGGGGCCAAGAGGAGCAATCCCGATGGCGGCATCTCGCTGCATGCGCGGAGCATCACGTTCATACATCCTGTGAAGCGGGAGGCTGTCACGATTGTGGCGCCGGCGCCGGAGGCGCCGGAATGGGGGGAGGTGAGGGGTAAAGGTTAAAGGTTATAGGTTAAAGGTTAAAGAGTATAGGGTAAAGAGTATAGGGTACGGGTTTCGCAGGCGAGGCGCCTGCGTACCAGATTTAAGGGGTACAGGGGATGGGTTTCGCAGGCGGGGCGCCTGCGTACCAGATTAAAAGGGTACAGGGTACGGGTTTCGCAGGCGAGGCGCCTGCGTACCAGATTTAAGGGGTACAGGACATGTAATATAATAAGTGCAACGATGGGAGGGGGATTATTACAAGAATTGACAAATTAACGATACAAAATACAAATACAATAATACAATATTCAATAATACTATTTCAGTAATACAATTTCAATAATACTTTTTCAATAATGCTATTTCAATAAGACTATATCAATAAGACTATATC
>CAMNKG010000062.1 GCA_946542135.1 uncultured Bacteroidales bacterium
TACGCTGGCGATAGAAGGGTTCCAGCTTCTCGAAGGAGGGTTGATGCTCACGCTTGAGAAGCTTCACCAGATGCCATCCATAACGGGTATAGAAGGGGTGGGAGACCTCGCCTTCGTTCAGTCGGCTGATGATGGTAATGTATTCGGCAGGCAACTGATGCATATCGACATTCTCAATCAAGCCACCGGTGTTGGCCGTGGAGAGGTCGTCGCTCTGGCGGGCGATCATCTCAAACGGCGTGCCGCTTACCAACTGCTCATACAGCAGGGCCACTTCATTGCGGCTGTTTCGATTGCGGTTCCAGTAGTGCTGGATGGTTGCCTTGCCATAGTGTTCCACCTTCTCCACAAGTTTGATGATGTGATAGCCGAAACGGGTACGCACAGGCTTGCTCACCTCGCCGGGCTGCAGCGCATAGGCGGCATTCTCAAAGGGATACACCATGTCGAACGAGGTGAAATAGCCAAGATCGCCCTCGTTGGGCTGCACTTTGGCCTTGGGGTCCACGCGGCGAGCCTCCTCGATGGCCACATCATTGAAGTTCTCGCCGTCAACCACACGCTTGTACAGCTCCATGGCGCGATTGTAGGCAGCCAGGGTATCCTCGGGGGCGGCGTCGAGGCCGACTTTTACCAAGATATGCATGGCATGCAACGCATAGCGGTTGCGCTCATAGGCCTCGTGCAGGATATTCGACAGCATGACGGAGTCGATGAGATAGGGAGCTGCCAATTCGGCACGATACTTGGCCAACTCGGCACGCAGGTCAGCAGAGGTGTCCATTCCAAGTGCCCGGGCGTCGCGCAGCTTGGCTTGGAAATTGGCGTAGAGATCCACATATTCGTCCAAAGCAGCACGCTTCTCAGCTTCGGAGGCTCCTTTGGCCACGAGGTTGTTGCCAACAGACTGCATGAAGTCCTTCATGAATTCCTGCTGGCGAATCTGACGGCCGCCAACCTCCACAACAACAGGATTGTCCTGGGCCTGTACAGTCGAAAACTGAAAACCGAAAAACGAAATGATGGCCGTAGCCAACAAAATCTTCTTTTTCATTTGTCTTGTCTACTTAACTACTGTCTACTTAAACGTTTATCTCGAATAGTTGGGGGCTTCGCGGGTGATGGCGATATCGTGGGGATGGCTTTCGGTGCGGCCGGCATCGGTGATGCGGATAAACTTGGCCTTCTGCAGGTCCTCGATGGTGCGGCTACCCGTGTAGCCCATGCCGGCCTTCAGGCCACCCACCATCTGGTACAGAATCTCGCTGAGGGTGCCTTTGTAGGGCACGCGGCCCACAACGCCTTCGGGCACAAGCTTCTTGGAGTCGGTCTCCTTGTCCTGGAAGTAGCGGTCCTTCGAGCCGGCCTGCATAGCTTCCAGGCTGCCCATGCCGCGGTAGGACTTGAATTTGCGGCCTTCGAAGATGATGGTTTCACCGGGAGCCTCGTCAACGCCAGCCACGAGCGAGCCGATCATGATGCTGCTGGCGCCGGCGGCGAGAGCCTTGACGATGTCGCCGCTGTAGCGTATGCCGCCGTCGGCGATGAGGGGAATATCGAAGCCGCGCTGTTTGAGGGCGCCGGCCACCTCGCACACGGCGGTGAGCTGCGGCACGCCGATACCGGCGATGATACGTGTGGAGCATATGCTTCCCGGGCCAATGCCGACCTTCACGGCGTCGGCGCCAGCTTCAGCCAGCATGATAGCCGCCTCGCCGGTGGCGATGTTGCCCACGACGACGTCGAGGTCGGGGTATTTGCTTTTCACATTCTTGAGAGCTTCGACCACACGGATCGAGTGGCCGTGGGCGGTGTCGATGACGATGGCGTCGACGCCGGCTTCGACCAGGGCATCCACGCGGTCCATCATGTCGACGGTGATGCCCACACCAGCGGCCACGCGCAGACGGCCGTTCTGGTCCTTGCAGGCACTGGGATGCTCCTTGTTTTTCATGATGTCGCTGTAGGTGATGAGGCCCACGAAGCGACCGTCGTCGCTGACCACGGGGAGCTTCTCGATTTTGTGTTCCTGCAGTATTTCGGCGGCCTCTTCAAAGGTGGTGCCCACGTGCGTCGTCACCAGTTTGGTAATCATGATTTCGCTCAGGGGGCGGCTGAGGTTGCGCTCGAAGCGCAAGTCGCGGTTGGTGACCATGCCGATGAGTTTTTTGTTGGCGTCGACGATGGGGATACCGCCGATATGGTATTCGTGCATGAGGCTGAGCGCGTCTTTGACGAGGGCGTCCTTGCCCAGGGTGACGGGGTCGACAATCATACCGTTTTCAGAACGTTTCACTTTGCAGACTTCGTTGGCTTGGCTTTCGATAGACATGTTTTTGTGCAGCACGCCGATGCCGCCTTCCTGCGCCATACCGATAGCCATAGCCGCTTCGGTGACGGTGTCCATAGCCGCCGACACAAGCGGGACATTGAGCATGATATTGCGGGAGAAGCGAGAGTTGACCTTCACTTCACGAGGAAGGACATCAGAATAAGAGGGGACGAGGAGCACATCGTCGTAAGTAAGGCCTTCGCCAATGAACTTAGTGGTATCTGTAAACATTGTGATGATAGTTTTGAAAGGTTCTATGCAAATAATTTTTCGTGCAAAAATAGCAAAAAAACTCCATATAGAATTATTATTTTTTATTAATAAAGATAATCTGTTAATTTTCAGACATCAGAAGCGCCTCAAATCGTACCCGAAACGGCCCGTTGGGCGCTGCAAGCGTATTGGGATTTGTCCATATCGGTAGATTTTCGTAGTTTTGCATTTTGATTTTTACGACAACGGAGCCATGAAAACCGCAAAATTTATGAAACACAACGCCGCCGTGCTTGCATTGCTCGTCGCACTCGCAGCCGGCGTCGGCGCCCACGCCCAGGGGACGGACAGCACCCGCATAAAACAGTTGCATGCAAAATCTTACAAGACAGACCACAGCCTGCTGCCCACCCATGGCTACGGTACGCTGCAAATGCTGGAGGACGCCCCCTTGCGACAACGAGACCTGCTGCAAGCCTGTCGGCACCTCGTCTTGGACATCGACGCCGCCACCTTCTTTTTTGACGCCGAATATGCGACCCCCGTTGCCAAAGGCTACAGCGCCGTGGGGTTCCGCCTCTCGCCCACCCTGACCTACGGCATCAACGAGCGGGCGCTGCTTCGCGCCGGCTTCAATGCCATCGTCTTTGCCGGGATGGACTCTCTGCAGTTGCTGCGGCCCTCCTTATCGCTGATCTACAAGCCCTCGCGATGGCTCACCATAGTAGGCGGAACGCTCTATGGCGGCTTCAACCATCGCCTTGACGCTCCCGTCTACGACCCCTCGCGATGGCTCTTCCACTACCAGGAAGACGGGCTGCAGGTACTCACCGCCACAAGACGCTGGAACAGTGACACCTGGATAGACTGGCACCACTACCTCAAGCCCTGGACGGCAGACCAGGAAGCGTTCACCGCCGGCACGCGCCACTCGTTCCGACTCCTTTCCTGGACGCAAAAGCCTGCAAACAACGCTGAGACAGGCCATTCGTATGTGACACCCCTGCAGCGCTTCGTGCTCGACATGCCCCTCCATTTCGTTGTCGACCACCGCGGCGGCGAAGTGAAAACCATCGACACCAACACCGTCTCCACTTTCAACGAACGCGTTGGGCTCCATGCCGAATACCGGTTCCGCAATACCCTCAGCCACAGCCACACCCTGTTGAGTGCCGACCTGCCCGTCTATTTCTACCACCTTGAAGACAGCGACCTCGACACCCCCGGCAAAGCGTTCTACCCCACCCTGGGCATCGAGGACGGCCGCCGCAACGACGACAGCCGGAGCCAGTGGGCCGTGAAAGGCACCCTTGGATTCTGGCATGGCGACCACTACTTCAGCGCCCACGGCAGCCCCGCGCTGTGGTCCGTCAACGCCTATTCCGCCCTGCACATGCCCGCCAGCGCCGCCAGCATCGACGCCGATGTCAGGAACCTGATAACCCTTCGCGTAGCCTACGAACACGAGTTCAAGAATTTACAGTTAGGACTACAGGTCGATGCCTACCACGACCTCGACCTTCATAAAACCGACCTGCTCATCGGGTTCTACATGCGCTACAAAGAGCATTTCCGCCTCTTCTGACGGCATTCCGAAGCTCCAGAGACAGCATGGGATTTATCCCCAATCGGAGATCAAACCGATTGGGGATTATTGTTTTTGCAATTGAGTTGCAAAAAAGTCAGGGTATCTTTGCAACATCAAACGAAACAATAAATCTATCTGCATATGTCTGATTTCGAAAAACATAATCAAAGCGAAGCACACAGCTGCGATTGCGCACAGCACCACGAACACGGTCACGGTCACGACCCTCACGGCCAGGGAGAGCGCCAAAAGCATCAGCACAGCCAGGAGCTTCAGAATGAACATCTCGTCCAGGAAGAGTGCCATGATCATCAGCACAGCCAAGAGCTTCAGAATAAACATCACGTCCAGGAAGAGTGCCATGCACATCAGCATGAACACCATCACGGCCATGATCATCAGCACGAACACCACCATGGTCAGGAACACCACCATGGTCAGGGACATCACCATGGTCACGAACATCATCACGAACATGAAGGTGGAACAAGAGCGCAGCTGTTGACCATCCTTGTCGCAGCCCTCTTGCTTATTGCCGCCGTCGTTATAGAGCATCGTTGCAGCCTGCAGCAGTGGCAGTTGCTGCTGGTCTATATGGTCCCTTATCTTGCGGCGGGATACGGCACGCTGAAAGAAGCCCTTGAAGGCATCGTCCACGGTGATTTTTTCAACGAGCATTTCCTCATGACCGTAGCCACCCTCGGAGCCCTGACCATTGGTTTCCTTCCCGGCGCCGAAAGCCAGTTTCCCGAAGCCGTCTTCGTGATGCTCTTCTTTCAGGTCGGCGAGCTCATCGAAGGCTATGCCGAAGGGCGGAGCCGCGACAGCATCGCCCATTTGATGCAGTTGCGACCCGACGCTGCCCACGTCGTGCGTGGCGACGAAACCCTGACGCTTGCGCCAGAAGAGGTGACGGTTGGCGACATCATCGTCATCCATCCCGGCGAGAGAGTGCCCCTCGACGCCATCATCACCAAAGGCAGCACCACGCTGAACACCACGGCCTTGACCGGCGAGAGCATGCCACGCGCCGCTGCCGAAGGCGACGAAGTGATCTCAGGCTGCGTCAACAACAGCGGCGTGGTTTACGCCCGCGTCACCAAGCCCTTCCAGGAAAGCACCGCCAGCAAGATCATCCAGCTGGTAGAAGAGGCCGGCGAGCACAAGTCGAAGAGTGAACATTTCATAGCCCGTTTTGCCAAGATCTACACCCCCATCGTCGTCTTTGCCGCCCTGGCGCTTGCCTTGATACCGCCGCTGTGTGGCGGCGTCTTCAGCGAGTGGCTCTACCGCGCGCTGCTCTTCCTGGTAGTGTCGTGTCCTTGTGCGCTGGTTCTCAGCGTGCCGCTCACCTTCTTTGGCGGCATCGGCGGTGCTTCGCGCAACGGCATCCTCATCAAGGGAGCCAACTATATGGACACGCTGTCCAAGATAGACACCGTGGTGTTCGACAAGACCGGGACCCTCACGCAGGGTCGCTTTGCCGTTGTCGCCGTCCATCCCGAGCAATGCGACGAACGCCATCTGCTGCATCTGGCCGCCCATGTGGAGCATTACACCACCCATCCCATCGGTGCCGCGCTGCGCGACGCCTTTCCCGACGAGGCCCACGACGGCTGTCGTGTCGACAACGTGACCGAGATAGCCGGACGCGGCATCCAGGCACACGTCGAGGGACACGCCGTTTATGTGGGCAACAGCAAGATGATGGAAGATTTGGGCATCATCTGGAGTCCCTGCTCAACGCCCGGCACCATCATACATGTAGCCATCGACGGCAGCTACGCCGGTCATATCGTCATCAGCGACCAGCTGAAAGCCACCAGTAGCGCCGCCATCGGCAAGCTGCACCAGATCGGGGTGAAAAGAACCGTGATGCTCACCGGCGACCACAAAGCCGTTGCCGACCACGTGGCGCACCAACTTGCCATAGACGAATGGCACAGCGAGCTGATGCCCGCCGACAAAGTGACAGCCATCGAAAAGCTTAAAGACGGCAACGACAGCAGCACGGTGGCCTTTGTAGGCGACGGCATCAACGATGCGCCCGTTTTGGCGCGCGCCGACATCGGCATCGCCATGGGCGGATTAGGCAGCGATGCCGCCATCGAAGCCGCCGACGTCGTGCTGATGGACGACGACCCTGTCAAGGTGGCCACCGCCATCAAGACAGCCCGTCGCACCCGCCGCATCGCCATCCAGAACGTAGTCTTCGCCATAGCCGTCAAAGTGGCAGTGCTGCTGCTCGCCGCCGTCGGCGTGGCCTCGATGTGGATGGCCGTCTTTGCCGATGTCGGCGTCACCGTCATAGCCGTTTGCAACGCCCTTCGTGCACTAAAAAGTTCCAATTGACGTTATGACCCATATGAACGACGAACACATACTCCGCAATGCCGGCATCCGCATCACCGCCGTCAGGCTGATGATATGGAAACAGATACGCCACAGCCTAACCGGCGTTTTCAGCCTCTCCGACCTCGAAGAGGCGATGCCCACCGTAGACCGCAGCACGCTATTCCGCACCCTCACGCTGCTCAGCGAGGGGCATCTGCTACACACCGTCGACGACGGCAGCGGGTCGCAGAAATACTGCCTCTGCCATCACGACGACACGCGCCAGTGCAAAGGCCATGTGCATCTCAGCTGCCGCATCTGCCACCGCACCTACTGCCTCACCGACACCACGATACCCCCTGTCCCCTTGCCCCAGGGCTTCCAGGTCGAGGAGACAGAGTATATCGTCAAAGGCATCTGTGCGCGCTGTGCCGCCAAAGGCTGACACTATCGCAGCTGTTCGGCGATGGCGGCGTCCACCTTCTTCATGTCGTCGGTGGGTTCGAAACGAGCCACCACGTTGCCTTGCTTGTCGATCAAGAACTTGGTGAAATTCCACTTGATATCAGGGTTCTGCGCATAGAGCGAGTCCTGCTTCATGAACATCTCATGCAGATAGGCGCCGCGCGGGTCGTTGAGGTCGAAGCCGCCAAAGGGAGCCTTCTCTTTCAGCCACGTGTAGAGCGCGATAGCCTGGTCGCCGTTGACGTCGACCTTGTCCATCTGCTGGAAGCTGACGCCAAAATTGAGCGAGCAGAACGAGTGGATTTCCTCGTTGGAGCCAGGAGCCTGTGCGCCGAACTGGTTGCAGGGGAAGTCGAGGATTTCGAAACCCTGCGCCTTGTAGCGGTCGTAGATAGCCTGAAGCTCCTCATACTGAGGTGTGAAGCCACACTGAGTGGCGCTGTTCACCACCAGCAGCACCTTGCCTTTGTAGTTGGCCAGCGAGACGGTGTCGCCATTTTGGTCAAGCACTTGAAACTGGTAGATGTTGTCAGCGTTGACGGCGACGTCGGCCGTGCTGTCGGCATTCTTGGCGTTGTCCGACTGATGGTTGCAAGCGCCAAGCATAGCAGAGAGGCTCAGCACGAGGACTCCGAAAAATAATATCTTCATAAGAACAGATATAAAATATTATTAATTAAACAATTAAACAGCAATTCAAAGAAGACGACTGCGCTGCAAAAATACAAATAATATTTTTTTTGTACCTTTGCAGCCGTTGCGAAAGCCCTTTTGGGGGCGCCAAGCAAACACAAAGCGCTAAAAACAAAACAAATAATAAAAAACATGAACAAACAGAAATTCGTCATTGCCGCTATGGCATGCCTTCTGGCAACAGGCAGCGCCATGGCCCAAAAGAAACAGACACCGGCCACCACCAACGGAGGCATCAGCACCGACATGATGCTGAAGATCAAGAAGTCCTATGGCGGCACCGCCAGCGACAAAGCCATGCGCAACATCATGGTCAACCAGAGTCCCGCCAAGCTGGCCATGAACTATGAGAACGCCACCAAGTTCGACTCGCACTTCTCGAACCGCGTGGTCAGCAAGGCCGTCACCGACCAGAAAAGCAGCGGCCGCTGCTGGATGTTTACCGGCATGAACGTGCTGCGCAACAAAGCCATCCGTCAGCACCACCTGCCCGCCGACTTCCAATTCTCGCAGGCCTACACCTTCTTCTACGATCAGTTAGAGAAGAGCAACCTGTTCCTGCAGGCCATCATCGACACCTACAAGAAGCCCATGAGCGACCAAGAGGTGGAGTGGCTCTTCAAGAACCCCATCGGCGACGGCGGCCAGTTTACCGGCATCGCCAACCTTATCGAGAAATACGGCCTGGTGCCCAGCGACGTGATGCCCGAGACCTACAACACCAACAACACCAGCTCCATCAGCTCGCTGCTGGCTCTCAAGTTGCGCGAGTTCGGTCTGGAGCTGCGCGACATGGCCGCACAGAAAGGCATGACCCCCGCCAAGCTCAACGACCGCAAAACCGAGATGCTTGCCACCATCTACCGCATGCTGGCGCTGACGATGGGCGAACCGCCCGCCGAGTTCACCTGGACCGAGCGCAACGACAAAGGCGAAGTGGTCAGCACCGAGACCTACACCCCCATGTCGTTCTACGAGAAATACGCCAAGACCGACTTTTCGAAGTACTACATGGTCATGAACGACCCCACCCGCGAATACTATAAAGTATACGAGATTCAGTACGACCGTCACGTCTACGACGGCCAGAACTGGCGCTACATCAACCTGCCCATGGACGAGATAGCCCCCATGTGCATCGCCTCCATCAAAGACAGCACCATGATGTATTTCAGCTGCGACGTAGGCAAATTCCTGGACCGCGACAAGGGCTTCATGGATCCCAACAATTTCGACTATGGTTCGCTGATGGGCACCACCTTCGGCATGGACAAGAAGCAACGCGTCAGCACCTTCGCCAGCGGCAGCAGCCACGCCATGACCCTTTGCGCCGTCGACCTTGACGCCAACGGCAAGCCCCTGAAATGGATGGTAGAAAACAGCTGGGGCCTCAACTACGGCTATCAGGGCAACCTCATCATGACCAACGACTGGTTCAACGAATACATGTTCCGCGTGGTGCTGGAAGAGCAGTACATTCCCGCCAACATCCGCGCGCTGCTGAGCCAGAAGCCCATCATGCTTCCCGCCTGGGACCCCATGTTCTCGCCCGAAGAATAGCCCACCGGCACAGGTGCCAGGCATGATTCGGATTGCCTGACGGCTATTGAGATTACGCCGCGCCAAGCCTATCCCGGCATATTGCGGATAATCAATATTCTCAAAACCTCACACAACAATAAATATACACAACAATAAACTATACACGACAATGAAAATAACTTTTTTGCTCGCAGCCCTCGTAAGCCTTGCCATGGTAGGCTGCAAACAAAAGAGCGAACCCGCTCCCGCAGCAGAGACGCCAGCCGCCGAAGAAGGCGCTGCCGTCTACATGACCACCGACATCACCCCCGAATCGCTGATTAAGGTCTACGAAGCCCTCGGCGTAAAAGCCGAAGGCCGTGTCGGCGTCAAGATCAGCTCTGGCGAGGGTGGCAACAAGCACTACCTGCAGCCCGCGCTCATCGGCCCCTTCGTCAAACTCGTCAACGGCACCCTCGTGGAGTGCAACACCGCCTATCCCGGCACCCGCATGGACACCAAGTCGCACTGGCAGACCATCCGCGAACACGGCTTCCTTGACATCGCCAAGTTCGACCTCATGGACGAAGAAGGCACCATGCAGATACCCGTTGCCGACACCACCCACATCAAATACGACATCGTGGGCAGCCATCTTTCCAACTACGACTTCC
>CAMNKG010000063.1 GCA_946542135.1 uncultured Bacteroidales bacterium
TTTGCAGGGCTCGGCTCACAAGTCCACCGGACTTGCTCACAGGGTATTCTTACTTTGGCGCCAGGTACTTGGAGCATGAATTGATGGCGGGTTGGCTCAGCGTGGACCCGATGGCGGACAAGTACCCGTCGCTGTCGCCATATGCCTATTGCGCGTGGAATCCGGTGAGGCTGGTGGACCCTATGGGTATGGATACCATTGTTTCAATAAATATAATAAATGGTCAAATTAGAATGGAACGTTCCTTGGAACATGATAGAGGATGTGTCGTAAGGTATTATTTTGGCAACAGAGATAAACCCTACCATGAAACCATTTGCGAGGGGGAAATCATAGCATATCCTATCACCATCAAAGAAACAAATGAAACAGTTGACGTAATAGCATTCTCAAACGATGAAGATGCACAAGCCGTATACAATCAAATAATCGACAAAGAAAGGTGCGGCTTTTCGTCTGATGTCGAATGGAATTATTATAAGAATTCTTACGGGGTGGAGTCACAGTTGGTAACATCTCACAAAAGGGATGAAGTCAGTGTTACAGCGTTCCCCCGATCAGAAGATTTTACCATTATGTTCAGGCATTATCATCCTAATCACTCCGATCTGGAATTTTGGAGACCATCTTCGGCGGACATACGATATGCAAGAGACCTGGGAATTCCATGTTATCTGGATTATTGCGGCAAGTCATATCGGTTTGACAATTTGGTTCCAGAAAGCATCTCCAATCCGGACAGAGCGACTATAATACATCACATTAAAAAAGAGCATAAATATGATCCATCGTGCGACTAAAACACCGACAATCAGCCATTCATTTAAACTATTATCGTTTATTCTGCTACTGTCTTTGTCCTACACATGCAAATCACAAAATCAATGTCCATACGATGATGTTTATTACACGCATTATGGAAGTGACACCACTGGGAAAGGTAGCGTAGTGATAGATTTACCCTTATATACGCTGACTAATGAAATGTTGAAAGACAGTATTGATAGTGCCATAAATAGAACGAAGAGGAATTGGGACTATGATAGTATAAAAAATGGATATGCATTCACACTCAGCTTTACGATAAATCCGGAACACGATATCGACAGTGTCATAACGGTCATAGTTTTTCCATGTACAAATACGGATCTTTATGTTTATTTTTTTAACGACTTAATATATGAAAAGATACATCCCAACAAAACAATCGGTTGTTTTATGCATAAAGGTTACCTTGTTTTGATACGTACTTTTAACCGTATTTCCAAATCTGCCGTTCTTCAACATTTTGAATCCCTTGAAAAAACAATAGAATTACACACTTACATAGAAAAGAAAGAGTTTTATTTGGGATATAGGCCATTTCATCATCTTTCATTCCCCTTTCCCTTACATTAAGGTCTACTAAGTAATGATTAAAAAACAAGTTGTAACGATGCTGTAAATATCAAGTCAGACATTCATATGAAATTTTATATGTTTTATTGATTTTTGACAATTTAAACAACAAACAGCAAGCGTGATTTTTATTCTTATAATTTTATTTTTTTTACCGTTACTAAATTTCAATTGTTGAATGTTTTAAGAGATGCCGGCGATATGTTATAAATGTTAGGAGAATATCTTGCATGGATGAATCGGATTCCAATGAGTAGCGGACAAAGGACATACAGTGTGATCCAACATTCACAGAGGCATCGTTTAATGACAATGGCATGATACAACAATGCTTGAAATCTTCGAAGCTTTTTGTTTTTTTTTTGAATATTTATAAAAAAGTTTGTAACTTTGCAGTCTCATTTACTGTAAGTCCACTATGATGAAAATAAGGGCGCTTCTCTTCTCGAAAACGACGAAATCGATAGTGGCTTTCGTGCTGTCTGTTCTTTGTGTCATCCTTGCCGAAAGCCAAAACCGGGTGGTGATTTCCAAACCGGAACTGATGATTTTCGTGCTTTCGGCCGAGGGTGATACGCTGCATCAGGCTCCTATCGCCGCCGGTAGGCTCTTCGGACAGAAACGTCGCGCCGACGACTGGAAAACTCCCGAAGGCCATTTCCGCGTCAAGAGGATTTCTACCTGGTTGCCCAAGACGCCCGAAATGGCTCCCTTCGGCTCTTGCTTCATGCTGATCGAGACGCCGGGATTTTACGGCATCGGCATGCATGGCACCAATAATCCCAAATCTATCGGTACGCGCTGTTCGCATGGCTGCATCAGGATGTATAACGACGATGCTCGCACGGTGCTGGGCCTCGTGGAGATTGGTACGCCAGTGACTATACTGCCTGATACGGTGGGAGTTTACCGTTCGCAAAAGAGCAATCCCATCCTATTTGAGGATGTCAACGTCATCGCTGTCTCAACGGGTTGTCTTGACCGCGATGTGATGTCGCTGATTGAACACGCTAACGAAATCAAGATGTCGTGGGCTCGCATGCGCAAGATGGGCCTCTCGCGCTGGTTTGAGGATTGAACCTATAAGGACGCTTGGCTTCGCTCGGGAAGTACGGTGAGCTGGCCCAGATGGCGCTGCATCGCGGGCGTGAAATAGCGCATGATGCCACCAAACGACGTAAAGGTCATCTCTCCAAAATAGATTTTCCCTCCAACATTGTAGAGGTCTACGCGCACTTCGGGATGCCCCACCGACAGCTGCTCGGCAAGGTGCAGCATCTCCTCGTAGTTGTCGGGACGGGGTATCAACTCCTCGCTGTGCGGTCGTTCCGATGGTATGAGCCCTTCGCGCAGCGGACTGAAATCATCGGCGCGGTACAGGTCTTTCATCACGTGGTGTTGCTGTGTGCCTTTGCCTCGGTTGTAGCAGATGAAGCAGAGCTCGGCATGGCCATTGAAGCACCAGAACTTGTAGTCGGTCAGGGGCGTGAAGACCGTTGCTTCGTCGCCACCGATAATTGCCTCGGCCATGATGCGGCGCGGTATGCATATATAGTGTAACTCGGTGGAATGGTAGCCGTAGGGCTGGCGTAAGCGGCGTGACAGCATGCGACGTGTCTTGGCGATGTCGAGCTGCTCCTTGTTGTCTACTACCACGGTGGAACCGCAGTCGTGTGTGCATTTCAGCACGAAGCGGGCGGGGAGGCTGTCAAAGTCGATGGCGTCGGCCGTCTCCCAAATGCCGAGGGTAGGGGTGAGGTAGCGCTCCAGCCCTCGCTCGGTCAGCAGCTCTTTGGCTTTCTGTTTGTCGGCCCACTGGCTCCAGAGCTGCTGGTCGCCGTAGAGCTTAAGCCATTGTATCTTTTCGTTCAGGGTCTGTGGATGGTCGAGCGGTAAGGGGGCGCACATCTTGTAGTGCCAGTAGGTAGTCACGGCTCGTCTCGGGTCTCGCTCCACATAGCGCGGCCACAAGGGCGACTCTACCAGCATTTTCAGCCCCAGATGGGTCACCAAGCTGTTGTAGTTACGCATGGCGATGGCATTATTGCAGTTGCAGTTGGTTGAGGAACTGTGTACAGTCTTCAAAGGTCTTGAAGGTGTGCTCTTCGGGAACAAGGGCGGGAATGACGTTCAAGGTCTTGAGCATATACATGGGCTGCGGTTGGATGATGGTCATAAGCACCATGATGCCGCGGGCTTGGAGGTCTTTGATGGCTGTCTCCATGGCGTAGAGCCCGGACTGGTCCATGAAGGAAACAAGTCGCATTCTGATAATGACCACTTTGGCATGGTCGGGGATGTCGCTCATCACTTCCTGAAACTTGGTGATGCTGCCGAAAAAGATGGGCCCGTTGAGGCGTTGTATGTAGATGTGCTGCAGCAACTCTTCGTTGATGCCGTGTTCGTCGTTCCAGGGCTTGCTCTTGTCAAAGTTGGCTTGGGGCGGAGCTGGCAGACCTCGATGTAGGTCGCTGTCGGTCATGACGGACGAACTGTAGCCGCCTTCAACAAGGTCGGAGGCTCGCTTCATGAAGAGGACACAGGCTATGACCATGCCGATGCCTACGGCGGTAAGCAGGTCGACGAAAACGGTGAGAAGGAAAACGACAATCAGAACGAAGGCATCGGCTCGCGGTATCTTGAGGAGGTCTTTGAATCCTTTGAAGTCGATGATGCCCCAGCCTACGGTAATCAGGATGCCTGCCAGCACGGAGAGGGGCACGTACTTCACAAGGCTGCCTAAACCCAACAGGATAGCCAAAAGGAAGAGCGAGTGGATCATGCCGCTGATAGGGGTGCGGCCTCCGCTTTTCACATTGACGACGGTTCTCATCGTGGCTCCTGCTCCTGCTATGCCGCAGAAGAGTCCGCTTACCATGTTGCCTATGCCTTGTCCTATAAGCTCTCGGTTGCTGTTGTGGTGGGTCTTGGTGATATTGTCGGCTACCACCGAGGTCAACAGCGTGTCGATGGAGCCTAAGCCGGCAAGGGTGAGGCCGGGTATGATGCTGGCCTTCAGTAGGTCTATCCAGTCGATGCCGCTAAGGTCGATGGCTTCTTTGGCAAAGAAAGGCACCGGTAACCCTTTGGGTATGTTGCCGATGGTGAGCTTCTCGGGTATGTCCATGAAGAGCGACACTACCGTCATCACAATCAGGGCTACAAGAGTGGCGGGAATTTTTTTGGTGACCTTGGGAAACAACCAGATGATGGCTATGGTGCCCAAACCTAACCATAGGGCGTTGAGAGAGACGCCTCCGGCTATGCGGGTGGGCAACTCGGTGATCATGTCGATGGTGAGCACTGGCGATTTCAGACCTACCAGGGGATATAACTGCTGAAGGATGATGATGACACCAATACCGCTCATAAAGCCTGAAAGGACAGGGTAGGGGATATATCGTACATATTTCCCTATCTTGATGATACCGAAGAGTATCTGGAAGAGTCCACAGAAGAGTCCTGCCATCGACATGGCCAGAAGCACCTCGGAAAAGGATCCGTTGGAGGATACCCAGATGCCGGAAACCAAGGAGGCGGTGATGACTGTCATGGGACCGGTGGGACCGCTGATCTGCGACGGTGTCCCTCCAAACAGGGCTGCGAAAAACCCAAGGAGCGTGGCTCCTACCAGTCCGGCCAAGGCTCCCATCGAACTGGCTGACGGACTGTCGATGCCGCCAAATGCCTGGATGCCGAAGGCAAGGGCTAACGGAAGGGCCACAATGCCTGCCGTTATGCCGCCAAAAATATCTCCTTTTAAATTTTTGGTAGTCAAAAATGCCATTGTTTTTTGTTTTTGATGGTTGTGTATTTTGTTGCTTATTAATTCGTTATCGCTATGCTGCCTTTTTTTTGGTTCTGCAAAGTTACACTTTTTGTGGATTTTTCAGTATCTTTGCAAATTATTTCATTCGACTAAATAGATACTTATGTTACGTAGAATTCGAACTTTAGCCGCTCTGGTGTGCTTCTTGGCCGTGACTATTATGTTTTTGGATTTCAGTGGCGTACTCCATCATTATGTGGGATGGATTGCTAAGATGCAGTTCCTCCCGGCTGTGATGGCGGGCAGTTTCGCCATTGTCGCTTTTATCTTGCTGATGACATTGCTGTTCGGCCGTTTCTACTGCTCCATACTTTGCCCCTTGGGAGTGATGCAGGATGGCTTTAACTTCGTGGCTCGCAAGGTGAAAAAAAATCGTTTCCATTTCATCCCCGAAAACCGCTGGCTCCGCTATCCGCTCTTGGTGGCGTTTGTGGTGCTGATCATTGTCGGCCTGAACGCGGTGGCTATCCTCATTGCCCCGTATAGCGCCTATGGCCGTATCGCTACCAACCTGTTGCAACCTGTCTACCTCTGGATTAATAATCTGTTGGCTACTGTCGCCGAACGCCACGAGAGCTATGCATTTTACCATGTCGACGTTTGGGTCAAGAGTGGCACCTCGCTGCTCATTGCTGCCGTCACGCTGGCGGTGGTGGCTTTCTTGGCTTTGCGCCGCGGCCGCACGTGGTGCAGCACTGTTTGCCCTGTGGGTACGGTGTTGGGTCTCGTGTCTCGTTTTTCGCTATTCAAACCGGTCATCGACGCCGACAAGTGCAAGAACTGCCACCAGTGCGAACGCAACTGTAAGGCTTCCTGCATCGATATCGCCAACCATCGCATCGACTACTCGCGCTGTGTGGCTTGCATGGATTGCACCGACATCTGCAAGTTCGACGCCCTTCAGTATCGCAACAGCCATTTCCGCCTCAATCCTACAGTTGACGTAACGGCCCCTTCTAATCACGTGTCAACCAGTCGCAACCAGGTCATCGACGAATCGAAACGTAAGTTTATCGCCACTTCGGCCATGGTGATGGGCGCTGCGGCGCTATCGGCTCAAGAGAAAAAAGTCGACGGCGGACTGGCAGTGGTGCAGGACAAGCAGATTCCACATCGCGACGTGCCGCTGAAACCGGCCGGCTCCCTGAGTCTTTCGAATTTCAGCAAACGCTGCACGGCATGTCAGCTCTGCGTCAGCGAATGCCCTAACAGGGTGCTGCGTCCCTCTGATAAATTGGAGACGTTGATGCAGCCTGAAATGTCTTTCGAACGTGGATTCTGCCGTCCGGAGTGTACCCGCTGCAGCGAGGTGTGCCCTGCTGGTGCTATACACCGCATCACACCGCAAGAGAAAACAGATATCCATATCGGTTTTGCCGTTTTGGTGCAGGACAACTGTTTGCCTTACAGCACTGGCGTGCAGTGCGGCAACTGTGCCCGCCACTGCCCCGCCGATGCCATCCTCATGGTCCCCAAGGACAAGAATGCTGACCCCGACGACAGCGCCACCGTCAAGGTGCCATCGGTGAATGCCGACAAATGTATCGGCTGCGGCGCCTGTGAGTATCTCTGCCCCTCGCGTCCCTTCAGCGCCATCTACGTCAACGGCCGCGAACGCCACGTCTGATGAATCTTTTTACTCTCACGTAATATATTTAATTTCAATGAAAAAATTAGTTTGCTTTTCTATTATGCTGTTTGGCCTGCTGTGCGCCGCTGGTGCTCAAGGCACGCTTGTTACTCAAAAAGGTGTGGGCCCCATTCGCTTGTTGATGTCGGGCGATGATATCCCCGCCAAAGTGGATGGACTCTACGACAGGGTGGCTCTCGAAAATTTTGAATGGAAATTCTACAAAGGATCCACATTGGTGATGAAAGCCGACATGGACTTAAATGGCATGGAAATATATGAAGGTGCCAATGTTTATCTCAATCTCGCCGGTAAAAAACTTCGCATGGGCAATAGCTACAAGGGTCTGAAGACTATGAAGAACGCCATCAATTTCTCCAGACAGGGCGCTTTGGCCATCATCTTTGACGAAGGCTCTGACAGATGGGAAATAACACTCTATAGTGCTACGGGTTCCGACAATAAAACCTTTACCGATGTCATCAAAAAAATTCAGCTGCACTATTATGACATGAAGGAACGCGATTAGGCGTCCCGTCACCTCAAAAATCATCAAAATAAAAAGCCGCCCCACTTGAGGCGGCTTTTTTGTTGGTGATCTGCACAAGATTTGAACTTGTGACCTCTTGCCTGTCAAGCAAGCGCTCTAAACCAACTGAGCTAGCAGATCATTTCTCTTTTCAAAAGCGGTTGCAAAAGTACGAATATTTTCCAATATGGCAAGAAAAATAATGCTCTTTTGGGAATGTTTTTCTTTTTCTTCTTTGTAAATTATTGAAAATAACATAGAAATGATGTGCAAAATTTTTTCTTCTTTCTCGCGTTATCTGGATGTTTTCTTGCTTGTTTTAGAGTCGTCGCAAATATAAAATTGAAAAAATGAAGCTCTTTTTTGCACCGCTGCAAGGCTACACGGATTGTCTTTATCGTCGCATACACCATGATACTACGGGAGGCGTGGACGCCTATTTCACTCCTTTTGTGCGCTACGACAACGGTGTGATTAGAAATAAGGATGTCCGTGACTTGTCGCCTGATCGGAACGTTGGTGTGCCTGTTGTGCCTCAAGTGATTGCTTCTGATGCCAGTGAATTGGAGCCGCTCTTGGACTGGTTGCAACATTTAGGCTATGAACGGGTGGACCTGAACATGGGTTGCCCTTTCCCGTTGCAGACGGGACGCGGCCGCGGTGCGGCATTGCTGCAACGCATCAGCAGCGTTGCAGCAATGATGTCTCTGTTGGCATCACGCAAGGAAATGCGCGTCAGCGTGAAGATGCGTTGCGGCATGTCGGATATAGCAGAGGGAGTGGATGTGGCGGAAATGTTGAACGACTTCCCGGTCGAGATGGTCACGGTCCATGCTCGCCTTGGCGTGCAGCAGTATAAGGGTACGGTCAACGAAGAGGCCTTCCAGATGATGATGGACGTGTTGCATCATCCGGTCGTCTTTAATGGCGACATTGTGTCGGTGGACGATATCACCCGAGTGGTGTCTCGTTGGCCTGGCCTCTATGGGGTGATGGTGGGCCGTGGACTATTGGCGCGTCCTACGTTGGCTTTGGAGTGGAGGCAGGGGGGGTCGCTGTCTCCTGCCGAGGTGCTGGACATTGCATTGCAAATGCATGATAGGCTCTTTGATGACGCCTGTCGCCTTCTGAACGACGACAATCAGGTCTTGGCACGTATGAGGGCCTTCTGGGAATACCAAAAGCCGCTTGTGGACAAGAAAGTCTACAAGCGGCTGATGAAGACGACAAGCCTGCGCAACTACGCCGCCGCCGTCAGAACCTTATCGTAATACCCAGGGTGTGAATCTTGTCGGCATCGGTGCCGGTGCGGAAAGTAGGCAAAAGGTCGTAGGTCAAACCTATCGAGCCACCGAGAGCGGCGGGGCTGCCGATGCTGACAAATGCACGCAACTGCCAGGGATTCATTACGTCGACCTTCTCGCGCGTACGGCTCCAGCGGTTGTCGCTGCCCATAGTGCGCGTCACCAGGCGTCCACCGAAATTGCACATGGCATCAACGCCAAAGTTCAAGAAGAACGGTTTCTTGCCTGTTTCGGCATTCCGCTGTCCGAAACTGTAGTTGAATTGCAGCTTCAAGCCCAGGCTTTCGCTGTAGAGGTGCTGCTGCGGAATCTCGCCCGAAGTTGGGGTACTGAGCTGCAATGCGTTGCCGTCATAGCTGACGCTGTTCAGCAGGCGGCTCCAGTCCAATTCCAGGTTGAGCCACGGCATGAACGTGAAGTTTTCGGCCAGACGAAACGGCTTAAGGAAAGAGGCAGCCATCGTGATGCGGTAATTCTCACCGCGGTTGTATGGCGAACCGCTTTTGTTGTTCATATAGAGCGGGACAGGCGAAGTGAGCCCAAAGCTGATCGACGCACCATCCAATTGTTTCGTCCAGCTGCGATTGACGTTCTTGACGCTCAGATTGCGGGCTGCGTCGGTCTGGTAGAGCGAACCGAAACTTTTAATGTCGTTCCGAACCTTGGTGTTGTTGCTGATCAGCACGGGGCAATGCACGGTGGCTCTGGCGGCACGCTGAAGCGTCAGATTGTCAGCGGCCTGCAGCGTGTCGAGCCGCAGCGTAGCGTCGTGCTCCACATCCACCTCGAGCTCTTTCTCGCCCTTCCACGAGCGGCCGCTGACGGTGGCGCCTTCAAAAATATTCACGTTGGCACCTTTGCCATAGAACAGCAGGTCGTCGGTCTCCACCGTCGCGTTCTTTTCGACGCACAGATAATGAAGTTTGTGTTTCAGCACGATTTCCACGACCGTACTTTTCGGCATCCAGCTGTTGCTCCGCAGGGTCAGCTCGCGGCCTTTGACCGCGCTGATCTGCGGCTCGTTGCCTTCGTCGAAGAAAACGCTGCACGGCGTGACAATGGTCACCGACGACTGCTCGCCGTGGCGGATGCGCACCTGCCATCCGTCGTAGATGACGAGGCT
>CAMNKG010000064.1 GCA_946542135.1 uncultured Bacteroidales bacterium
GATCTTTGTATTGGCGGCAATGGCTTTCAGCTCCATGCTGTATTTGCCCATGCGGTCGGCGTTGAAGGTGACACCGCTGATGGTGTCGACGGCCACACCGAGATTGGCGGCAATGGCGTTGATGTCGCTACTGCCTTTCATGGCGTCTTTGGCTTTGGCAACCAGCATCTCACCCTCTTTTTCCATGCGGAGGGGCTGCTCCATCAGGGGTTTGGCCTGTTCAAGGGTCAGCTTGTTGGGAACGTAGATGTCGCGCAGACCAACAACGATATAGCTGAAGTCGGAGGGATAGAGCTCGCCGCTCATGGCGTTGGCGGTTGTCTTGTCGTCGAAAGCCCAGCGTACGGCATCGCGGGTGTTGGTGAAGCCCGACAGGGAGTCGCTCATGGCGATGAGGAGGTCGCTACGCAGCTGCACGTTGGCGGCTTGTGCTCCTTCTATCATGGCCTGGCAGGTGGCAAACTGCGATGCAAACTGGCTGGCGTTGTCGCGGATGGTGTTGATGGTGGTGTTGCTCGGAACGATGTCTTTCGACACCAGGGCTACACGGTATTTCAATGTCGGGGTGGTTTTGCCGGTGACTTTGACAATCAGGTGTCCGCCATTATTGGGGAGGTCGTAGTTGAAGACGTCGCCGACGTTGTGGTGCACGATCATCCAGCTGAGTTCGCCGGGGCCGTCGGGCATCCAGCCTTGGTCGCCGCTGTTGTTGGTGTCGATAGAGAAGGCTCTCACGGCATCTTCAAAGGCCATGCCGGCCTTGATGCTGGCTAAGGCGCTGTCGCGCAGATGTGCTGCTTCGGCCTCGCTGCGGGTGATGCTCTGGTGGTAGTTCTTGTTGGGGATGAAGACAATCGAGGAACGGATGCTGTCGGGGCGCATCTCGGTGGCCAGGACTTTACCCATCACGTATTGGCCGTAGTTCAGACGGGCCACCTCGTTGCGCATCATGGTGCGTACCTGGGTGGGAGGCAGCAGCGTACCGGCGTGGGCACTTTTGATCAGGGTGTCGAGGGGAGCGGCAAAGAGGGTGCTGCTGACGAAGGTGGAGTCGTACATGTAGCCGTGCTGGCTGTGCATGTTGACAAAGTCGATGAGCTTGTCGTCGTCAAGGGTCTGAATCTCTTCCCACCAGCTGTTGACTTCGTCCTGGATTTCTTGCATGTCGCTCTGCGAGGGCTGCGCGGTGAAGACGGCGTAGGCTACCTCTCTGCGTTCGCGGTTGTCCATGCGGAACATGCGGTAGTTGATCTCAGCCTTGTGGCTGTCGAAATATTTCTGATAGTCAGCATCGCTGAGCTCTATCTTCAGGTCCGGATTCTGACCGTAAGGCAGCATGGCTACGCGGACATCGGAGCTCTTGGTGCTCATGTCGGCAATGACGTCGGCGAGCTTGCCGGGCATGTACATGCCGGAAACCAGCAGGTTGAAATACTTGGTACGCTGACGGTCGGTGCGCACTTGGTCCTGGAATCGGATCCACTGCTGCTTCATCTCCATGGTGTCGGGCATGTCGCTGTACTGTCGCACCACGTTGTTCATCAGCTGTGCGTCGAAGGCTCCGGTCTGAGGGTTGGTGAACTGCTGGCGCACCCACTGGTGGATGAAGCGCCCTAAGAACATGTCGGAGACTTCCTCGTCGCTCACTTCTATGCCCAAAGCGGACATCTCTTTGTCTAACAACCGCTCCTGGATGATTTCCTGCCACACATAGTCGCGGAAGGCATAGCTGTTGGTGCCTTCCATCTGATTCTCTTTCTCACGTTGCGACAGACGGTAGTTGAAATAGTCGTAGGTGATTTTGTTACCGTCGATAGCGGCGAAAGTGTCTTGTCTCGAGTTTTTTCTGAGGTCGCCTATGATGAAGGCGACAATGGCAATACCTACAATCAGGACTGCCACCCAAGAATGTTTTCTGATACTTCCAATAATTCCCATTTTGTTATTTTTATTTATTGATTGACAAGGTGTTTTGCGTGTTCGCGCACAGGTTTGTCATTTGTCTTTTTATGATTATGCTATTCTTATATATAGCTTCTACTGCGCACGAAACAAGTTTGCAAAAGTACAAAGAAAAATCTGTCTGACAAATTTTTAAAGAAAAACTTTTTTCAATAAAAAATTATCAGGCTGAAATTCATTTTATTAAACAGCTGTTTTGCTATTTGCTTCACATTGTGAAAACAAAGGGGAGCAGGGATTCTACCCCCTCGAATATCAGTATTTTGGTATCGGAATAATAACATATCACGCGCATGGCATGTCCTTGTCGGCTTTCCTGTTCGGTCATCACCTGCCGGCAGGCTCCGCAGGGGCTCGCGGCCACCAGGGCTCCGCTGCTCTCGCGTCCCACTATGGCAAGGGCTTCTACGGCTTTGCCGTTGTGCTGCGCTCCTGCTGCAAACAGCGCGGTGCGTTCTGCGCATAGGCCGCTGGGATAGGCTATATTCTCTTGGTTGCTGCCTTGCACGATGGTGCCGTCTTCCAGCCTTAGCGCGGCACCCACATGAAAGTGGGAATAAGGGGCATAGGCGCTGTCGGTGGCTGCTATGGCTGCTTGCATCAACTGACGGTCTGCGGCGTCTATCTGGTCAATCGTACATTCTTGATAATGTAGTGTATGGGTCTTTTCCATGGGGCGTTGTTTTCGATGGTTTCTCTCCTGATAACGCCGCAGTCCTTTTTTTGTTTTCCCGGCACCTCAGATTTTGTGGCGTGGCCCTGTTGCGTAACAAGGGGCTGCGGTTTCGTTTTTTATATGTATATTTGCACCGTTTTTCTGCTCGGGCATCCTTCGTCAACCGTCTGATTCTATGTGTTGTTGCCGATTCCTGTGACGACGGTGCCTGCTTTTTTTTTTGACGCTAACCCTATTGACAAGACTCCCTGTGTAATGGCCAAAATAAGCAATATTGACATTGGTGATTTTCCGCTCTTCCTCTCTCCGATGGACGATGTCACCGACATGCCTTTCCGTCAGTTGTGCAAACGGCACGGCGCCGATGTTTTGATTAGCGAGTTCATCGCCAGCGAGGCATTGATACGCGATGCGGAAAAAAGCCGTCGCAAAATGTGCTTCGCCGACTTTGAACGTCCTTTGGGCGTCCAGATCTTCGGCAACTCGCTCGAAGCCATGTCTCAGTGCGTCGACGTTGTGATGGAGGCTAACCCCGACTTTATCGACGTCAACTGGGGATGTCCGGTGCGCAAGGTGGCGGGCAAGGGCTCGGGGTCGGGGATGCTGAAAGATATTCCTAAGCTGTTGGAAATCACCGCTGCTCTGGTGAAGCGTTCTCCTGTCCCCGTCACGGTGAAAACGCGTCTGGGCTACGACGACAGCGACAAGCCGATTGTTTCGTTGGCGGAAAGACTGCAGGATGTGGGTGTTGCGGCTATCAGCATTCACGGCAGGACGAAGGCTCAGATGTATCGCGGCACGGCGGACTGGACGCTGATTGCCGAAACCAAAGCCAATCCACGGCTGCATATCCCGGTCTTCGGCAATGGCGACATTGCCAGTCCTGAACAGGCCCTCGAGGCGCGTCGTCGCTATGGCGTCGACGGCATCCTTATCGGTAGAGCTGCCATCGGCAACCCCTGGATCTTCGAACAGACCAAGTCCTTGATGCAGTCAGGCGCCTACGGCACTGTCTCTGTGTTGGATAGGGTGGAAGTGTGCCGCCAACATCTGCTCGCCGAGGTGGATTTCAAAGGCGAGCGGCAGGCGGTCTTCGAGATGCGAAAACATTATGGAGCCTATTTCCGTGGCCTCTTCGATTTCAAACGTTTCCGCATCCCGCTTGTGACGGTGGCCTCGCTCCCCGAAGTCCTTGATGTCCTCGATGCTGTCAGCGACTACTACGCCACCACTTCCCGTCCTGAATAATACGTGTCCCGCTATTTGCTCTCTTGCTCGGGATTGTCCATGTCGATTTTGCCGGCAGCGTTCAGCAGGTTATACCATTGGTACACCTTCTTGACGTCGGAGGCATAGACATGCTCGGTGTCGTAGTTGGGGAGTATCTCCTTGAAATAACTGAAAAGATCTTTCGAGGGGGTTTTCTTGATGTCGAAGGCGATGTTCTTGCCTTCTTCTTTCTTATATATGGATTGGAATACTTCCCGTAGCGGTTTCTCTTCGTCGGTAGTGAAAATGCTGATCTCGTTCAATGAACTGATTTTGTCTGTCTTGAATACGGGACAACGTTTCTTGTCGGCCAGCGACTCAACGATGGCTCCGTTCTTGGTTTGTGATACGAGTTCATAGATGTCCGGTTTTCCGGAGATTACTAAGATTTTGCTTAAGTCCATTGTTTCTGTTTTGTGAGTGTTGAATTATTTCGTTGTGTAACGTGATTTGTTCCCAATAATTATAAGGCTGTCGGAAATTAAGATTTTTTAGAATCTCTTTTGTGGAAATCGATAAGGCCGTCGATGGGGTCGGCAAGTACGGTCCCCACTTCTATACCATAGGATGTCAATGTTTCTCTAAGCCCTGATTCTATGGCTTTTGCAAAGCCTCCAACGATGTCGATGTGGCAGCAATGTGTTTGCATTATCAGGTCGCCAAGCTGGGCGCTATGCCACTGGTCTACAACATACCAGATGTTGTTCTCGCGTTCCATCAGGTCGATGTGGTCTGTGGCGAAGCGGGCCAGCGAAGCCAGAAACCTGTTGGCATTGGGCTTGTTGTAGATTCGGTCTATCCATTCTTCGTAGCTGTATGGGTAAGTCTCATGGAACAAGGTTGCTATGTCTTCTGGCATCTTGCCTGTAAGGTAATCTTTCAGCAACATTCGGCCCATATAGTTTGCCGACCCTTCGTCGCCAAGAATGTAGCCTAAACTGACCGACTTGGCAGCTATCTTCTCGCCATCATAGTAGCAGGCGTTGCTCCCAGTTCCCAGAATTCCTACCAGGCTGGCTTTGTTGCCACTAACGGCTCGGCAGGCGCCAAGCATATCGGTTTCGACCTTCACCCGCGAGGTGCCATATCCTTTTTCAAGAAGTTTCTGCATCCGACTTTGCTGCAGCACGTTGCCGCATCCGGCACCATAAAAGAATATTGTAACGTCGTCGCTGACGGACAAATGGTTCCGCACGCTTTGGCAGATGGTATGTACCTGTTCATCTGTTACGAACAGGGGGTTCATTCCTTCGGTAACCACCTTGGTTCCAGTCTCTACTGCTGCCCAGGTGGTCTTGGTGCTTCCGCTGTCGGCGACAAGTATCATATGATGCCGATAATGTCGTTGATGTCGTTGATTCTATGACGCTTGCAGTAGTCCTCGAGTCCGTCGATGATTTTTATCGTCACCGCGGGGTCGATGAAGTTGGCGGTACCAACCTGCACGGCTTTGGCTCCTGCCATCAGGAATTCGAGAGCATCGGCAGCCGAAGCTATGCCTCCCAGTCCGATGACGGGGATGCTGACGGCATGTGCCACTTGCCACACCATTCTTACAGCCACGGGCTTGACGGCAGGACCCGACAGACCGCCGGTGATGGTGCTGAGGTAGGGGCGCTGCTTCTCGACGTCGATGGCCATACCCAGCAGGGTGTTGATCAGGCTTACGCTGTCAGCACCGGCGCCTTCGACGGCTTTGGCTATCTCTACGATGTTGGTGACGTTGGGTGTAAGCTTTACTATCAGTGTCTTATGATAGATTTTGCGTACCTCGCTCACCACTTGTGCTGCCATTTCGGGGTTGACGCCAAAACCCATACCGCCTTTCTTGACATTGGGGCAGCTGATGTTCAGCTCGATGGCGGGTATCTTGTCCAGTTCGTCGACCATTGCGGCTGTTTTGCAGTATTCCTCGATGGAAGAGCCGCTGACGTTGACGATGATATGGGTGTCTAAGTCTTTGATTCTATGATATACTTCTTTGCAGAAGGTCTCTACGCCGACATTCTGTAGCCCCACGGCGTTGAGCATCCCCGAGGGGGTCTCGGCCATGCGAGGGTAGGGGTTGCCCTGTCGGCGCTCTCCTGTCGTCCCTTTCACGATGATGCCGCCCAGTCGGTTCAGGTCGATAAAGTCGGCGAATTCCTCGCCATATCCGAAGGTCCCTGAGGCGGTCATCACGGGATTCTTCAGCGTGAGATTATGTATCTTGGTTTCAAGCATGTTGTTCGTTTTTTTCGATGTCGGCAGGCTGTTGTTTACTGTGCCATCCATCGGGTTAGTCGGTTGATGTTGAATACGGGACCTTCTTTGCAGACGCATTTGTGCCCTTCGTCGCTGTCTACCACGCAACACAGGCACGCGCCAATGCCGCAGGCCATCATGTTTTCGAGCGAGACTTCGCAAGCTATATGATGCTCCTGTGCAAAGCGGGCCACGGCTTTCATCATGGGGGTGGGTCCGCAGGTGTATATGTGGTCGTAAGCTGTTGTGAACAAGCTATGTTGCGTGACCATTCCCCGCTCTCCCAGGGTGCCGTCTTCGGTGGCGAATCCTACGGTGCCGTAGGGCTCGAATTCTTTTTGCACGGGGATATAAGAGGCGCTACGGCCTCCAAGCAGTATGGTGGGGCGTATGCCTTTGGCAGCAAAGCATTTGCTTAGGTGTAGCAGCGGCGCTATGCCTGCTCCGCCTCCGACAAGCAGCACGCGCTCGCCGGCGATGCTGAAACCGTGTCCTAAGGGATATACCATATTCAACGTCGCTCCTTCTTCGATTGCCGAAAGGGTGCGGGTGCCTTTGCCGGCCACCTGTATCAACAGCGTGAGGGTGTTCTTCTCGGGGTCGACATCGTGTATCGAGATGGGTCGACGCAACATCACTGCTTTGTTGCCGGGAACGTCGACCTCTACAAACTGTCCGGCGGCTATTTCGGGCAGCTTCGAGGGGTGCTTCAAGGTCAGCGTGAAGTAACTTTCGTTGAAAACATGTTTGCCGACGACGGTAAAATCTGTAATGTATTTCTTCATAATTAGTCTGTTAACGGCTTTTATGCTGTTTGCTTTTCTCCGACAAATTTACATATTTTTTTCAAATGCCGCGGACTCTACGGCTCTCCTTGTCTTTCTGTCTGCCTTGTGGGACTCCGAAACGGTCCTGCGGCATTTCCCTCTTGCGGGAAATAACGCAGCCGGACGCGATTGTCAGGGGTTACCTTGCCGACAAACGTTTTTTGAGCTGCTCCACGCGCGCGGCACTCTCATGAATCCGGGATTCATCCAACCGCCCTTCTTTGACCAAACGGAAGATGAGGTCGACGGTCTGGGGCACAATGTCGCGCTGGTACTGGCTTCCGTTGTTGGATATGCAAAGCATGTCGGCTCCGGCTTCCAGGCTGCGTAGCAGCATCTCCTCGTAGCTGTAGACCTTCGTCATGGCCCCCATGGCCAGGTCGTCGGTGATGATGACTCCCTCATAGTGCAGGCTGTCGCGAAGCAGTCCGCTAAGTGTCGCCTTCGACAGGGTGGCGGGGTAGACGCTGTCTATCTGGGCATTGAAGACATGGGTGGTCATGATCATCAGCACCTCGTCGTCGGCAATGAGTCGTCGGTAGGGATCCAGCTCTATGGCGCTCCAGCTGTCGCTGACGTCGGCCACACCTTGGTGGGTGTCCTCCTGCGAGCTGCCGTGACCGGGAAAATGCTTCAGGCAGGCGGCAACGCCACAACGTTGCAATTCATTGACCCATAGGGAGGCACATTCGCTCACCCGCCGCGCATCGCTGCCAAAACTGCGCCCCAGCTTGCCGATAATCGGACAGTCGGGGTTGACATTGACGTCGACGCATGGGGCAAAGTCGACATTGATGCCGGCCTGCTGCAGCGTCTTGGCGGTCAAAGCTGCTTGTCGGCGCACACTCTGGTTGCCCTCTTTGGCCATCTGCTGGGCCGAAAGGAATGGCGGAAAACCATAGTGCTCCTTCAGGCGGTTCACCTTCCCGCCTTCTTGGTCGATGCCGATGAGCAGCGGCGTCTCGCTCTGGCGCTGCAAATCGTGGCATAACTTCGTCAGCTGCTTCCGCGAACTGATGTTGCGCGGCCTCGATTGCGAGGGCACGTCGTATTCAAACAGTATGACGCCGCCTATATGATAGTCCTTGATGTCGCGCACGATGTGCATGGTGTCGTTTATCTCCGTTCCGCGAAAACCGACCATCAGCAGCTGCCCGATCTCGGCTCGCAGCGCTCGGTCTTCCTTGCTGTATTCTGCTGCGCTCTGCGCCCGTCCGCATCCTGTCCATAAAGAGCATATCAGCAGACAGACCGCGAATCCAATGGTTGTTGTGGCTCTTCTCATCTGTATCGTTGTTTGTTGGTTATCGTTGATTATCGGTTACCTCTGAATATTCGAGTAATTCGCCGTGAAAAAATTAGCAGTTAAGGTTAATGTTAAGGTGTTAGATAATTCGAGTAATTCGCCGTTAAAAATATTAGCAGTATCCTAAAGTTAAGGTTAACGTTAAGGTTGTAAATGATTTGCCGTTAAAAAATAGTGGTTTCCTTTCGTCTCTAAACGCTTTCAAAAGGCACCCGGTTGGCGATAGAACGCCCCAGCGTGATCTCGTCGGCATATTCCAGGTTGTCGCCGATGGCTATGCCGCGGGCTATGGTGGTCACCTTCACCTGGGGAAATTGTTTCAGCTGGCGGTCTATATATATATTTGTAGTGTCCCCCTCCATCGTCGTCGGCAACGCCAAGACCACCTCTTCTATCTCCTCTTTCCCCACGCGTTCTATGAGCTGGCTGATGGTCAGGTCGTTGATGCCGATACCGTCAAGGGGCGAAATGACACCGCCAAGCACATGATATACACCTCTGTACTGCTGCGTGTTCTCTATGGCCATCACTTCCTGTATGTTCTCCACCACACAGACAATCTTCTGGTTGCGCCGGTCGCTCGAACAGATCGGACACACCGGCGTGTCGCTGATGCAGTGGCAGCGGCTGCAGTAGTGCGAGTCGCTTTTTAGTCGTGTCAGCGCCCCAACAAAGGAGGCAAAGTCGCTGTCGCTCGACTTCAGCAGATGCAACGCATATCGCATGGCCGACCGTTTCCCTACTCCCGGCAACGTCGCTATCTCGTCGACAGCATTCTCAAGTATCTTTGAAGGTATTTCCATCATGACCCCTTAACGTCATTCCTTCCAAAAAAGTATTGTCCCCTAAAAAATAACCGCTGCGTACATTCCAAACTGCGAGATATGTACCCACATCCCGTCTCCCTGTTCCCCGTCCCCATTTTCGTCCCCGCCCCCATTTTCGACCCCGCCCCCATTTCCATCGCCGTTCCCATATCCATTGCCGTTCCCATATCCATCCCCCGTTCCCGTCCCATACTTATTCCTCATCCCCATCCTCTTCCTCATCCCCATCCTCACCGCTCTATCCCCATCCTCATGTGCCAACGATGCCCAAAAGATACACTCTATTTGCTCTCTAATCACTTAAAATCAATCATCTATACACTTTTTTCTGCAAAATGCCGAAAAAAACGGCAGAAACACTCCAAATCTTCGTTTTTTCACCCCCTCTCTCGGCGCTTTTCATCTATTTCCCGCCAAATTATCTAACAAAAGTAAAAAAATAATCTCTCACAAAATCAGAGGTATATATGTTATTTTGAAGAAAAAGTTGAAAAAAAATTTTATTGTTTGGGAAAAAGTTGTATTTTTGCAACCTCAATTCACGAAAGAAAGAGGTGTTTGAAAGATTGATAAAAGCCGATGTAACTCAGTTGGTAGAGTAGCTGATTTGTAATCAGCCTGTCGG
>CAMNKG010000065.1 GCA_946542135.1 uncultured Bacteroidales bacterium
TCTTGCCCATCAGCTCGCTGCCGCTCTTGCCGTTGTAGAAATTGCGGACGCAGAAGACGAGCAGACCCATCACGAGTTCAGCGACAGCATTGCTGTTCTGACCGGGAGTGTTCATGGCGATGATGCCACGGGCGGTGCAGGCCTCGAGGTCGAGGTTGTCGTAACCGGCGCCGGCGCGCACAACGATCTTCAGGTTCTTGGCGTGGTCGATAACTTCCTTGGTGACCTTGTCGCTGCGGACGATCAGAGCGTCGGCATCAGCAACAGCAGCGTAAAAATCGTTCACGTCGGTATATTTCTCGAGAAGAGCCAGGGTGTGGCCGTTCTTCTCAACCACTTCGCGGATGCCGTCAACAGCAACTTTTGCGAAAGGTTTTTCAGTAGCAACTAAAATTTTCATTGTTTTGTGATATGTGACCTGTGACCTGTGACACGAGCACTAAGGTCTTTACAAGTCAATTATTGTTTACTTTGAATATAATTTATAAAACCAGAGAGAATTTTTCTGACATTACGGATGTCTTGCTCAATTTCTGCCGTATTGTTGACAAATTCAAGTTCACGGGCAATTATCAACTGCGTTTCGACTTCTGAAAGTGAACCCATTGAAATCCAACAAAAACGGATTAGTTCTTTATCGCTATTACGGCCGCAGCCTTCTGCAATGTTTGACGGAATCGATACCACAGCCCGTCTGATCTGGGATGTTAGCCCAAACTGTTCTGAAGCAGGGAACAAAGAAGTAATCCTATAAACCTTCTTTACAAGATTTATACTTTCCTTCCAGACGTTGAGATCATTATGAAACATCCTTGTCAAAGAAATGTGACCAGTGATACGTGTTCGTGTCACAGTTCACTGGTCACTATTCACTCAATTTACTTGTTGGCTTTCTCGAAGTCCTGCATGCACTGGACGAGGGCCTCGACGGCCTCGACGGGGCAAGCGTTGTAGAGGCTGGCGCGGAAGCCACCAACCGAACGGTGACCCTTGATGCCGACCATGCCGCGCTCCTTGGCGAAGGCCATGAAGGCGTCCTGCAGGTTCTCGCGGCCCTCGGCCATCACCCAGCAGTGGTTCATGATGGAGCGGTCTTCCTTCTCGGCAGTGCCGCGGAACATACTGTTGCGGTCGATCTCCTCGTAGAGCATCTTGCTCTTCTTGAGGTTGATCTTCTCCATCTCCTTCACACCGCCGATGGTGTTCTTAACCCACTTCAGGGTCTCGTGCATGACGAAGATGGCGCTCACCGGGGGCGTGTTGAACATGGAGATGTTCTTGGCCTCTTCGGCGGCGTGGGTGCGGAAGTCCACCATAGTGGGCAGCGGGTTCATATACTGACGGTCGGTGATCTTGCCGAGGATGTCTTTGCGGACGATGTAGAAGGTAACACCGGCGGGGCCGACGTTCTTCTGGGCGCCACCATAGATGAGGCCGTACTTCTTGATGTCGACGGGACGGCTCATGATGTCGGAGCTCATATCAGCAACGAGCATGACGTTGTTGATTTCGTTAGCGGCGAAGTCCTTGCGGATCTCGGTACCGTAGATGGTGTTGTTGGTAGTGATGTGGAAATAGTCGGCGTCAGCGGGGACGGTCCAACCCTTGGGGATATAGCTGTAGGTCTTGTCTTCGCTGGAGGCCACGATGACGGTCTCGCCGAAGTTCTTGGCTTCTTTGGCAGCTTTCTTAGCCCAAACGCCAGTCTGCAGGTAGGCAGCTTTCTTGTTGAGCAGGTTAGCGGGGACATCCAAGAAACCGGTGCTGGCACCGCCGCCGAGGAAAAGGATCTCGTATTCAGCGGGGATATTCAGAAGGTCACGCCAGAGCTGACGGGTTTCTTCCATGGTGCGCTCCCAACCGGGAGTACGGTGAGAGATTTCGAGCAGACCGATGCCCGTGTTGTCAAAGTCGCGGATAGCGGCAATGGTGGACTCGATGGCCTCTTTGGGCAGGACGCAAGGACCTGCATTGAAATTATAAGCTGTTTTCATTCTTAATTTTTATTTTAAAAAGTTAATTTATAATTATTTACTCAGAAATTCCTTTATTTTTGAGTGCTACAAAGGTACGTCTTTTTTTTATATATATAGTAATAATTCATAAATATATTTTTCAACCGGAAAAATAACCTCATCGACGAGGAGCGGCCCCCTACCCCAGGTTATGAACAACAGAAAAAAAACGAAGAAAAAAATTATTTTTCAACCGCTCGACAGTTGATAAAGCATATTTGAAAATCCAAAAAAAATGAAAATCTGAGACATATAAAAAAGGGGGATTTTGCGGCTTCTCATTTTCAATATTTTAATATATATAATTGTTTTACAACTACTTGTACACCCAATAATCAGCACTGATTTATAACACAAACGATTAGCAAAAAACAGAAAAAAAGGTCAAAAAAAAGGTCAAAAAACCAAAAAGATTTTTTGTCTATAAAAAAAATTGTGTATATTATGGGGGTGGCAAATCACATAAGATTTCAGCAAAATATTGTGGATTAGTTAATTTTAATTTCATTAAGTGTTTCCCAAAATAGAAGTGGCGGTTTGTTTAATAAAAAAAATTGACATGTGCAAAAATATTTTTCAAACACGGTGAAAAAAAAATAGTGGAACTTTGCAACACGAAAAAGAAACACAGAGTCTGAGATAAGTAATCGTAAAATCAACTTGAAACATTTTTGAAATGACACAGAGTTACAAAACCGTTTGGGCAAACTGCTTAAAAATAATAAAAGACAACTTGGGGCCGGAGAACGAACAAGTCTTCAAAACCTGGTTTGAACCCATCGTTCCTATCCAGCTTGAAGACAACGTGCTCACGATCAGAGTCCCCAGTCAGTTTTTCTATGAGTGGTTGGAGGAGCATTTCATCGACTTGCTGAAACGCACCATCCGCCTGCAGTTGGGCCCCAACGGGATGCTCAAATACAGTATCCTTATGGACACCAGCATTCGCGACACCCCGCTGACCACCAACATACCGTCGACAGGGCGCCAGGCCACCTACAACAGGGCCAAGGATGTGCCTCTTGTCATCAGTGCCGACGAAAACAACAAGGAGTTACCAAACCCCTTCATCTATCCCGGCATCCAGAAAATGAAGATCAACTCCCAGCTGAACGGGAACTACACCTTGGAGAATTTCGTTGAAGGCGACTGCAACCGTCTGGCACGCGCCGCCGGATATGCCGTGGCCGAAAATCCCGGACGCACGTCGTTCAACCCGCTGCTGCTCCATGGCGGCGTAGGTTTGGGCAAGACGCATCTGGCTCATGCCATCGGCATCAAGACCAAAGAGATAGACCCTGAAAAGACGGTGCTCTATGTCACTTCCGAGCAGTTCCTCCAACAATATGTCGAGGCCGTGAAGAACCGCAACACCAACGACTTTGTGCATTTCTACGAGATGGTTGACTTCCTCATTCTCGACGACATCCAGTTCTGGGCTACAAAAGGCATCCACACCCAGGAAGCCTTCTTCCACATATTCAACTACCTGCACCAGAAGAACCGCCAGATTATCATCACCAGCGACAAGGCACCCTCAGAGCTGGGCACCCTGGAGCCGCGCCTGCTGTCGAGACTGAAATGGGGACTGGCTGCCGACCTGGGCACCCCCGACGTAGAGACCCGCATGGCGATACTGAAGCAGAAACTGGCCAACGACGGCATCGAGATGCCGCAAGACGTCATCGAATATATCGCCTACAACATCAACACCAACGTCCGCGAACTGGAGGGTGCGCTGATTTCGCTCATCGCCCAGTCGTCGCTGAACCATCGCCAGATTACGCTCGACTTGGCCAAACAGATGATAGACAAGTTCGTGAAGAGCACCTCGCGCGAAATCACCATCGACTACATCCAGAAGGTGGTCTGCGACTACTTCAAACTGCCTATCGACAGCATCCAGTCGCCCACCCGCAAGCGTGAGATAGTGCAAGCCCGACAGCTGGCCATGTATTTCGCCAAGAAGAAGACCAAGCTCTCGCTGGCCATCATTGGACTGCAGTGCGGCAACAAGGACCACGCCACCGTGCTTCACGCCTGCAAGACCGTTGCCAACCTCAACGAGACCGACAAACAGTTCCACTACTGGGTCGACGAGTTGGAGAAAAAGCTCAGCGAATAGTCTCCCCCCCCCCACCAACAGCCTACCCGTGAGCAAAGTAGCTTTCAAACCCGGCACCATGATCTATCCGCTGCCCGCCGCCATGGTTTCGTGTGGCGACAACGAGGCAGACTACAACATCATCACCGTGGCCTGGATCGGGACCATCTGCAGCGACCCGCCCATGTGCTACATATCGCTGCGCAAAGAGCGTCACTCCTACACCATCATAGAACACACACGTGAGTTTGTCATCAACCTCACCACCGAAGCGCTGGTCAAAGCCACCGACTGGTGCGGAGTGAAAAGCGGACGCGAACACAACAAATTCAAAGAGCTTCACCTGACGCCCGAAGCGGGACAGATTGTCAAAGCACCTCTTATCGCCGAATCGCCGCTGAACATCGAATGCCAAGTGACGGAGGTAAAGCCTTTGGGCAGCCACGACATGTTCATTGCCCGCGTTGTGGCCATCAACGCCGAAGAGAAGCTGATTGACAAAACCACAGGTGCTTTCCAACTCAACCATGCCGCCCCCATAGCCTATTCGCACGGCAAATACTACGGGCTCGGCGAGAAACTCGGCTCCTTTGGTTTTTCGGTAAAAAAGAAACGGTAAAATAAATTTATACTTTTACCGTTTTTTTATTGCCTTAAGCGCAAAGCTTGCGCCAAAAAAAGATAACACACCACCTACAACTAACAGTAATACAATATGAATATAGTTTGTGTCGAACCCCTTGGCATCAGCAGAGAGGACTTTGAGCAAATCCGCAAGGACTTTGCCGCCGAGGGTCACTCTTTTCATTATTACCTGGACCGCAACGAGGAGCAGCAAGCCCTCGTCGAAAGAATGAAAGACAGCGAGATAGCCATCATCTCCAACATCAAGTTGCCCCAAGCCGTGCTAGCCTGCTGCCCCCGACTGAAGATGCTGTCGGTGGCCTTCACCGGTCTGGACCACATAGACCTGGAATACTGCAAGGCTCACAACATCGAGGTGCAGAACGCCGCCGGCTACTCCACCACCGCCGTGAGCGAGCTGGCCATCGGGTTGATGCTCGACACGCTGCGCCACGTCACCGCCCTTGACGGCACAATACGCCACGGAGGAAGCCGCAACAACTTCCTGGGCCGCGAACTGCGGGGCAAGACCGTAGGCGTGGTCGGAACAGGAGCCATAGGCACCGCCACCATCAGGCTGCTGAAGGCATTCGGATGCAACGTCGTGGCATACAACCGCAGCGAACACAAGGAGGTGACGGAACTGGGTGTACGCTACGAGGAATTGGACACGCTGATGGCCGAGAGCGACATCGTGACGCTCCATGTGCCGCTGACGCCCGAGACGCACCACCTGATCGACAGCCGCCGACTGAAGCTGATGAAACCCACAGCCCTGCTGATCAACACCGCCCGAGGCAATGTCGTAGACATCGAGGCGTTGGCGCAGGCGCTGAAAGAAGGCGCCATCGCCGGTGCCGGCATCGACGTCTATGAATGCGAGCCGCCACTTCCGGAGAGCCACCCGCTAAACAGCGCCCCCAACTGCGTCATGGTGCCCCATATTGGCTACGCCACCCGCGAAGCCTTCGACATTCGCGCCAACATCGTCATCGACCATGTCAAAGAATATCTGAACCGTTAAAAAGAAACACCAATGTATAGATTTCCCATTCTTTTGGCCATCATCGCCCTATTCACCTTGCAGACCGCCGTGGCCAAGCCCGTGCCGTCATCAACGGCAAAGCATGTCGCAGTCTCGTTCATCGACGCCAACTGTCCAAGGGCCAACGCCGAACCCATAGCACTCTGCGACAGCTGGCAGAGTTCGACGGGCGACACGCTGATGTTTGTCTTCAACATCGGCAGCCAAGGCTTCGTCATCGTCAGCGGCAACGACGACCTGACCCCCATCATCGGCTACTCCTTCAACGGCGTCTACCAACGTGACGCCCTGCCCACCAACTTCGAAGGCTGGATGGAGAGTACCGTTACCGACATGGAGGCTTTCCTGGCAAGTTCCACCCACACCGATGCAGCACGCCAAGCGCAAAAAGAATGGAAAGCAGAATGGCAAGCGCTGAAAAGCGGCGACAGCGGCTACTACAGCGCCAAGGACGGCAAAAACGTAGCCCAGCTGCTCAGCACCCAGTGGGCGCAGGGGTCGGGCTACAACAACTACTGTCCCGAATGGAGCGGCGCCGACAACGGCCGATGCGTCACAGGGTGTGTGGCCACCGCCATGGCCCAGATAATCCGCTACCACCAATACCCGGCGAGGGGGTTCTATCATGAACAGTACATACACCCCTCCTACGGAGTCCTCAGAGCCGATTTCGACTCCACCACCTACAACTACAACCTGATGCCCAACCAGGTCAACTATTACTCGCCAGCCAACCAGCAGAACGAGGTGTCGAAACTCTGCTACCACTGCGGCATCGCCGTCCATATGACTTATGAATATCCGCAACACACCACCGGCAGCGGCGCGCACAGCGAAGATGTGCCCGAAGCATTGATGTTTTTCGGCTACACCAACAGCTACCATCTCAGCAAGAACGGCAACGACGGCATCTGGGACTCGCTGCTGCAGAACGACTTGTACCAAAGCCGTCCCGTCTACTACAGCGGCAAGAACAGCGACGGGGGGCATGCCTTTGTCTGCGACGGATACAAGAGCAGCAACGGGAAATACCATTTCAACTTCGGATGGGGCGGCTACACCGACGGCTACTACGCCCTCAACTATGTCAACGGTTTCGCCACAGGCCAGGGTGCAGTGTTCAACATCGTCCCCAGCGGCATCGCCTCGCTGCACGACACCATCTACATCGATGCCGCAGCCCACGGCGACGGCTCGTCGTGGAGCCAGGCCACACCCAACATCCTCGATGCCCTAAAGCTGAGAGGTCTATACAAAAGCGGCCAGCTGTGGGTGCGCAGCGGCACCTATTATGGTGACACCAACGCCAACTATGCCTTCAAGATGCCCTCAGGCATTTCAATCTACGGAGGCTTTGCAGGCACCGAGCAAAGCATCGATCAGCGCAGCAGCGGCACAGCACCCACCATCTTCAGCGGCAAGAACAAGAACATGGTGGTGTATGCTTCCAACTTGTCGGCCGCCACATTGCTCAACGGCATCACCATCCGCGACGGCAACAGCACCCTCAACGGCATGGGAATCACCGTGGGCAGCAACATGACCATAGAATATTGCACCATAGAGAACTGCCGAAGCAGCGTGCGTGAGAACGCCGCAGTAAACGTCAACGGTGGCCGTATGTTCAGTTGCACCGTCCACAACAACAGCAGCAACGGTGTCGATATCGGAGGAAGTTCCAAGATATGCAGCAGCCTCATAGCCCACAACGATGGCTATTACGGCGTCGACGGATACAGTGGCGAACTCATCAACTGCAACGTGGTCAGCAACCGCGGCGCCGGCATCGTCAACCGCGGCACCATTGTGCGCAACTGTATCGTATGGAACAACGACAGCTCGCTCACCGATGCCACTACGGACCACATCACCTTCTCGGCCATAGAAGGTCTTGACCTGACGGGCGACACCAGCAGCAACATCGCGCTACTTGACGAGAACAGGCCCATGGAAGGCTACGGGCCTTTCTTTATAGACCCCGACATGACGCGAGGCGTCTCCGCCACCTTGGGCGACTGGAGACTGAGCAGCCTCTCCCCGCTTGTCGACGCCGGCGACACCTTGCGACGCGGCATCTACAGCTATGACCTGGACGGAACGAACCGTTTCCGAGGCGGACGCATAGACATCGGATGCTACGAACACGACCCCTATGTCGGCATCGAACAGGTTACCGACAGTCGCGAGGTGACCATCTATCCCAACCCTGCAAGCGCAACGCTGAATATAGTTACCGTCGCCGGCATGGCGACCCTATACGACGCCATGGGCCGCTGCGTCATGACCAAGGAACTGCAAGAAGGTCTCACCGTACTCGACATCAGCCACTTGCCCATAGGCCTTTATATGCTGCGTACCGCCCAAGGAGCCACAGTCAAAATCATCAAACGATAAAACAGCCATGGCCAGCAACAGCGATTTAGTACAGTACATCGTCGACCAGTGTGCCGCCGCCGGCGTCATCGAAGCCAAGAAGATGTTTGGCGACTATGGCCTATACTGCAACGGCAAACTATATGGTCTTATCAGCGACAACGGACTGTATATCAAACCCACCGAGGAGTGCAAACGCATACTCAAGGACCTCGTCATGCGACCTCCCTACGAAGGTGCGAAGCCCTACTTCTATATCGAAGACATCGACAACAGCGACTACCTGGCCCAACTGGTCCATACAACCTGCGAAGCCCTCCCCACCCCCAAACCCAAGAAAGATAGAAAGAAAGAGGAAAAGGAAGAAAAAAAGAAAGAAAAAAGATAGAAAGTGGAAAAGAAAGAAAGGGAAAATAAATAACTAAAGAAAAAACAAAGCAAGAAAAAAAAGATCAAGAAATAATAAATATTGCTGCTGGTGAGAGTTATACATTGCTGTCTGAGAGCCCCCTACAGCATTATGTTTCTCAGACAAAGCGGTATTGTTTTTAATCGCAGGCGAGGCGCCTGCGTACCAGATTTGACGGTCCCCTGTCTGGTACGCAGGCGCCTCACCTGCGATCACCCAGCATCCCCACCCACAGCAACACCCGGACTCACCTTGGTACGCAGGCGCCTCGCCTGCGAAAAAAAGAGAAAAAAGAAAGCCCTCCCTACTTCCTTCTCCCTTCACCCTTCTTCCTTCTCCCTACTCCCTACTCCTTCCATGCCGACGACCATCGCCATTCTTCGGGCCGCACAACAAATCCAGCCTTGACGGGATTATTCACGATATACTGCGACACCTTCACACCATGCTCGAACGAACGAATATAGCGGTCATAATATTCACCCATCCAAAACGGCCCACTTCTTCCCAAAACTGCATTTCCCCTATGCGCAGAATAAGATTTCCACGAATGAATAATCGACGACAAGGAACAGTCAACATTGACCTTAAGCATAGCGTGGACGTGGTTTGGCATCACACACCAGTCGTACAGACGATACATCTTGCCGTCATGTTTCTTCATTGTCTCGACCATCATATCCGCCACGCGCTCATCCTTTAGAAAACACTGCCCATAACCCGAATCCTCGTAACCATCTACCAACTTCAACATTTTACGCTGACTGGCTGTCAGTTCGGCAGACGTCAAATCCAACTTGGACAACGATTTCGTCTCGCGCTTCAAGAAAGAAACGAGATCCCGAGGCAGGGAATCATAGAGTCGGAACGTCACAAACTGACTTTTCCTGATTTCTATGTGAGGCAGATAATTTCGGCAGTGGTTTTGAATAATTGTCATATATGTTTATTTTTTAGGGTTTTGCAAGATGAACGGTGCTTTTCGCAGGCGAGGCGCCTGCGTACCAGATTTTACGGGTTGTTTTTTGAGCTTGTTTTTCGCGGGGCAGGGAGATGGTTTTTTGCGGGGCGGGG
>CAMNKG010000066.1 GCA_946542135.1 uncultured Bacteroidales bacterium
ACGGGCACCGTCGTGGGGTGCGAGTTGCAGTGTATGGAAATGAAGAGGTCGGCCTTGGCCCGGTTGGCAATGTTGGCTCGCTCTGATAGGGTGACGTCGACATCGGTGGTGCGGGTGAAGATGACCTTTACGTCGGGGTAGTTGTCGTTGACCAGTTTGCCGAATTTTTTGGCTATGGCCAGCGTCAGGTCTTTTTCTTTGCTGTGCTTACCCAAAGCTCCGGGCTTGTCCCCGCCGTGGCCTGGGTCGATAACCAAGGTTTTTACTTTTCCCGGCTCTCTTTTTTGGGAAAATGTAACTCCCGGAATGAGGAGTAGGACCATCATTAGAACTACTAAACGTTTCATTTATAGATGTATATTTTTTGTTTTTATCAATTGCGCTTTTTGTGCTATCTTTGCACTTTCAAAATGCAAAAATACTAAAAATTTGTATGTTGTCGAGCGAAAAGTGAAAAATAATCAAAAATAACATTTTAAGTTGGCTCCCTTGGCTTCCCGATACTCCCGTTTTTCTCCCCTGCCGGGGTTCCTCCTGCTGCTCTGCTTGTGGCTGGGATGCCAGGGGGTCTACGCTCAAGATGTGCCTTCACAGTCGCAGCTGTCGCCGTCCGACACGGCGCTGCGCGACTCGCTCTCCCTCCCCGACTCTGTCGCCGCCGACAGCGCCGCGCGGCTCCCCCTGTCGCCCGACGCTGTCGAACAAACGGTCATATACAAGGCTGCCGACTCTATCGCCATCGATCTGGACCGCAAAAGGGCCTTCCTCTACCACGAGGGCGACATCACCTTCGACGGCATGAACCTGAAGGCGGATGTCGTGGAGGTGGACTTCGACAAGCAGGTGCTCCACGCCAGAGGCTCGGTCGACAGCGCCGGAAAATATCAGGGACGTCCCCTTTTCGTCCAGGGCTCTTCGCAATACAACGCCGACACGCTGACGTATAACTACAACACGCAAAAAGGCATCATCTGCGGCGTCATCACGCAAGAGGGTGACGGTTACCTTCACGGCGAAAAAATCAAGAAAATCAACGACTCGGTGATGTACCTTAGCGGCGGCCAATACACTACCTGCAATTATGCCCACCCCCATTTTGCCATCAATTTCACCGAGTCGAAACTGATAACCAACGACAAAATCGTTACAGGCCCAGCCTATGTCACCATCGAGGACGTGCCTACCCCCCTGGCTTTGCCGTTCGCCTTTTTCCCTTTGGCCCACGACCGCGCCTCGGGCATCCTCCTCCCTTCCTATGGCTGGATGACGGGACGTGGCTACTATCTTAAAGACGGCGGCTACTACTTCGCTATCAACGATTTCATCGACCTCTCGCTCATCGGCGAAATCTATACCAACCTCAGTTGGGCCGCCGAAGCCAAGTCCAACTACTACCGCCGCTATAAATACAAGGGCAACTTCGACATCCGCTACGGCATCACCAAGACGGGCATCAGCGGCGACACCAACACCTTCCGCAAATACAGCGACTTCAAGATCGCCTGGCGCCACGACCAGGACGCCAAAGCCAACCCCAACAGCCGCTTCTCGGCCGATGTCAATATCATCAGCCGCAACTACAACCGCAACACTACCAACTCCAACGACTATTTCAACAGCACGACGACGTCGAACATCAGCTACACGACTTCTATCGGCTCTTGGTTCAACCTGGCGCTCAGCGCCCGCGAGTCGTACAACATCCAGACGGGGGTCATGAACATCAAGCTGCCCTCCGTTTCGCTCAGCAGCAACACCTTCTATCCTTTCCGTCGCAAGATGCCTTCGGGTGCCTACCGCTGGTATGAGAATATTTCGATGTCCTACGTCCTGGAGGGTGAGAACAATATCAATACCCAGGACTCCAACATCCTGAAAAAGACCATCTTCAACGAGATGCAATACGGCATCCACCACCGTATCCCGGTGCAGAGCACTATGAAGGTCCTCAAGTTCTTCAACTGGACCAACTCGCTGACTTACAACGAGCGCTGGCATTGGTCGACCATCCGTAAGGATATCGACGAAACGGGTTCGCTGCATATCGACACGGTGCGCGGGTTCCATGCCAACCGCGACGTGGCTTTCTCCTCGGCGCTCTCTACACGCATCTATGGCATGTTCAATTTCAAAGTGGGCCCCCTCAAGGCTTTACGGCATGTCGTCAATCCCAGCCTGTCGTTCAATTTCCGTCCCGACTTCGGCAGCGAACGCCTGGGCTACTGGCGGTCCTACACCGACACCACGGGCTATGTGCACCGCTATTCCATCTTCGAACAAAGCCTCTATGGCGGCCCCGCCGACGGACGCTCCGGGCAGATAGGCATATCTATAGGTAACAATCTCGAAGCCAAGATCAAACCTTGGCGCGACACTACCGACGAACTCAAAAAGGTGGTCCTGATCGAAAGCCTCAACCTCTCGATGAGCTACGACTTGGCTCGCGACTCGCTCAACTGGTCGGATCTGAACATCTCGGGCCATACCACGTTGTTCAAGACGCTCGTCCTCAACTATTCGGGCTCTTTCTCGCCCTACGAAATCGATAGCCTGGGCAACAAACATGACCGCTTCCTCTGGAACACCCAGCACAAGCTCTTCCGCCTCAACCAGTCCTCGTGGAGCGCCCAACTGTCGTGGAGCCTGAACAATAACTCTTTCAAGCGCGATGCCCCCAAAGGCAAGGGCACCATGGTGCAGCCTATACGGCAGACTCCCTACGACTACGACCCCGTCTGGATGATGGGCTCCTACGCCGACTTCTCCATGCCGTGGAACCTGGCTTTCAACTATACCCTCAGCTATATCAGCGCCTACGACGCGGCTCGTTTCAATATCAACCGCAGCATCACGCACTCTGTCTCCGTTTCGGGCAGCCTCAAACTCACCGAGAACTGGCGCTTCCATTTCTCTACGGGCTACGACTTCACCAACAAGGGCATGTCCTACACCAGCATCGACATCTACCGCGACCTCCATTGCTGGGAGATGCGCTTCAACTGGGTGCCCTTTGGCTACTACAAAAGCTGGAACTTCGCTATCAACATCAAGGCTTCCTCGCTGCGCGATGTGAAATACGAAAAGCGCGAAAGCTATCAGTCTAACCAAGGCTATTACGTCTATTAACACCTTATATGTCATGACCGAAGGTAAGCTTTATTACAACATCGGCGAGGTGGCCGAGATGCTCGGCGTCAACACTTCGCTGCTCCGCTTCTGGGAGTCGGAGTTCCCTCAGCTGCGCCCCGCTAAAAACAAGAAGGGCACGCGCAGCTATACCCGGCAGGATATCGAACTCCTCCGGCGTATACACCATCTCACCAAAGACTGCGGCCTCACCCTCGAAGGCGCTCGTCAGCAGCTCCGCAACGACAAAACTCCCGACAAGAAACTTCAACTTATCGATACGCTCACCGAGTTGAAGAATTTTTTGGTGTCCATGAAACAAAGTTTGTAATTTTGCGTTATACAGATTGTTGTGCCATTATTAATCCATTTTATTAACAAACATTATCAATTATGAAAAAACATTTATTTTCACTGCTTGCGGGCGTTTTCGCCTTGTTGTCGTTGAGCTCATGCGATGAGCTGGGCATCATCAACGACATCATCGAAGAGGGTCTCTTCGGCCAATCCACGGTATATATCACCACCCCCGACCAGGACAACGGCGCTACCGTCGATACGGTCAATTTCGTCTCCAGCGTGGTCGACAATTTCGCCATCGTGGACTCGGCAACCGAAACATCGACCATCGCCACCATCGATTTCAGCGCTCAGGTGGACCTCTCCAAGGCTGAACTGACGTTCCCCTTTATGGTCTATCAGGTCTCCGACACCACTACGGGGTCCTATACCATCAACGAACTCTTGACGGTCGACAGACTGCGTAACTTCAACTTCGACACTTTGGCAAGCATCATCCGCAGCCCTGCAGGATTCAATTTTGTCATCATCGCCCTCTCCGACACTTCGTGGTACATCTCTAACAGCGGCGCTATCAGCATCTCGGAATATCCTGCTGTGGGCTACACCGTCAAGGGTACCTTCAACAATGTCGGCGCTTACTACCTCTCCCAAAGCGACATCGACCGCATCAATGATGCCATCGATAACGGCCAGATGATCAACACTGACGACTACCTCCACCAGGTGACCATTACGGGCTCTTTCTCGAGCCGCCGCACCTCGCTCATCCACGAATTGGTGCAGCAGGCTTTCTATGAGGGGGGTCTCTGCAATCTCTAAGTTGTCATCAATGTCCCTCTTCGGAGGGCGCTTCCCTAACCGACGCGCCATTCCCCCTCTGCGGTGTGGCGCGTCTTTGCTATCTGTAGCGTATGCATAAATGGTTCCTTCTGTCTCTTCTGCTCCTGCCCTTGCCTATGGCGGCACAGTTCGACTTCCCTGTCCTCGCCGGCAGAGCGGCAGCTATGGGGGGCGCCGCCGTGGCATTGCCCGACCATGTGTCGGCTCTCGACAACATCGCGGGCATGGCTCGCCTTCAAAGCACCTCGGTGGCGCTCGCTTACCAGCAGCAGTTCCTCATGCAGGGCATGGGCTACGCTTCGGCGGCAGCGGCCGTGCCCGTCGGCTTTGGCGCCTTCGCTTTCTCGGCCGTGCATTATGGCAACAGCGACTATAACGAGCAGATGCTTTCGCTGGCCTATGCGCTTCCCCTGGGAAAACAACTGTCCTTGGGCGCCGCCTTCCATTATCTCCACGCTTCTACCTCCGACCCCTATTACGACCCTCAGCATCTGCTCACCTTCTCGGTGGCGCTACAATATGCACCGTCCGACAAGCTTACCGTAGGTTTCAAAGCCTACAACCCCTCGGCGGTGGCACTGCAGACCGCCTCCCAGCTCTATGTCCCGGCACGCTTCAATCTGGGCGCCTCCTACTGGCTTGCCGACGAACTTCTTGCCGTCGTCGAAGTGGAAAAGTCGCTCTACGACGACGCCTCGTTGCGCTGCGGTCTGGAATATGTCTTCTTCGATTTCTATGCCGTCAGAATGGGTTTCTCCACTGCGCCGGTATGCTACACTTTTGGCTTGGGCATGCAGCGCCAACATCTCGGTGTCGACCTTGTCGCCCAGTACCATTCGGTTCTGGGAATGTCCCCTCTTTTGGCTCTTAGCTATCGCTTCTAACGCCTGATTATGAAAATAGTCCGTCTCCTTGCCTCGCTGTTGTTCGCCATGCTCTGCTTGCCATGGGCCGTGGCTCAGCAAGACGGCAATGCGGTGCTGGGGGAATGGCTGGAACAATGGGCCGACCAGTTCGAGTCTGAATCGGTTCCCGACGACCTGGTGGAACGGCTCGCTACACTGCTCGACAACCCGATGAATCTCAACGATACGGCTTCCGTCGACTGGAACGATTTCCCGTTCCTCTCCGACTTCCAGCGCGAGGTGCTGCGCGCCTACATTGAGCAGAATGGCGAGATGTTGTCGCTTGCCGAACTGCATCTGCTCAATGGCTTCGACTCCTTGACTATCCGCCGTATGGCTCCATTCGTCACGGTGGCGCCGGTGGCTCATCAGGAACGGCAGTCGCTGCGGCAACTCCTGGCCCACGGCCACGGCAACTTGCGTGTTGGTGGCAAGATGTCATGGCCTCTCTCGCGTGCCTATGAGGAGGATATCTATGCGGGCTCGCCGTTGAGACTCTATTTCCGCTACAGGTTTCACTGTGCCGACAAAATCGTGTTCCAGCTCTCGGCCGACAAAGACCCCGGCGAGCCTTTCCTCCACCATACGCCGCTGCCAGGCTTCGACTACTATGGTTTCTATTTGATGCTCAACAATATGGGTATCGTCAAGCGTGCCATCGTCGGCAAATACCATTTGCAGTTCGGACAGGGGGCTACGCTGTGGAGCGGTTTTGCCCCATGGATGTCTGGCAATATGGCGCTGCGTCGCTATGGTCAGGGCATACGCCCCGCCAGCGCTTTCTGCGAATACGGTTACCTGCAGGGGGCTGCTGCCACCCTCCAGGTGGCTCCTCACACCGAAATCACGGCGTTCTATTCTCTGGCACGCCGCGACGCTACGGCTGCACCTTCCGACACCTCGCTGTCGGGCGAGGATTATTTGCAAAGTCTCTACGAGTCTGGCTATCACCGCACAGACAACGAGATGAGCAAACGCAACAACCTCGTCGAGCAGCTCTTCGGCACCCATATCCAGTATCGCCGTCAGTCGCTGCAGCTCGGGGCAACGGCTTATGCCTTGCATTTCGACAAGGCGGTCATCCCGGCGCCGAATCTGTACAACACCTACGCTTTCCGTGGCGCTGACAATTTCAATGTAGGCATCGATGCCACTTATCGCTTCAGGCGTCTGATGCTGTTCGGCGAGGCGGCACTGGCGCTCAACGACAGCCTGCGCCCTTATTGGTCGCAGCCGCATCTGCGCCCTTTTGCTGCGGTGGCGGGCATGATGTTGCATCTCAACGCCAACAATGTGGTGTCGGTGGCTTACCGCTACGGGGCTCCAACCTATCAGAACCGTTTCGCCAACACCTTGGGTCAGTCGGATTCCCCTCAGAATGAGTCGGGGGTGACGCTGTTGTTTAACACGAGGTTGCCTTTCTTTATCGACATGCGCTCTTCGGTCGATTTCTTTCGTTTTCCGTGGTTCCGCTACCGCATCTACAGCCCTTCGTCGGGCGTGGATTACCGCCTCGCGCTCTCCAAGGCTGTTGCGCCCTATACCACCCTTACCGCACAATTCAGGCTCAAATCGGCGCAACGCAACAGCGATGGCATGCTCTATGCCACGGAACGCACTTGGCGGCGCCAGCTGAATTTCTCACTGGACTACTCGCCGTCTCAGTCGCTCAGGCTCCTCTCAAGGCTCCTCCTTACGTGGTTCGACTGCGAGGAGCATGCGCCGCAACGGGGCTTTCTCATGTCGCAAGAGGCCTCGCTGAAATGGGCGCGCCTCACCAAGCCTCTCTCTGCCACGCTGCGTCTCGCCCTCTTCGACGTCTCTGCCTATGATGCCCGCATCTTCGCCTACGAGAGCGACTTGATGTATGAGTTTGCCGTGCCGATGCTCACGGGTCGCGGTATCAGAGGCTACCTCGTCGTGCGGCAGGATTGGTCGGACCAGTGGTCGTTGGCGCTGAAATATGCCGTCTCGTTCTATCCCGACAAGGAGTCGCTGGGGTCGGGCTACGACGTGGTGCCGGGCCATATGAAGCACGAAATCAAAGCGCAGATTCGCTGGCGCTTCTGAATGCTACCACAGGGTGCTTTGAGCTAAATATTTTGGTATCTGCTTTGAGCTAAATGTTTTGGAATCAGAGCTTCTATTTGGTCTCGGTGGGCTTGATGCGACCGCTTTCCACAAGTTTTTTGTAGGTCTTTTCGGCGGCCAGCTGCTCAGCGGCCTTGATGGAATACTCTATCGCCGTCTCGCCGGGTTCGTCGCCTACCATGGCGCGGATCTCATATTCCTTGCGGCTGGCGTTTTTCTTGCCTTCATAGAGGGTGCGGACCACCTCGAAACTGATCTTGCAGCGCTCCCGCTGTCCCCAGTCTATCAGCTTGCTCTTGAAGTTCCATTCTTGGTGCGACATGGCGTCGATGTCCAAATGCAGATTGATGACGCGGTCTATGATGACTTTGCGCGTAAAGGTGTAGCCTTTCTCTAAGTAGATGGCGCCGACAAGGGCTTCAAAGGCGTCTCCGTCAATGGATTTGAAGATGCCTTGCTGCTCTTTGTTATACTGTATCAGCTGCGATAGTCCTATCTTCTGGGCCAGCTTGTTCAGATTGGCGCGGCTCACGATTTTCGATCGTAGCTCCGTGAGGAAGCCTTCGCCCTGATAGGGATATTTGCGGTACAGGTATTCCGCCACCAGCGTGCTCAGCACGGCATCGCCCAAATATTCCAGCCGCTCGTTGTTGATTTTGCGGCCCTGCAGGGTCTCCATCGACTTGGAACGGTGGATGAAGGCTGTCTGGTACAACTCGGTGCGTCGGGGCACAAAACCGAGTATGTTTTTAAAAAAACTGTAGAATGGGTCGTCCTTGCGATGCCGGCAAAACAGTGGCATAACTCCTCTCCCTATTCGTATTTGCGGAAGGCTAAGCATACATTGTGGCCTCCAAAGCCAAAGGCATTGCTGAGGGCAAAGTGTATGTCGCGCTTAACGGCGTGGTTAAAGGTAAAATTGAGGGGCTCGATGGAAGGGTCGTCGTTGAAATGGTTGATGGTCGGCGGAACAATGTTCTCCTTGATGGCCAGGATAGTGGCTATGGCTTCCACGCTGCCGGCGGCGCCAAGCAGGTGGCCGGTCATGGACTTCGTGGAATTGAGGTTGATTTTGGCGGCGTGGTCGCCAAACAGCCGTGCTATGGCTTTGGGCTCCGAGATGTCGCCTATCGGCGTCGACGTGCCGTGAGTGTTGATATGGTCTACGGCATCTATCGGCATCCCCGATTCCTCTATGGCGGCAAGCATAGCATCGTAGGCTCCTTGTCCCTCGGGATGCGAGGCAGTGATATGGTAGGCGTCGGCGCTGAGTCCGCAACCTGTAAGTTCTGCATAGATCTTCGCCCCGCGGGCTTTGGCATGTTCCAATTCCTCAAGGATGATGGCGGCAGCACCTTCGGCGAGCACAAAACCGTCGCGGTCTCTGTCGAACGGCCTCGAGGCTGTCTGCGGGTCATCGTTGCGGAACGATAATGCCTGCATCGATCCGAAACCGCCTATGCTGCACTCCGTTACGGCAGCCTCCGAGCCTCCGGCCACTATCACGTCGGCTTTCCCCAACCGTATCAGGTTGAAGGCATCCGATATGGCTATTGCCGACGAGGCACATGCTGCCACTGTGCAGAAATTGGGACCTCTGAAACCGTGTTTTATGGATATCTGCCCCGCACAGATGTTCGATATCATGCGCGTGCAGAAAAAGGGACTGAACCGCGGTATGTTGCCGCTGGCCACGTAGTCGCGGATCTCCTCTTGGAAGGTCAACACGCCTCCGTTGCCGCTACCCCATATCACCCCGATGCGACGCTTGTCTTTCTCGTCGTCTATCCCTGAGTCTTTTATGGCTTGCTCTGAAGCTATTAGACCGTACTGAGTGAAGGGATCCATCTTCCTGCACTCCTTACGGTCAAAATATTCCAAAGGATCAAATCCTTTGATTTCACATGCAATCTTGCACCTGAAATTTTCTGCATCAAATCGAGTAATCAGGCCAGCACCGCTTACTCCGGCGAGCATCGCCTGCCATGTGGTGGCAACATCGTTGCCTATCGGAGTAAGCGATCCTAAACCTGTAACGACTACTCTTTTTAGATTCATGGAATGAATCGATTATTTTCCTGCGTTTTCAATGAAAGCAATTGCATCACCCACGGTGGCAATCTTCTCGGCTTCATTCTCAGGAATCTGAATGTCGAATTCTTTCTCAAGTTCCATGATTAACTCAACGGTATCGAGAGAATCGGCTCCGAGGTCATTGGTGAAACTGGCTTCCGGAGTAACATCTTTTTCATCGACAC
>CAMNKG010000067.1 GCA_946542135.1 uncultured Bacteroidales bacterium
CGGTGACGGTCTTCACCACCTTGGGGCCGGTGAGGAACATGTAGCTGTTCTCTTTCGACATGAGGATGAAGTCGGTCAGTGCGGGCGAATAGACAGAACCGCCAGCGCAGGGTCCGAAAATAGCGGAAATCTGGGGCACGACACCCGAGGCCAGAATGTTGCGCTCAAAGATCTCAGCATAGCCTGCCAGCGAGTTGCAACCTTCCTGAATACGTGCTCCACCCGAATCGTTGAGTCCGATGACGGGGGCGCCGACCTTCATGGCCTGGTCCATAACTTTGCAGATTTTCAGCGACATGGTCTCTGACAGCGAGCCGGCAAAGACGGTGAAATCCTGTGCGAAGACATAGACCTGACGTCCGTCGATGGTGCCATAGCCAGTCACCACACCGTCGCCGAGGTATGACTGTTTCTGCATGTCGAAATTAGTACAACGATGGGTGACGAACATGTCAAACTCCTCGAAGGAGCCCTCGTCAAGAAGCAGTGCGATGCGCTCGCGGGCTGTCAGTTTGCCCTGTTCGTGCTGCTTGTCGATGCGTTTCTGACCGCCGCCCATTTTGGCTTCACTTCTTTTGTCAAGAAGCTCTTTTATTTTTTCTTCAAATGCCATTATTTGAATTTTTTGTAGGTTTATATTGTGAGGATTCCCGCTACTCTTAACGGTGTTGGTAGGCCTCGAAAATTCTTTCTTCTGTCCGCCTGCGGTGCTATTTATTTGCAGCAGAGCTCGGTGAGGACACCAAGGGTGCTCTTGGGATGCAGGAAGCCGATGTGGAGCCCTTCGGCACCTCCGCGCGACTGCTGGTCGATGAGGCGCACGCCTTTCTCCTTGCACTCGTTGAGTGCCTCGTCGGTGTTCTCTACGGCAAATGCGATATGGTGCATGCCGCCCTTGCCGCCATTCTTCTCAATGAAGCTGGCAATGGTGCTTTCGGGACATGTGGGCTCGAGGAGCTCGATTTTCACGTCGCCGATCTTGAAAAAGGCGGTTTTGACTTTCTGGTCCGTAACTTCCTCAATGGCGTAGCATTTGAGGCCCATTACATCTTCCCAATACTTGATGGCTTCGTCCAAGTTGGTCACGGCGATGCCGATGTGCTCTATATGCGAAGGTGTCATTTTTTTGAATGTTTTTTATATTATTATTAATTTTTTATAACTTTTCTATACGACTACGTGTCTACTTTTGACATTAACGAACTACATATCAGCATAATGCCAAAAACAAAACAACAGACAAAAATACGACAAAAAATTGGATTGGCAAAACATTTGCCTGATTTTTTTCAAGAAATTCAGCGGATTGTGCATTCGTCGGCGGCCAATGCGTCACCAAAATCAACGAGAAACTTTCTGGTTGATGATGTCGACAGAGATGGGTGTGGCACCTCCGACGACGAGAAAATAGCGCTTGCGCCGCGGCAGCCGCACATAGTAGTTGTCGGCGGGCTGGTCGGCAGGGATGCGTTCGTTGATCACCAACCGGCCGTCGTCGTCGAAGGCGCGCAACAAGGTGCCGGCCAGCTCGATGGCATGGGTGATGCGCACAATCTTGCCGTCGAGGAAAATCCACTGCTCGGGGTCGGTGTCCTCCAACAGGCGCGAATGGCCGTCGTCGACATAGGCGAGGCTGTCGTCGTCAGCATCGTCCTGCGCGGCCTCGAAACGCTTGTGGAAATCCGACTCGGGCAGGTAGACGGTGTCGTGGATATAGACGGTGTCGTGGATATAGACCACCTCGGTGCGGACGGGGTCGGCAGGGCATCCGGCAGGATATTCGATATGTTCGAAGGCGTGCGCCACGGCGGAATTGGCGTAGCGCTGCATGGTGCCGCACGGCACCTGCACCACGGTCTGCGGGTCGACGCCATAGAAGGGGTGCTCGTTGAGATAGGGCGGCAGGGCGCTGCGAAACGCAACCGACTGCAGCCGGCAGTAGGCAAAAGCACTGGCTTCGATGAGCGTCAGGCTCGACGGCAACGTCAGCGAGCGCAAAAAGAGGCAATTTGAAAAGGCATACTGTCCGATGGTGGCAAGGCTGCTGCCTACGGTGTCGAACACCAACTCGCTAAGCCCCATAAAATTGTAGCACAGGAAGTCGGGCACGACGGTGACGCCGCTGCCCACCTCCATGCGGGCTCGCGACTCGCAACCGAAGAAGGCATAGTGCATGGCTTCGGCTTTCACGGCCTGGAAGCTGATCTCTTTCAAGCTGGTGAGGCTGGCGAAGGCTTGCGACGGCAGCTTGCGGACGGTAGGTCCTATCACCAAGCTGTCGACTTGGCTGCAGCCCCTGAAGACTTCGCTCATGAGGCCCAGACTGTCGCAGGCCAGCACGACGCAGCGCAGCGCGCTGCAGTTCTCGAAGGCGCCATAGCCCACGGCACTCACCGATGGCGGCAGCGTCACCGCCTGCAGCCACTGGCTTCCGAAGAAGGCCCGGGGGGCTATGGCCGTCACGCGATAGCGCACGCCGTCGCTATTCACTTCGTCGGGAATGACGAGGCGGCGCGCCGGACCCGAAGGGGTTTTCGCGACGGGACCATCGAGTGTGACCTGCGGTTGGTCGCCATCGTCGGTGATGGTGAACGCCATCGTCACGCCACCGATATTCTTCTGGAAATCGGAAGCCGACACGCGCTGTGCGATGGCAAGCGTCAGCAGCAGGATAAAGGTGACGGTTCTTTTCATGACTCGGCACTGCTAATATTCTGGGATACAATTCCTTCCACACAAGCCACTATGGCGGGGGCGTCGAAGCCGCAGTCGTGCTGCAATTGGGCTACGGGACCGTGGGGCACGAAGCCGTCGGGGATGCCGAGGCGGACCATGCCGGGAACAGGATAGGCGGCATCGGCGGCATGGCGCTGCTGGTAGTATTCCAGCACAGCGCTGCCAAAACCTCCTTCCAAGCATCCGTCTTCGACAGTGACCACATGCTTGTAGCGTGCTGCTATGGCATCGAGCATTTTCTCGTCAAGGGGTTTGACGAAACGCATGTCGTAATGGCCGGGGTTCATTCCCTTGGACTGCAGCGTATTCACCGCTTCGGCAGCCACGTTGCCCACATGACCTATGGTGACCAGCGCCACCTCGCTGCCTTCGGTCAGGCATCTACCCTGCCCTATGGGCATGTGGCGCATGGCGTTATGCCAGTCGGGATGTATGGAAGCCCCGCGGGGATAGCGTATCACGATGGGACCGGTGCCTTCCTCTTGGGCGGTGAACATCATGTCGCGCAGCTCATGTTCGTCCATGGGGGCGCAGATGGTCAGGTTGGGGATGGGTCGCAGGCAGGCCATATCGAAGGTGCCGTGGTGCGTGGGGCCGTCGTCGCCCACCAGGCCGGCACGGTCTAAGCAGAGCACCACATGGAGCTGCTGCAGGGCCACATCGTGTATCACCTGGTCGAAGGCCCTCTGCATGAAACTGGAGTAGATGTTGCAGAAAGGCACCATCCCTTGCGCGGCAAGTCCCGCGGCAAAGGTGACGGCATGCTGCTCGGCGATGCCCACGTCAAAGGCACGGTCGGGCATGCGCTCCATCATCAGGTTCAGCGAGCATCCCGTGGGCATGGCCGGCGTGATGCCTACTATGCGCGGATTCTGTTCTGCCAATTCGATGATGGTGCGGCCAAAGACCTCCTGATATTTCAGCGGCTGGTTGGAATCGTGATGGCTGATGCGCTCGCCGGTCTCGGCATTGTACTGGCCTGGAGCATGATAGACAACAGGGTTGCGTTCTGCCAGCTCCATGCCTTTGCCTTTCTTGGTGATGATGTGCAGCAGACGGGGACCCTTCAGGTCCTTGAGCTGGGCAAGCACCTCTACCAGGTGGTTGACGTCGTGGCCGTCGACGGGACCGAAATAGCGGAAACCCAACGATTCGAAGAAGTTGGAACCCTCCAAGAGCACCGACTTCACCGACGATAGGGTTTTGGAGAAGAAATTGCGGCTGCGGCTCTCCTTTTTGTCGCCGCCAGCCTTGCGCCACACATGTTCCTTGAGGCGGTTGTATTTGGGCGACGCGGTGATGTTGACCAGGTAGCGGCTCAATCCGCCGACAGCCTTGTCGATAGAGATACCGTTGTCGTTGAGGATGACCAGCACGTTGGCTTTGGAGACGCTGGCGTTGTTGAGGGCCTCAAAGGCTTCGCCGCCCGTCATCGAGCCGTCGCCGATGACGGCGATATGCTGCCGCGTGGTGTTGCCCTGCAGCTTGGAAGCCATGGCCATACCCAAGGCGGCGGAGATGGAGGTGGAGGAATGACCCGTGCCGAAAGCGTCGTAGGGACTCTCGTCCATGCGCGGAAAACCGCTGATGCCGCCATAGGTGCGGATGGTGGGAAACCTGTCGCGGCGTCCGGTCAGTATCTTGTGGGCATAGGCCTGATGGCCCACGTCCCAAACAATCTTGTCGTCGGGGGTGTTGAAAACATAATGCAGCGCTATGGCCAACTCCACCGTTCCCAACGACGATGCCAGGTGTCCGGGATGGCTGGCAAGGGTATCAACGATATAGTGCCGCAGCTCAAGGGCGAGCTCCGGCAGGTCGCTGATAGGGAGTTTTTTCAACTCCTCAGGAGAATTAATATTTTCTAATATAACGCCTTGCAAATGTTTTATGGTTTACAATCCGGCTGCAAAGATACACAATAATTTAATATCGTGAAAAGTCATCACTTCTTCCGTTCATTATCCTGCTGCATGTTGTAGGCGGGTTGCGTCTTGGGAAGGGGCGCAAACTCCTTGTTGAGTTTGGGGTCCGACAGGCGCCCTTGGGCGTTGTCGCGAAGCTCCCAACGGCCGTTGACGAAGACGTAGGCCTTCTCGATGCCCGTGGGGGCATAGTATTGCGGCAGTCCTTCCATGCCGGGCACCATGGGGGCTATCTCGTCGAAGATGATCATCTTCACCTTCTCCTCGCGGGGCACCTGCATATTGTAGACGCGACCTTTCTTCTTGATTTTCTTGTTTTCGTAGGTACGTATGATCTGCTCGTCGAAACGGACGTTGACCAGGGCGTTTCGAGAATATTCCAGCACCAAGCGCCGCAGGTTCTTCTCGCGGCGGAAAAGGGCCTGCCCGAATTGGGGCTTGGAGCTGTTGGAACGAAAGCAGATGGGCTCTATGACCTTGCGCTGCACCAGGCTGTTGCAGCCCGTCCACCCTATCAAAGTATAGTAGGTCTTGCCGTCATGCTTGGTCTCCACAAGCTCTTGATAGACTGACCCTAACCAGTTCTCGGGTTCCAAAATCACCTCGTTGGCCGACAGGATCTCGTCCGACTTGTCGTTGAGCACGTAGATGTCATATTCCTCGCTCTTGGGATTGTACGACTGAACGAAGCCAAAGCACTCATACTCACCGTTGTCGCGGACCACAGGCCATGTGATGATGCGAAACTGGCGGTCGCTCGAGGTCAGCACCGACACATAGGTGCCGAAATCCCATTTCCACTGGAAGGAGCCTTCGGCATGGAGGGCTTCGTCGAAGAGTTGCACAAACAGTTCATTGGCATTGTAGCGTTCGTTGTCGGTAGGGGCATGGACCACCTTCTCCATGAGGGGCTGCAACTCGCTCTGGTACTTGACGAAAGCCTCACGGCGCTGTGCCGCGGCACCGGTGGTAAGCATCAGCATGGCGACAAGTAGCGCGGCATGCCGGCAACAGTTTTTCAGTGATTTTTTTTTCTTCATTCGTTCCATTTCGAAAAATGTTCGTACTTTTGTAATTACTCAAAAAAAGAGTTTTTATTGTTAATGAATTGAAAAAAAGTTTGCAAACAGCTTATGACTAACGACCAACTGATAAACGAAGCCTTCGAGAACCGCGAAATGCTCAACGACAAAAACGTTGTGAAGGCCATCGTCGACATGGTGGATGCCCTCGACAAAGGCACGTTGCGCGTTGCCACCCACACCCCCGAAGGCTGGAAAGTCAACGAGACTGCCAAGAAGGCCGTACTGCTCTATTTCCCTATATGCCAGATGGAAACCGTCGAGGTGGGTCCCTTCGAATACCACGACAAGATACCCCTCAAACACGACTATGCCGCCCACGGCGTCCGCGTGGTGCCTCCCGCCACGGCGCGCTACGGGGCTTACATCGCTCCCGGCGTGGTCATGATGCCTTCGTATGTCAACATCGGTGCCTACGTTGACAGCGGCACCATGGTCGACACCTGGGCCACCGTGGGCAGCTGCGCCCAGATTGGAAAGAACGTGCATCTGAGCGGCGGCGTGGGTATCGGCGGCGTGCTGGAACCTGTCCAGGCGGCCCCGGTCATCATCGAAGACAACTGTTTCATCGGCTCGCGCTGCATCGTCGTGGAGGGCGCCCTGGTGGGCCACGAGGCGGTGCTGGGTGCCAACACGGTGATTACGGGCAGCACCAAAATCATCGATGTGAGCGGCTTACAACCTGTATATTACCAAGGCTACATACCGCCACGCAGCGTCGTCATTCCGGGCTCCTACACCAAGCATTTCCCCGCCGGCGACTACGCCGTCAGCTGCGCGCTTATCATCGGGCAGCGCAAAGAAAGCACCGACAAGAAGACTTCGCTCAACGCCGCGCTGCGCGATTTCGATGTCGCCGTCTGACGCTCGCTCTGTTCTAATAATCTGATGCCATGAAAAAAATACTGTTATCTCTCGCGCTGATGGCTTTAGCCACCAGATGTGTGCACCACGACGACTTCGACATCGTCGGCGTTGTGGTCGACTACGAACCCTGCCAGAGTGCCTACGAGGTGGGCTACGCCATCTCGCTGCGCAGCCCCGACACCATAGGGGGGCGCTACATGACCCAACAGGGCGAATGGAAAGAGAATGTCGTCGTCGTGTATGGCGCCGACAGGTTGCTACACCCCAACGACAGCATCAAGGGTAGCATCTACCTCGACCCGGGCTTCTCGAAGGCCACCTGCATCTACCATTTCGACCGCGACGTGCCGGAAGCGGTCTTCACCAAGCTCAAAAAGTTGTAGCCTCGTCAGAGGCTTTCATAGGCCGGCGAGAAGGTGTCGCCTTTGCTCATGTCGCCGGTCGTCAGACCTTTCTTGAGCCATTTGACGCGCTGGGCTGAGGTGCCATGGGTGAACGACTCGGGCGAAGCATAGCCGCGGGCATTTTTCTGCAGATAGTCGTCGCCAATCTTCTGGGCTGCATTGATGGCTTCTTCCAGGTCACCATCTTCAAGCGAACCGAACATCTTGTTTTCGTGGTAGCCCCACACGCCGGCATAGAAATCGGCAAGGAGTTCGATGCGCACACTGATGCGGTTCTTCTCGCTCTCCGACACACGTGCCATGCGGGCATGGGCATCGCCCAGCACCCCGAGCAGGTGCTCCACATGATGACCCACCTCGTGGGCTATAACATAAGCATAGGCGAAATCGCCACCGGCGCCAAGCGACTTGGGCATCTCGTTGAAGAAATCGAGGTCAAGGTATACGCACTGGTCGGCGGAGCAATAGAAGGGACCCATGGCGGAGCTGGCGCTGCCGCATCCGCTCTGCACGCTGCCGTGGAAAAGCACCAGCTTGGGGGGCGTATAGGTCTTGCCCATGCGCTTGAATTCGGCGGTCCACACATCTTCGGTGCTGGCAAGGATCTGCTCTGCAAACTCGCGCAGCTGCTCCTCCTGTTCGGTGGGGGTATAGGCTTCGGTGTTCTCTTGGGCGGCACCGCTGCTTATCTGCTGCAGCACCTGGCTGGGATTGCCTGTCAGCAAGGCGATGATGGCGGCGATGAGAACACCGCCAATGCCGAAGCCGGCAATTTTGCCGCCGCTCTTGCCGCGACGGTCTTCAACATTAGTACTTCTTCTTCTTCCTGTAAGGTCCATTATGATTTGTTTAAAGGGGTTACTTTATATTTATATTGAATTGTGATGGCGATTTGGGGCCGCCTCAGCAGGTGCGCTCCAGTCGCAAGGCGGTCCAGTCGTTGCGGGTGCGCTGCTGGCGCAGGCGCAGACCGAGGCTTTCGGCTTTTTCGCGAAGTGCATCGACATCGTGCTCAAAGAAACCGCTGAGCAGCAGGGTGCCGCCGGGGTTGAGCACTGCAGCATAGGCGGGCATGTCGCGCAACAAGATGTTGCGGTTGATATTGGCCAAGATGAGGTCGAAATGCTTGTCGGGAGTCAACAAGGCGGCATCGCCAAGCAGCGGGGTGACATCCACGCCGTTGCAGGCAAAATTCTCTTGCGCGTTGCGGAACGCCCACTCGTCGACGTCGATGGCTTCGACATAGGAGGCGCCTTTCTTGGCGGCAAGGATGGCCAGCACGCCGGTGCCGCTGCCCATGTCGAGCACCCGTCGGCCTTCAACCTCTTCGGCTTCGAGGAGCGAAAGCATGAGATAGGTGGTGGCATGATGGGCTGTGCCGAACGACATCTTGGGCTCTATGACGATATCGTATTTCACGTCGGCGCGCGGCTGATGGAAGGGGGCGCGGACATAGCAGAAGCCCTCCACCAGCACGGGCTGGTGGGCTTTTTCCCATGCTTCGTTGTAGTCCTTGTCGGGCAGGTCGGCGACCTGGAAGGTGCACTGCAGCGTTGCGTCGAGGGCACGGACTTCGTCAAGGCACTGCTGCAAGTAGGCGGCATCATATTGGTCTGTAGGCACATAGGCTTTGAGGCCCTGCGGCGTCTCGTCGAAGCTGTCGTAGGGGCCTTCTTCGCCGAGACTGTAGACCAGCATGTCGCGGTAGGGGTTGGTCTGTGAGAGTGTGATGGTTACTTCTGTGTATTTCATAGCGATAAAAACGGTATTGCGGGATTGGGAAGATAGGACACCTTGGTCAGGAAAAGGCCCTGGGCGGGCATGGAGACGCCGGCGGCACAGCGGTCTTTGCGTTCGATGATGGCGCGCAGTCCTGCAATGTCGAGCTTGCCGCGGCCCACATCGAGCAGGGTGCCTGTCACGGAGCGTACCATGTTGCGCAGAAAGCGGTTGGAGGTGATGGTGAACACCAGCTCCTCGCTGCCGCCCCAGCGCGTGTCTCCCACCCTGTCCCAATGGGCTTCGGTAAGGTGGCAGATGTTGGTCTTGTTGTCGGTGTGGAGCTTGGCGAAGCTGGTGAAATCGTCGTATTCCATCAGCACGCGTGCCGCCTCGTTCATGGCATCGACGTCGGGTCTGAAATAGATACGGTTGTAGAGTCCCTGCGCAAAAGGCAGCCGCTCGGTGGAGACATGGTACTGGTAGGTACGTGCCGTCGCCGAAAAGCGGGCATGGAAATTGTCGGCCACCGGGCACAGGTGAAAGATGACGATGTCGGGGG
>CAMNKG010000068.1 GCA_946542135.1 uncultured Bacteroidales bacterium
CCACCAGCGCGCGGTAGCGGTCGAAGAGGGCTTTGATGTTCTTCTCGCTCTCGCCCACCCACTTGCTCTTGATCTGCGGTACATCGACCACCATCACCTGACGCCCCGTGCGGCGTGCCAGCTGGTACACCGTCTCTGTCTTGCCCGTTCCCGGTCCTCCATGAAAGAGACAGGTGAACCCTTGGCGGAATCCCTTCTGCTTCATGCGCTCGTGAATCTCTTTATACTGCTCCACTCCCAGCAGCGAGGTCAATTCCTCTACCTGGCGGCTCACGCTGTCGCTATAGAAAAGTTCCTTGGCTGTAAGGCTCTCGGGCAGCAGCACATCGGAAAGTTTTTCGTCGGTTCCACTGATATGGAACTCGCCGAGAAGGTCGCGTTTTGCCTCTTCGGTGAGCTTATAGCGTGTGTTGTCGGCAATACCGTCGACGCAGTGGTGCTCTATCAATCCGTCCTCTATCAAATAGTGGTCACCTCGGCGCAGATGTGTTTTGGTTCTACCAAAGTCGGCTTTGTCGGGGAAGAGGTCTTCGAGTTCTCCGAACCGGATGTCATCATCGTCATTATTGATAAGTTTGTGGCAGAAAAAGAGCAACATCAACATATCTTCATCGTTCAGGAGGTCGAGCGACTTGATCTTCTGCGCCAAAGCCACCTGCGGGTTCTCGTCTATCATGGCTTTCATCTCTTCCATCAACTCGCGTGCGGAGACGGCGTCATTATCGAGATCTTCGAACCACATGTTCATGTATTCCATCATACTGCCGGCATCGAGCCCCGTACGCTTGGGCAAATGGTACACCTCGTTGCGCTTGAGGGTTTTGATGACAGCGGCGGGCACATCGAACTGATTCTCGTCTTTGACGTCGCGGTAGCGCAGCAGACGGCGGTGGACGAGGGCATCGATGTCGGAAGCGTAACTGAGGATGCGGATAGTGCTTATGTCGAGGTAGGAGGCGAGGTCATCGAAGTCGATGCGACGCGGCCCCTTCTCCATACAGACGCAGGATAGAGCCGCTTGACGGGGTGTAATGCCATAACTATCGGCAAGGAATTTCAGTTCTATCTTGCGGTCGATAAAGAACTGGTCACTTAGTTGCGAGTCTTTGGCGCTGGCGACAACACTCTCGATGGCAGAGAGGAGCGTAAAGCGATTGCGTGATTGCGTGATTGCATGAGTGGCGGCTGTTGGATGTTGATTCCTGTTTTTCCATAATGTTTGAATTTTGGCTTTTCTCTATTTAATTAGTAACAAATTCCAAAATTTTAATGTTTTAACAATCTTTAACTATAAAAGTTTGTTTGAGGAATTGACCCGCCGAATCCGTCGGCGGGCACAGTGGGGACGCCCGCAAGCGGGCTATACTGAACGAAGCCGCTGGGGACAATGGAGCAATGCCCTCCTCCAATACTGCAACCTCGACACCTGGGCCATGGTCAAAGCTCGAAAATATGACCGAATTATGACCAAAATGGGGATATAAAAGAAAAAGGATTTTGTATTTTCATTCATTTTGAACTACTTACAAAATCCTTTTGTACCCCGGGAGGGACTTGAACCCTCACGCCCTTGCGAGCAGCAGATTTTGAGTCTACCGTGTCTACCATTCCACCACCAGGGCTTTTTTTGAAATTGAAACGGGTTGCGGGTTTGTGGTTGTCGGCTGAAACTTATTGCGTTACATCAACAATCCTGCACGCTTTCCCTCTTCGTTTTCGAGTGCAAAGATACACACTTTTTTTGTTTCGGCAAATTTTTTTTCGTTTTTTCTCTTGTAGTCAAAAAAAATAATGTATTTTTGCAGTCCATTATTAAACCCCATATTCGCATGCAAACATCGGATAAAGTATTCATTTTCTCGGGCCGTGCAACTGCCGACCTCGCTCGTCGTGTAGCGGAGATTTATGGCATCCCCCTGGGAAATTCCACCGTTTTTCAGTACGCTGATGGTGAATTCCAACCCTCTTTCGAAGAAACTATTCGTGGCGGCACGGTCTTCATTATCCAATCAACAACTCCCCCCACTGACAACCTTTTCGAACTCCTTATGATGGTGGATGCGGCCAAACGCGCCTCGGCAGGCAAAATTGTCGCCGTTATACCTTACTACGGCTTCGCCCGTCAGGACCGCAAAGACAAGCCCCATGTGCCCATCGCTTCGCGCCTCATAGCCGACATGCTTGTCGCCGCCGGCGTCGACCGCTTGATAACCATGGACCTGCATGCCGACCAAATTCAGGGCTTCTTCAACATCCCTGTCGACCACCTCTATGGCTCTTCGCTCTTTATGCCTTATATCCGCGAAAAGTTCGACATCGAAGATGTCATGTTCGCCTCTCCCGACATGGGCGGCAGCAAACGTGCCGGCATGTATGCCAAGACGCTCAACAACAGTTTCGTAATCTGCTACAAGCATCGTAACAAACCCAATGAAATTGGCGAAATGCGTCTCATTGGCGACGTCGAAGGCAAACATGTCATCCTGCTCGACGACCTTATCGACACGGGCTCCACTATCTGCAAGGCCGCAGGTATCATCAAGGCCAGCGGCGCCAAGAGCGTCCGCGCCATGATTACCCACCCCGTCCTGTCTGGCAACGCCATCGAAAAAATCGAGAACTCCGAGCTCGAAGAACTGGTGGTCTCCGACACCATCCCGCTGAAACGCGAATCGAGCAAAATCCGTGTCCTTTCTTGCGATTGGCTCTTCGCAGAGGCCATCCGTCGCGTGACCACTTTCGAATCGCTCGACAACCTCTACGAAACCACCATCCACCACAAAGGCATTATCCACAGAATCGAACATTGATCGGACGAATCCTTCAATCTGAAAAATTTTATTCAATTCATAAATTTATCAACATTTTCTAAATTCTAAAAAACATGAGAATAGTATCAATGAGCGGTGCTCTCCGCGAGCACGTAGGGAAAAAGGATGCTAAGGCTCTCCGTCGCGATGCGAAAGTGCCTTGCGTTATGTACGGCAAAGGCGAACAGCTGATCTTCAGCGTTCCCCAGACCCAGTTCGACCGTATCATCTTCAACCCCGAACCCTGTTTCGTCGAAATCGACATCAACGGCACCAAGCACAGCGCCATGCTGAAGGACATCGATTTCCACCCCGTAACGGAAATCGTTTATCACGCTGATTTCTACGAACTCAGCGACGACAAACCCGTTGTCATGTCTATCCCTGTCCACACCACCGGTACTTCCGTGGGCGTGATGAAGGGCGGCAAGCTGGCTTACAAGCAGAAACGCCTCAACGTGAAGGCTCTCCCTGCCAACATGCCCAGCGAAATCCTCGTCGACATCACCAATCTCGATGTCGCTCAGCGTATCAAGGTTCAGGATATCCAGACCAACAACTTCGAATTTCTCAACCCCAAGAGCAGTGAGGTTCTCGTCGTCAACAGCACCCGTCAGTCGGCTACTGCTGATACTGAATCCACTGAGGCTGAATAAATGTCGTCTAACCGATAGTAAAAAGAGTCACGACTTCTCGTCGCGACTCTTTTTTAATTATTGTATTCATTAATGCGCCACCTCCTTTTCGACCTCGACCGCACGCTGTGGGATTTCGACGGCAATGCCTACCGCACCTACCAGGCCATGTTCGACGCCTTCGGACTGGCAAGTCTGTGTCATGTCGATTTCGAGACCTTCCACGAACGTTATCGCGTCATCAACGATGCGCTCTGGGATGCTTACCGTAATGGTACGGTAACCAAAGAGATGGTTGCCATTCGCCGTTTTTCGTTGACATTGGCTGATTTCGGATGCGATGCCAATGCGCCAGATATCATACGTTTGTCGCGTAAACTATCTGACTATTATGTCGTTGAAGGTACTCGGCAGACGGGTCTCATGCCCGGCACGCTTCCGCTGTTGGAGTCGCTTGACATGCAGCGCGACCGGTTCAGCCTTGCCGTGATAACCAACGGCTTCTCCGAAGCGCAATACCCTAAGATGAAGACGGCCGGTATCGACAAGTATTTTGACCATTTCTTCCTTTCCGAAGACATAGGCTACATGAAGCCTGACCGTCGCTTCTTCGAAGCGGTACTTCGTCGCCTTCATGCCCAACCCGACGAATGCCTGGTTGTCGGCGACGACTACAAGGTCGACATCGCTGGTGCCATGGCTGTGGGCATCCCGCAGGTATGGTACAACTATGGCAGTGTTTCCATTCCGGCAGGCAGCCAGCAACCTTCGTTTACAATAAACCATCTCGCTCAGCTCCAATCGGTTCTCAATTCATTATAAATTGTTTGCTAATTGTTTATGACGAAAGATAACAACATCATATTCAATCATCCTGTTCTTCAGCTTCTTGCCTGCTCTATGCTCGACCTCAACTTCGATAATCCTCGCGAACTGTACAGCTATTGGGGCTATAAGATAGGAGAGGTTACAAATAACTCTATGAATTGGATAAGAAACGGTAAAACAAACGCTCCATGGCCGACGCGATACTCCAAGATGCCGACATCTCCACCAAAATCACTGCCGATGAGATAATTCAACTGCTTCAGGAAAAAGATTTCTCTTGATGTCTGTCCGCAATCCAATCTCTATAATTCCCAAAACAAGTCATATATGCACAAATCAGGATTCGTCAATATAATAGGTAACCCCAATGTGGGTAAGTCCACGCTGATGAACGCCCTTGTCGGCGAAAAACTCAGCATCATCACCAGCAAGGCTCAGACCACGCGCCACCGCATCATGGGCATCGTCAACGGCGAGGATTTCCAGATTGTCTATACCGACACCCCTGGCATCGTCAACCCGCACTACAAGCTCCACGAGCAGATGATGGGCTTCGTTAATAGCGCCGTCCAGGATGCCGATCTTTTTCTCCTTGTCACCGAAGTGGGCGAGACTCTCAAAAACCAGCAGGTGCTTAATCGAGTGGTTGAATCGAATGTACCTGTTATATTGGTTATTAATAAAATAGACCTTTCGGACCAACAAACCATCACGCAAAAAATCGCCTACTGGCAAGAACAGATACCGCGTGCCATAGTGGTGCCCTGTTCGGCAACCGAAGGTTTCAATGTCGACAGGATTTTCGACCACATCCTGGAGCTGCTTCCGGAATGTCCACCCTATTTCCCAAAGGACGAGCTTACCGACCGCTCCATGCGTTTCTTCGTCTCTGAAATCGTCCGCGAAAAGATCCTGAAGCTCTACGACAAGGAGATACCCTACAGCTGCGAAGTGGCTGTCGAGAGCTATAGGGAAGGGGAGTCCCTCGACAAAATATCTGCCGTGATTTTCGTGGAACGCGAATCGCAGAAAGCCATCCTCATCGGCCATCAGGGCAAAAGCATCAAGCAACTCGGCATCGAGGCCCGCAAGGACATCGAGGAGTTTACCGGCAAGAAATGCTACCTGGAACTCCGCATCAAGGTGCTGAAAGACTGGCGCAACAGCGACCGAGCCCTGCGTCAGTTTGGCTACGAAACGAATGATTAGGGCCGTGTCAGCAATTCCCATTCGTCCTGCCCGTTCAGCTTATAGTCGCCAAAGGGCTGTCGCAATGTGCTGAATAAGAATTAGAAGTATTCTATCGTGCGTGTAACGATGTATTGCGGCACAGGGTCGCCGTTGATGATTTCCAGTTCGGTGCGGCGTGTCCAGTTGCCGTTGCTGTCGTAGTCGTATTGGAAAATGGTGACGAACATCTCGGGTTCGGCCTCGCTGTAGTCGTAGAGCGTCTGCGACACGGGCTCGTTGTTCTCATCATATTCGTAGCGCCATTCCTGCATCTTTTTTCCCGAACGGTCGAAGACCACTTTCTTCTCCACATTCATGCCGCTATAAGTGTACACTTCGCGTTTGAAGATGTTGCCGGCGGCATCGTTGATGGTGCGTTGCACAAGGCGCCCCTGCCCGTCGAAGCGGTATTGCGTGCGGCTCTCTATCTGACGTTCGGCATCCTCCACCCACATCTCTTTCAGCACATTCTGTGCGTCGTAGGAATAGTAGGTGCGTCCAATGATGTTCTCGTTGTTGTCAACAATCTGTTCCACCGTGGTGAGCCCGAAACCGTCGTGTTTGAAGCGGGAGCGGAACATCACATCGGCTTCGGGGGTGACATAGGTCATGGTCTTGCGCCAGCCTTTGCTGTTATAGACGGTCTCTAAATGTTCCAGCAGGTCGCCCTCGCTGGTGACTCCCGTGAAGTCGGTCCGTGCTTCATAGGTGACTTTGACAACATTTTTTACCTTGCCATGTAATCCGTCGAGGGTTACGTCGGAAGCCAATTTCTGTGCCGGAACCGATGCGGCAACGGCGGCAAACAGGATGAAGCTGACAAATGCTTTTATTTTCATAATGTGTTGTTCCTTAGTAGTTTTGTGTGCTTGTTGCTGTTTTCTTAAGATGTGTGTTTGTTCGGCAAAATTACGAATTTTGAACGAAATGGCAAAATTTTCGTACTTTTGCAAATTCAATGGGATAACGAATGAACACGCAAAATATTATATTGCTATGCTTTGTTTTGTATACGGCGCTGATTTTTTTTGTCATGTGGCTCTCTTCGCGCCGTGCTTCCGACAATGATGCCTTCTTCCGCGGCAACCGTAAATCGCCTTGGTTTGTGGTGGCTTATGGCATGCTGGGCGCTTCGCTGTCGGGGGTCACTTTTATGTCTGTTCCCGGCGGGGTGTATCATGACGATTTCACCTACATGCCGCTGGTTTTCGGCTATGTCATAGGCTATTTCGTGATCGCCTTTGTCCTATTGCCGCTCTACTACAGGCTGAATGTCACCTCTATCTATTCATATTTGGAGCAGCGCTTCGGAGGGTCGTCTGAGAGAACGGGGGCTATCTTCTTCATCCTCTCTCGCCTCATTGGGTCGGCTTTGCGCATGTATCTCGTTGTCTTTGTGCTTTATGAGTTGGTTTTCCGCGAATGGGGCATCCCTTTCTGGATTCCGGCGGTGGTCTTTATCGCGCTCATCTTGCTCTACACGTTCCGTGGCGGACTCAAGACGGTGGTATGGACCGACACGCTGCAGACTACCTTCCTTCTCCTCGCCGCCGTGGCTACCGTCGTGGTCTTGCTCAAGGACCTTCACATCGGCTTGCCTGAACTGCTTTCGGCCAGCGCCGATGAGGGCTATACGCGTGTCTTCGAGACGGATTTCAATCACCCAAAGTTCTACATCAAACAGTTCATCTCGGGGGCTTTCATCACCATCGCCATGACGGGTCTTGACCAGGATATGATGCAGAAAAACCTCACTTGCAAGTCGCTACGCGACGCGCAGAAGAACGTCATCACCTCCAGCTTTCTTTTTATCGTGGTCAATTTGATATTCCTGACTCTGGGTGCCGCGCTGATCTATTACGGAACCCACACCCCGGGATTCGAGTTCCCTCTTGATGCCAATGGCAAGGTGCTGGGCGACAAAATTTATCCTCTCATCGCCAAGTCTATGGGTGGCTTTACGCTGGTTTGCTTTGTGTTGGGAATGATTGCGGCGGGCTACTCCAGCGCCGATGGCACATTGACGGCACTGACGGCAACTTTCTGTTTCGACTTTTTGCACTTCGACAAGCGGTCTGACCTCACCGAAACCCAAAAGGTGCGCTACCGCAAATGGGTTCACGTGGCTTTCGCTATGCTCTACCTGTTGATTATTATCATCTTCCGCCCATTCCATACCGACTCGCTCATCGATATCATCTTCGATGTGGCGGGTTTCACCTATGGTCCTCTTCTGGGTCTCTATGCCTTCGGTCTCTTCACCCACAGGCAGGTGCACGACCGCTGGGTGCCGGTTGTCGCCGTTATTTGCCCTGTGATTTGCTTTTTGTTGAAAAAATATTCCAAACAGCTCTTTGGTGGCTATCAGATGGGCTTCGAACTTCTGATAGTCAACGGATTGCTTACTTTCTTGGGCCTTCTCTTGATACAGAAGAAGACCGACCTAAACCATACCACTCCAAAACCTGTTGAATAATCGAATGACTATGACGTTGATAAAAAAAACACTGCCCCTCCTGATTATGGCGCTGATAGCCACAAGCTGTAGCCAGTACAAGGTCTACTCCGTTAAAGACAACCCGCTGATTCCGGTCGACGGAGGCGCCGTCTTTGCGTTGCCCAAAACGCAACTTCGTGTCGCCGTTACCGTCGAGCGCCGCGACCTGAGCCAGGCTCCCTATGCGGCTTTCGCCAGCGAGTTTCTCGGCGTTGACGAGATGGATTCCGACACCGCCATACATCTGGTGTCCATCGATGTCGATGGCGTCAATGTGGCCGATCCGGACTATTATTATTATGTCAAAATCCGTAAAGGGTCATTGACCATCGACAAGCGTCACCTGCTGCTCGCCATTGGCATGGACAACCCGGCCGACAATGTCGTCGCTAATCCTTCTCAGGGTTCGCGCGATGCGGCGCCGTCGGCGTCATCGCTTCGTGCGGAATACAACCTCTATGACCGCACCGACACGTTCTACACCCGTTATGATGTTCCAGGTCATCCGTCCCAGATTTCGTCCAAAAAGGATGTCCGCTCCACCCGCCAAAGGGCTATGGCTGCCGCCGAACGCCTGGAAGAGGTTCAGGAAAAGCAGCGCCAGCTTATCAACGGGGAATACGAAGGTTCCTACGGCGCCGAGTCGGTACAATATCTCTACGCCCAACTTCGCCGTCAAGAGGAATACCTGGTGTCGCTCTTCTGCGGCGTCAGTAATCGCGAAACGGTCTATTTCTTCCTCGATCCGCCGGTGCGCCGCAAAGAGGACTATGTCGACACTGTTGTCTGGTTCTCCCCCTCTCAAGGCTTTTCGTTAAATAAATCCGCTCACGCTGCCGATGCGCATCCTATCGTCTGCATCATGCATTGTGACAACTCGTTGCGCAGCACAGGCCGCTTCGTGAAATACCACACCTCGGGTGCTACCGCCAACAGCGCCAGCGGCCATACCGGCAGGGCTGCCACCA
>CAMNKG010000069.1 GCA_946542135.1 uncultured Bacteroidales bacterium
TGCTGAAAAGACTGTGGCTGACAAGAGCCCCTACGTCGTAAAAGGCCACATGGATATTGTTGTACTTTCCTACCGGCAGACCCCAATACTTCGATTGGCTGCGATACGACACTGTAGAGAAGATGTTGTCGCCGACATAGGTGACTAAGACATCTTTGAGGAGCCACTGTCTTGGGTCCGATGCATTCACACTGAAAATATTGACATAATCCTGGTCTCCAGAAGCGGCAAATACGTTGTCGAGGTCGTAATAGCGGAGGCTGATGTACGGGCCATATGACGTGTCGAGGCCCGCGGTGACAAGATAATGCTTGGTTTGCGCGAAAGAACTTTTTGTGACATACTTGATGTCTGTAAAAGATTCTTTCTTGTCCTTAACACAACCTCCGATGTAACCTCCATATTGCGACTTGCTCATGTCCACCAGACAGGGATAACCTTTGTTTGACTTCCCTATGGCTGCCACGTAGGGCATGTTGTTGGACTTGCGGTAATATAGCATTCTTGTAAGATCGACGGCATAATCTTGGTCGTCTCCTACATAAAAAAGATCCTGATGGGATAAAAACCCTGCTCCGTAAAACAGATCATAGATGGAGCAGTAGCCTATAACACCTTGTTGGGTCTCTCCCAAAGTATGCCCACAGAAATAGAGTGTATCATGGATTGTGTCCACCGCCATGTCGCTAATGTAGAGTCCACTGACTTCCATGCCGATGGTTTGGTGGTTAGGCAGCGACAGGACAAAAACGGACCTTTCGTCCGGAGTATTGAAGCACTCAATCGTCTGGGGGTATTTGTAGGGACTGATTAGGGCGGACTCGCTGATGTGATATTCAGGGTCGTTGCGCTGGGCGATAATGCTGTTTTGGGCTGATGCGCCGAAGGCGGAAAGCAGAAATGCTGCAAAGGTCAAAAGGGTAATTGTTTTTTTCATAATGATAATATTTTATATGATGTTTTCTTTATTGTTAAATTTTATATTAAGCAAATCAAAATCAACGGAGTATGATTTTTGACAAATATCATAATACATTGCAAATATAAAAAAATATTTAATACAGCAAAAAAAAATTAGCTGCCTACAAAAAAAACATTTGCAAGTACTGCCTGTGAGGTAGGCACGAGCAAGAACATGGCGCAGAGCAGCCACTTTTTTCTGTGCAACAACGGGTTATTTTGATGTGAAAGATTACAAAATAATAGTCACGCGGCAGAGGAAGAAGTCGGAGTCGCAAGCGCCTCGGTTCTTGATGGCTGCAAGTTGTATTTTAGCGTTGATGCTTTCGTCCATGACATCGGTGTGGAATCCGCCGAAACAGTTGGGTTTCAAAAAAAGGATACACATATGGCTTACTTTGGTTAAAATGCGTATTTTTGCAAAAAAGAAGCAGCCGCTCCACAATATGCTATCATTATGAAAAACACCAACATACACTATATAATCTCACCCAAAGCATGGATATTGTTTTTCCTGTGTACATTGGTGAGCTACGCCACGGCACAGCTGCCGAAGGGCAACGGCATGGTGACGATGCGCGGCGTCAGCGGCGGCTGGGACATTGAATACGGAGTCAAGGACTACCACATTGCAGTGGCGAGCGACGACATCTGGACACTGCAGACCCCGGCCGCCAACGGTTACAACCGGGCTGCTGGACAGCCCCTGCTTCCGCAATACCACCACATTGTCACGATTCCCGACGGGAGCCAAGCCACCGTGAGTTGGAGCGACGAGCGGTGGGAACATGTCGCCGTCGACGCGAGAGGACAGATCGCTGCAGCGCAAGGAGCGCAGCCCAAATCAGACGACTGGCATCGCAATAGTCCCGTTGATTCAAACAGGAGTGAATGCTACAGTCTACCCCTCGCCACGCTGACCCCCATGGGATACATGCGCGGACACCAGGTGGCGCTACTGACAATCAGCCCCTTCACATATACGCCCCGAAGCCGCGAATTAGGCGTCTGCCGCCATGTGTCTATCCACATCCGCCTCACACCCACTGCGGCACGCTACGACAGCAACACACGACAAAGACTGCAACGGCAGTCGCTTACAGGAACGCTTTTTCACGCCAAGCCCGAAGCCAAAGCCTATGCCAACAACAGCTACGGCGAGACACCACTTGTCTACGTCATTGTCGCCGACCCCCGATACCGCGAGAGCCTGCAACCCTTCGTGGCGTGGAAACGGCAAGAAGGGTTGATGGTGGAAGAGCTGTACACCGCGAGTCATGACCGAACAGCCATCAAGGCGATGCTGCAGCAGCGATACGACCTTTCGACGCCCCTGCAGCCAGAGCCCTACTACATCCTCCTAGTTGGTGACCATGCCGACATACCGTGCTTCCCGCCCCAACATCGCGTCAGCGGCATCGAGCCCCATCGCACCGACCTCTACTACGCCGAATACACCGGCGACTACCTCCCCGACGCCCTGATAGGGCGCCTGTCCGTCGACGACACCGCACAGCTGAACCACGTCATCGCCAAGACCTTGGCTTACGAGCGATTCCAGATGACCGACAGCAACCACTTGGGCCGCAGCCTGCTGGTGGCCGGCAAGGAGCTGAGAAGTCCGGCGCCCACCGTCACCAACGGACAGGTCAACTACCTCAAAAGCCTGCTGATGCAGCATGATGAACATCACGACACGCTGTGCTACTACAACCCCACGTCGGACAGCCTCGGGGCACAGATACTCGACCATCTGCATAGCGGCGTCGGCATGGTCAACTACACGGCCCACTGCTTAGCCTCGGGATGGCGCAACCCCACGGTTGTGACCCCCCAGTTCGACAGCCTCGCCGACGAAGGCAAACTCTTCATAGCCATCAACAACTGCTGCAGAGCCAACCAAGTATATGGAGACTGTTTCGGCGAACACCTGCTGCGTGCCGCCAACGGCGGTGCCGTAGGAGCCATCGGAGCCTCGAGCGAGACCCTCTGGGAAGAAGACTATGCATGGAGCGTGGGGCCGCAGGCCACACTCACCACGTGGCCCAGCTACAACGACAGCTGTCCCGGCGCCTTCGACAGAATGCTGCACACCCACGGAGAACCCTTCAAACAGCAAGCCGTCACCCTCGGGCAAATGGTGGCTGCCGGCAACTGGGCCGTCAGCAGCAGCGGCTCGCCACACGACGCCTTCTATTGGGAGATATACAACCTGCTGGGCGACCCCTCCCTGATGCCCTACATCGGCTTGCCCGCACAGCAGACGCTATACGCGGAACCCTTCCATGCCGGCGACCAGGCCATGGCGGTACACGGCGTACCCTATGCCCGCATAGCCGCCACACGCGAAAGCATGCTGCTGGGCATATGCACGCTTGACAGCAACGGCAATGGACGGCTGCAAAGCCAGCTGCCACTGACCGACAGCGTGCTGCTCACCGCCACGGCACAATACCACCGGCCCTGCCAAACGACGGCATACCCCCTACCCTACGAGGGCAGTCGGCTGACGATAAGCGGCTATCATATCACCGACCTTGACGGCCAAAGGCTGGAGCAGCTCACCCTCTGCGACAGCGCACAGCTATGGCTCACAGTGACCAACGTCGGCACCCAGCCTTCGGCAGCACAGCCTCTGCATCTAAGCCCCGATGCCACGCTGTATCTCAGCGACACAGTGGTAGCGCTGCCCAGCCTCATGCCCCATGGCGACACCCTCATAGCCCTCGTGGTCTACCCGCTCCGCAAGACAGCAGACCGAACCGTCGGACTTACAAGCACATGCGGCGACAGCAACCAGCAGACGATGCGATTCGGACTCCTCTATGCCGACATAGAAGTCAGCAGCATGCAACTGACATGCAACAGCGTCAACGTCAGCCGATTCCAGCCCGCCACCGAATACGAGATGCTCATAACGCTACGCAACACCGGCAGAGGCACCGCCAAGGAGGTCAGCCTAACCGACAGCGCCAGCCAAGCCACGGCCCACATCGGCGACCTGCACCCCTCGGACAGCGCACGATGCAGCCTCACCCTCGTCAGTCCCTCCACCGCCACGCCATGGCTGTCCACCCTCGTCGTAGCCCATCGAAGCGACACCCTACGCTGCCACTTCAGCGCCGAAGCCGACACCACCGTCGGGCTCACGCAACCCGAAGCGGCATCGACGACACACAACATCTATCCAAACCCGGCATCGGAGACGGTCACCATAAGCGGGTTTGAAAGTCCCACACACATCATCCTATACGACATCCGCGGCCAACGCGTGGCAGATTTTTTTGCCCAAAAAAACGACATCATACAATATTCCACCCACTCGCTGCGTTGTGGACTCTACAACCTCTTGTTCCGCTCCTCCGAGCGGCAAGAAGTCAAGAAACTGATTATCGTCAGATAAACCAGTGAATCGCTGAGAGAAAACACCATGAAACAGTTCGACCCCATAACCACGACCCAACCCGACAGCCTACATGCCCAGACCGCACAGGCGTCGCAATCCGTGGCGCCTAAAGCCGTACACAGCGAAACTGTTTCAACGACAACCACCGCTCACACCGCCCCGACCGCAGCGCAACACACGACAGAGATTCCCGTCACCCTACTGATGCCCGTCGACAGCGTTGCCGAACAGCAGCCCCAAGAAGACAGCGTCAAGTTCATGATGACATGGTTTGACAGCAGCGACACCCCCTATGAAATCATTCCGGTAAGAGAACGCCAGAGTCTCTTTGCCACAAACCAGCACAGCAGCCCCTACGTCATACCGATGAGGCGACAGACGACCCACACCGAAGGGTGGATTTTCGGCGCCATCATCCTGCTCCTCGCCCTGCTGAGCATATACCTCAACAACCAGAAATTCAAACTCAAGGACATCTTCCTCTCGCTCTTCGACTTGCGCGTTCTCGACCGCGTGTTTCGCGAGAGCAACATCAAGTCGCGATCCTTCATACCCATGACAGGCATCTATCTGGGAGCCATGGCCATGACCACTCTGCAAGCCTACCAGACCTTCCACTTCATTCCCGGAGGCTTCAACAGCATCGTCCTCTTCCTCAGCATCCTGGGAGGCCTCATCGTATTCATCACCCTCAAATCAGGCATTATCAGGCTGTTCGGCAACCTGTTTGAAGACACCGCAGCCACGACGCTCTACATCACCAACAGCCACCTCTTCTACTTTGTAGGAGCCCTGATTTGCACCCCGCTGACGCTCTTCCTCTTCTATTGCAACGACAGCAACAACCTCGTATTAAAGATTAATCTGGCCGTCATAGCCATCTTGTTTATTATCAGAATTTTGAGAGGCTTTCAACTTATTTTAACAAATTCAAAGAGCGGTAAATTGTATTTATTTTATTATCTTTGCATTTTCGAAATTGTGCCAATAATGATCCTATCAAAGATACTAATTTCTTAGATATAAGACCATTGCACCCATTGAACACCAGAGCATGAAAGTAAAAAAAATTCTGATTTCACAGCCTGAGCCGACCGATTTGGAGAAATCGCCCTATAGACGTCTTATTAACGACCACAAGCTTGATCTCACCTTCTACAAATTTTTTGAAGTAGTAGGCATTGATGCCACCGAATTCAGGAAAAGCAGGATTCACATTACTGAATACACCGCTGTGATATTCAACAGCAAAAACTCCGTAGACCATTTTTTCCGCATGGCCAAGGAGCTACGCGAGGTGATACCCGAAACGATGAAGTATTTCTGTTCGACGGAAGCCATAGCCTTGTATCTGCAGAACTACATACAGTATCGGAAACGCAAGATATTCTACGGCAACCAGTATTTCGCCGACTTGGTCGACGTCATGACCAAGCACCGCGAAGAGAAATTCCTCTTCCCCTGCTCTGACGAGAAGCAGACGGAGTATACCAAGCTGTTAGACAAAGCCAAGTTCAAATACACCAAGGCGCCCATGTACAGAAGCATTCCGCGCGACCTGAAGCAATTCAAGATCGAGGACTTCGACATGGTGGCGCTCTTCTCGCCCATAGGGGTGCGGTCGCTGTTGCAGAACTTCCCCAACATCAAAGACACCTCGGTGCTGGTGGCCGCCTTCGGCACCTCGACGCACGCCGCCCTCAATGCCGCTGGCATAAAAATAACCATTGCCGCCCCCACCAAGAATTCGCCCTCGATGGCTATGGCCATAGAGAACTACCTGATGGGCAAACAGCAGGAAGCCGTGCTCGTGGTGAAACCCAGCAGCTTGAAGAACAGCAAGACCGCACATGCCACCAAGGTGAACGGCACCAAGAAGACCAAGTCTGTCTTTGCCAGCAAAACGAAATACAAGCAGCTCATGGAGGAAAAGAAAGCCAAAGCCGCCGCACGCCGCGCGGAACGCGCCGCCGAGAAAGCCCGCAAAGAAGCCGAGGCCTCCGCTGCCAAAGAGGCTGCACAGGAAGCTCCGAAAGAGGCTTGACGTCCTCGCCTCCCCGATTTGTTCAATCTCATGGGCAACTACACATTTACTAAAAAAGAACGTCTGTGCAACAAGCGCACCATCAGTGCTTTGTATGCGGGGGCACACCGCTTTATGGCTTTCCCGTTGAGCGTGCATTGGATGGCGGTGGAGCACAGCAGAACGGCAAGCCCGCTGCAGGTAGTCATTGTAGCGCCTAAAAAGAAATTGCGCCATGCCGTAGACCGCAACCGGGCCAAACGCATGATGCGCGAATGCTACCGCATGCGCAAGCAGAAGATCGCCGAAACATTAGCGCACCATGACCGTGCTGTTGCTGTAGGCATCAACTATGTGCACCACACCATCATCCCCTTCCAACAGATGAGCAAGCAATTCGACAAAGTGTTCGATACCTTGTCGCACCAACTGGAGGAATGGATATCCGACGAAAAGAATCAGACAGCAGCCAATCAGACAGCAGGCGCAACTTCAGAGCCCCCTCTGAAGGAAGCATCTCAAAAAGCGACACCTGTGACACCCGCACCATGATATTCAAAAAAGCCTACATCCTGCTCAAAAAGGCACTGGTCTGGTTTTTCCTGTTGCTCATCAAATTTTACCAGCAGTGCATCTCACCGCTCACACCGGCAGCATGCCGCTACACACCCACCTGCTCACAATATGCCAAAGAAGCCATCCTGAAACACGGCCCTTTTAAAGGATGCTGGCTGGCATTGAAACGCATATTGCGCTGCAATCCTTTTGGAGGCTCGGGATATGACCCTGTTCCGTAATTGAAAATCAAAGACTTGATTTTTTAAATAAAAAATTTGTGTCTATTTGAAATAATATTTGTATTTTTGCACTCAAATACTAAAATCTTTACACCATGAAAAAATTAAGATTTTTGGCCATTGCAATGGCAGCCGCACTCAGCTTCAGCCTTGCCAGCTGCGGCGACGATCCCTCCGAATACGACGGACTCGAAATGCACGAAGGCGACTTTATTGAAATTGAAGGCTATGGCTACGACACCACCGCAGCCTATCCGGCCCACTTCAAAGTCACTCTGCAGAACGACAGCCTGATTATCACCAACATGAGCAGTCTCAACAATGCTGCATCGCAGGCATTGCTGGGTGAACGCAACTGTCCCACTGCCGCCAGCATCGCCGACATGGGAAAAGTGAAATCGCTCTCGAAAATCAACCACTACGCTGGTGCCAGCGACTACAAAGCCGGTGTCCCCGCTGTTGAAGGCCACGGCTACGTCGTTTTGGCTGTTGGCAACGCCCACTTCAATGAAGGCTACAACAACCCCGACATCCACGACCTGTCGGCTCAGCACATGAGAATCTGGCTGGAAGAAGCCATCGAAGACGGCTACAAAGTACGCTACGAATTCCCCTTCAAGGAAGAGGAATAGTCAGATAACACTGATTCATAAAAAAACGTCCCCCCTTTTCGGGAGGACGTTTTTTTGTAGTATACTGTCATGTTACTGTTTGTTGGCAGCCATATACTGTTCCAACAGACGTTGCACATATTTTCCGAAGACATCAAATTCGATATTTACCACAGTGCCAGGTTTGAAGTTGTGGAAATTAGTCACCTGGTAGGTGTAGGGAATGATGGCGACAGAGAACATGCCCGGCTCGCTGTCGACGACGGTGAGGCTCACGCCGTTGATGCTGATACTGCCTTTGGGCACGGTGATGCTGGGTGCATTCTTTGGGTCGTATTCGAAATAGAAACGCCAGCTACCGTTGTCGTCAACCACCTTGGTGCACGTAGCCGTCTGGTCGACGTGACCCTGCACGATGTGACCGTCGAAACGGCCATCCATACGCATGGAACGTTCAACGTTGACTTCGGTACCCACCTGCCAAGTGGAGAGGTTGGTTTTGAGCATCGTCTCGTCCATTGCCGTCACAACGTACTGTTTTTTTGCCTTGTCAACTTTCACCACGGTAAGGCAACAGCCGTCGTGGGCCATGCTCTGGTCGATGGCCAGCTCATTGCCGAAAGGCACTTCGAGTGTGAAATGATAGTTGGTGTTTTCCTTTTCGATATTGACCACACGGGCCGTAGTCTCAATGATTCCTGTAAACATATTATCCTTTTTTTCTTTTGTTAACGTTGCAGCCCGCTTTTTTATTGTCCAACGATAAGAAAGATTACTTTTTCCAGCTGCTGCTGTTGTATTTGAAGAGGCATTTTTCCTCAAGGGTGCCGTCGGGTTCGTCGTCGGTGAGCCGGAAAATGACCGGCAGAATGAATTCGCAGTTCACGGGTTTGCCGGACAAGGTTGCTGGCTTCCAGGGCGGCATTGATTTGACCATTTCGACGACGGCCTGTCCACATCCGCCGCCGATGTCTTGCAAAATCTTGACGTTGTCGATGGTGCCGTCTTTTTTGACGACAAAGCTGACTGTCACCTGGCCTTCAAGCCCGTTTTCGCGGGCCTGGACAGGATAGCTGAGATTCATACAGATGAACATATACAGCGCGCTGTCGCCGCCTGGAA
>CAMNKG010000070.1 GCA_946542135.1 uncultured Bacteroidales bacterium
AAAAATAGTAGTACTTTTGCAACTCCAAAATGAAATAAAAAATGGCAAAGAAGAATAAAGACGCAAGAGTACAAGTAATACTGGAATGCACTGAGCAGAAGACCAGTGGCGTGCCGGGCATGTCGCGTTATGTTACGACCAAAAACAAGAAAAACACCCCGGAGCGCTTGGAGTTGAAGAAATACAACCCCTTTTTGAAAAAAATGACCGTTCATAAAGAAATCAAATAAAATTAGGAGAGACAAGTTATGGCAAAGAAAGTTGTTGCAACATTAAAGACCAGCACTGGCAAAAGCTTCGCAAAAGTTATTCGCATGGTTCGCTCTCCCAAGACGAACGCCTATGTTTTCCAAGAGGAAATCGTTCCTTCCGACAATGTCCAGGAATATCTTAAGAAGAAATAATAGAATTGTTTTTTTTTCATACGCTTTTGTTTTACCTCGCTGTGAAGCGGGGTTTTTTTGTGCCCTGACCTGGACAATAAGCATACAATAACCTATTGGGGCTCTCGCTATAATGATTATGAGCCCGCAATAGCCTTAGGGAAAGTACTGCCATCGGAGGTGGCCGCTTGGCGCTGTCAATAGTTGTCGTGCGGCTTTTGCCGATATTCCTCAAAGAGTTCCAGGCAGGCCTCGCGGTCCATTTCTTTCATATAGTCGCCCATCTTGTCGCGTCCGGCAAAGAGGTCGTTGAAATGGTCGTCGCGAAATCCTATCATGGAGTTGTCCTTGATGGTGCATCCATAATATATGTGGCTGATATTGGCCCACAGGCATGCGCAGAGGCACATATGGCAGGGCTCTCCGGTTGTGTAGATCTCGCATCCCGTCAGGTCGTGGCTTTTGATGCGGACGCAGGCGTCGCGTATGGCTTCCACCTCGCCGTGGGCTGTGGGGTCATGATGTCCAAGCACGCGGTTGTGGCCGCGGCCTATCACTATTCCGTCGCGCACTACGACGCTGCCAAAGGGGCCTCCGTCGCCGGCTGCTATGCCTCGGCGCGCTTCCTCGATGGCTGTCTGCATATAGGGGTTTAGGGCTTGCTTCATGGTTCTGGTGTTGATGGGGGGGGCTTATGGTTCGTCAATGTAGCTCTCGGGTCCGAAGAGCTTTTTGCAGTAGGGCGTCAGCTCTATGTGTTTTGAAAGCCAAAAGATGGGCAGCGTAACGATCTGCATGCCGCAGGCATACGACGCTATCTCGTAGGGCTGATAGACGAGGTTGATGGTGCTACGGCTGCTGTCGATGTAGAAATTGTCGGTGACGGGTACGGACTGCCGGAATTCTTCCATCAGGCATTCGTTGACGCTCTGGTTTGTCGTCAGGTCTTCGACTGCGCGCAGTATGATGGGTGCCAGCAGGGCTGTGTCGACCAGGTCGTTGAGGTGTATGATGCTTCTTCTGTCGGCGTCATAGTTCACGTAATGGCTTTCGTACATGCCATGGGCGCAATGGTGAATATAGTATTCTTTCGAAATGGCGAAGCAGTAGAGGCTGCTGTCTTTCGTATAGTCGAGTGCCACGTGGCTGTAGCTCTCTCCTTCGCTGTCGGTGTTGTCCATCTTGTTGTCGACGGCAACGGCTTTGATCAGGGTGTCTTCATCCCATAGCATCAGGTCTTCCGTATATTGGTCTGTTGCCTTATGGATGTCGCCCGTGCTGTCGCCGAAGGCGAGTTCCAATAGCCTATGTTTCAACGTTTCGGGAACGTTTTCGGGCCACGCTATCGAATAGCCTTTCTCCACGTCTATGGTCTCTTCGCCCATCGGGGTGCGCACCTGGCATCTGTAGTAAGTGGTGTCGCCATCTTTGTAAAAGGTTATCGCGTCGTTGTGCTGATGGCAGCCGGCAGCTATCGTGGCGAGGAGCATCGCAAATATGATCTTTCTTTTCATTGTTGTTTTTCTGTTTTGCAATAATGAAAAGTTTAACGTTGTCCATGATGTTTTATTGTAACGCCAAATGAAAAGTTCTGTGCCGAACCCCATTGCCATAATGAACCCCGCGGATGTCCCCGGCCCGTTCTATCGCTTTTCTACCTGGTCGTCGTATATGCTGACAATCAGGTAGTCTTTATTCAGGATTATATGCTTTCGAAGCAGGAAATAGGTGGGTTTGCTCGTGTCCTCGCGATCCAAATAGTAGTCCTCCAAGTATGTAACGGCTACCCGATGGTTTCCTAAGTCAACAATCTGAAGCGTGTTCCATCTCACCTCGCTGTGTTTGGAATAAACCTTAAACATGTCGTCATATCGGAAGCAGCAATCTATTACATATTCTCTTGTGACATCGTATTTGCTGAAGTATCTTTCCACAGCCGGCGTAAATAATTGGCTGAGGGTGTTGAAATCGTTGTTATCGTATGCAGTATAATAGTTTTTAAGTGTTTGGTTTATTCTGTCGGTGTCGGGGAATGTGTCTATCTGAACCACCTCGGGCGTTGTTGGGTATGTGCTGTTGTCTCTGGGTTGCATCAGCAGGACCGCTATGCCGATACCGATGACGACGGCAGAAAGAGCGAGCCATATGGGCCACGTGTGGTGTTTCTTGGTCGGGGTGTTATGGGGATTGGGTGATTTTTTTGTATCGGCGGGATGTGATTTGGCACCGATAAGGTCGTTGTGGAACTCTCTTGCCGACTGCTGGCGGTTCGATGGGGTGAGCTCCATGGCGCGGACAATGGCGCTGTTGATGTACGTGGGGATGGTGGCGTTGATTTGACGGGGCTCGGGAAGCGGTTCTGTGATGCGTGCGGCGGCATCGACAGGTACTACGCCTGTCAAGGCAAAGTATAAGGTGGCCCCAATCGAATAGACGTCGGAATAGGCCCCTTTGCGGCTCACCGTAGAGTACTGTTCTGGTGGCGCGTATCCGTGGGTTAATATCGATGTGTGGGCCTGGGTCTTGTCGTCGATGAATTCGCGCGCCGAACCAAAGTCGATAAGGATGGCGCGATAGTCGGGCGTTATGATGATATTGCTGGGCTTGATGTCGCGGTGTAGTATGTGGCGCCCGTGAATGTATTCCACGGCGTCAACAATCTGCGACGTATAGTTCATGACTTCTGCCATAGGCGGCACGCCCTGTCTTTTGATAAGCGTTTCCAGCGTCACACCTTCTATGAAGGGCATCACCATGTAGGAGGTGTTGTTCTCATGGAAGATATCGATTACGTCCACTATGTTGGGATGGCTCAGCGAAGCTACAGTCTCTGCTTCTTTGACGAATGCTTGCCGGTATTTCTCATAGATGTCTACGCTCGACTCTGTCGTTGTTATGTTAAGGCTCTGGGTGTTGCGCAGGCATCGCCCCGCCAGGAAATACTCTTTGATGCATACCATTCGGCGCAGCTGGTTCTGCATGGCCCTGTAGGTAATACCAAAGCCTCCTTCGCCTATTTTGTCTATGATGGTATATTGGCCATTGTGCAGCGTTGTGCCATTAGTTAGAGCAGTTATGGTTGTATTGTCGTTCATTGGTGTGATTGTATTAATGCCTTTTGCCGATGGGGACGTGGTGCGGTATGTCACCTTCCTTGATGTGTCAATTCATCGTTTCTGTATCAGGATGGTCAGGTAGTCGATGTCGCTCAGATAGTATTCTGTCCCTATGCTGATTGTCATTCGCAATTCGCCTGTAAATGTGTCTTTCTCTGCCAGAAAACAATTCTCGTCGTCGATATGTTTGAAGCCTCCGATGCGGTATTTGTTGCAGATGTCGGAACTGCCTCTCAATTTGAAGTTTATACAGTACATCGGTAAGAAACTCAAGTCGTAGTAGCACGTGTATTCGATCACATCGCCGTTGGGCAGGGAGATGGTTCCCTTGCTGTTCTCTTTGAAAATCTTCTCGGTCACCCGGATCGAGGACTTGTAGTCGTATTTGTTGGTTTTTTTCTTGGTCTCTGACGGTGGTTGTTGGATTGGTTTTTCCGTGGGCTTGTACGAGGGTGCGTTGCCGCAGTTGTGCATCGAAATCTGGGCTACGGTAACGGTGCTGCAGATCGACTGGTAGATGGACGTGGAGAGGCTGGAGGCCACAAACGACCCTCCGGCATCGGTGGCGCCAATGGCTTCGTAGATGCCTTGTATCTCGCTCTCCGAGAAGGAACTCTCGTAGAAATAGAAGCCCGTGCAGGTGGCTTCGTCAAAGAGGTAGACCACATTCTCGTAGCGCAGCGACTGGTAGTTGTACCACGCCACACAGTAGTAGAACGTGATCCGGGGATAGGCCGCTACGACATCGCCGAAAGTGGAGCCTACGCGACAGCCTTGCGGAGTGACATAGGAGGGTGCCCAGGTGTTGATATGGTCTATCTGGTTGTTCTGGAAGGTCACAGCGATGTTGTTGTTGATAAGGTAGTAGGTCTCTTTCTCTACCGAGAGAATCTCGTCTTCGTATCCCGGCGTCCTTTTCTTTGTCACCGTCGCCACGGGGTTGGTGGCTATGACTTCCTGCGGGTCCATGTCCATATTCAGCTTGACGCCGGCAATGGTGAACTGGTAGGCCTTGCCGCCTGGCAACGAGGGCTTTTTGATCGTCGTTTTGCGCGGCGGGTCGTCGGCATCGTGTGACGATCCGGAGTGGCTGTTGCCGCCAGAAAGATTTACTATCAACAGCACTACAACAACAATGAGAGCCAAGGCGCCCATAACGATGGCGACGATTACTCCTGCCGAAAGCCCCTGTGTGCCATTGCCCCGATGGCCGCCATTGGAAAAGTTGGATGCTCCTGCTGGGGTGCTAAAGTAGCGTTGCCAGGGGAAATCGACGGCACCTAATCGCACGCTGTCGCCGGCATGCAAGGGAACTTCTCCGACGATACGTCGCCCGTTGACATAGGTGCCGTTTTTGCTGCCGAAGTCGGTAATGCCATATCCACCATTGTCATACTGTATGATTTGACAATGGATGCGTGATATTGTTCTGTCGTTGAGCACCACTTCGTTGTGGGGGTGGCGCCCGATGGTGACTACTCTCATGACCGTTATGGGGTGTGTGTTGTTTGTCAGCCTGTGACGAGTGTGGCGGGGATATTGCTTACCAGAACAGGGATGTCGCTGTGGCTACCAGGATAATGCCGACAACGGTATCGATGATACCCAGCACCAATCCCGCTATTCCCAATCCTTTCAGACGCTCCTTTTTGTGCATGGAGATACCGCCAAAGATGATGGCTACAGGGCCAAAAATGATGGCGAAAAAAATAAGACCTGCGACACCGCAACTCAATGCCGCGATGCCGAAGCCTACACCTCCATTGCTGTTGCCGCCGCCACCATTGCCGCCGCCACCATTGCCGCCGCCGCCAACGTAGTTCTGCCACGGCGGCGTGGAGTTGCCTACGCGCACCACGTCGGAGGGGCTGAGTTCCTTCTCGCCGTATATGCGCATGCCGTTGACGTAGGTGCCGTTGGTGGATCCCAGGTCGGCTATTCTGCATCGCCCATTGTCGTCTTGCATGATCTGGCAGTGGAATTTGGATACAAAACTATCGTTGATCACAATGTCGTTGTGGATGTCTTTCCCGATTTTTATGATTCTCATATCTGTGTTGATTGTTGTTCTATTGGATTGTTTTTTTTTAACTTGTATATCAGGCTGCTCATTAAATAGGCCATCTTAGTTCTTGCCTTGCACCCTGATGTTGTTTTCGCGCGCCAGCACATTGCCGTTGTCATCCTTGACCACCAGGTCGAACGAGAGCTGCGACGTGGCATTGGGCGCCAGCAGGAAGTCGTTGTTGGCTATGCGAATACACCATTCGGTCCAGTCGCAGTTGTCGTAGGGCGCCACTTCCATGTCGTAGGCTAGCACCTGGTCGCCATTCTTGTCCACCAGGGGCGTCTCGTTGTCGTCCTGGTAGAAGTAGAGGAAGAGGTATATCTTCTCTCCGCGCATGCCATTGACGGTGATGCGGGGACATACTTGCATATACTTGACCCCGTTGCCGCCCACCATGTTGTGGGTGATGTTGCGGGCATTGGTGATGGTGGCCACGGCTCCTTGGGCACCGCTACCGCCGGCCTGATTGATGAAGAAACGCACCTTGTTGGATCCGGAGTTGGCATTGCCGACGTGTACGTTGAAGTTGCACGAGCGAATCTCGGTGCTGTAATTCTCCTCTACCAGCAGCTTGAACGACGTGGGGGTCTGGTTCTCGATGCGTATCCAGTCGGGAAGGCCATCGAAGTAGTAGGGCTCGCCGCCGGTGCGCACGGTGTGGTTGCTGTAGCCGCCTGTGGCAGGGGCATCGATCTCTTTGGAGTTCTTGCTGTCGTCCACATAGACCGAGACGGGGATGGCGGTGAACCATTTGTCGGATTTGGCCATCGGGGGGTCGCCTTCGGCTTCCGAGGCATTGTCGTCATAGATCTCTAAATGGGCCTTGAATTCCTGCTCGTAGAATTCTGCCAGGCGGAAGGCGGCATAGGGTATGTGCAACTCGACGCTCTTGTATTCGTCGTTGCTCTCTACATCGAACATGTCTGAAACGCAGACTTCCCTGTATTCCACATAGTCCATATATTCGGGGTTGCCATCGTCGTAGGCCAAGGTTCTGTTGTTGAGCGAGAAGGTGCATTTCACACGCCCCGACCTTCCCTGCATGTTGTAGGCATAGAATGAGCAATTGATGCGCACGCCCAATTCGCCGTTGTGTTCGCCGTTGTAGACCTTGAAGTCCTCAATCTTGGCTTTGGGCTCCTTGACGGTATTGCTGCTTGTCGTCGTGCGCGTGGGGGTAGCCCCCCCCGTTGTTTTCTTGCGGCTCACCTTGGTCTGACACACCGTCATCATGCGCTTCAATTCGGGGTCTATGATGTGGTCTTTGCGGTCTATCGATTTGTATTTGGCATATTCGAATCGCTTCAAGGCGCCAGCATAGTCTTTCTTGTCGAAGAGCGCTTTGCCCTCGGCTTTCACATCGCTGTATTTCTTCTGTGCGTTGGCTGCCCCTATCGTGAGGGTCAGACATAGCATGAGGATGAGATATCGCTTCATGTTCTTGGGGTTTTACTGGTTTCCTGCAGCCATCTTCAGGGCTTGCTTGTATTTGTTCTCTATATTGATGTCGGACTTCAGGGTGTTCGACAGTCTGTAGGCTTCGGCCGCACCTACATAGTCTTCAAGGTCTTGGATGAGCTGGTCGCCTTGCCGCTCCCATTCAGCGGCGGCATCGACGAGCTTGGGCAGCAGGGCGCCCTCCAGGTCGCCTACGCGGTTGTATACCTCGGGCATCTCGGCTGAGTAGGCCATCTCAAGGGCCCTCACGCTGTCCAACAGCTTTTTGGCGTCGATCAGGCTCTGGTATTCGCTGGCGTTACCGTTGGCAATAAGGCGGTTGCATTGCGAAACAAAGGATTTGTAGCGGTCTTGGTTGCTCTTGGCTGCCGACGCGCCTCCGCCGGAAAGCAACAGGTATGCCACGACGGCTCCTACCACCACAACGCCGCCGACGATGCCCCATAGCAACCCTTTGCTGCGGGGGGCTTTGCCGGCATCGCCAGCTGCCTTCGTGCGTTCCGGTTGGGCGGCTGTCTCTTTCTTGTCGCTCTTGTCGCTCCCGTTGTTCCCTTGCTGCTCGTCCTGCGGGCTCGGCGGCTCGCTCAGGTCGCTGTCCACTTGTTGCGAGGGTTTGATGTTGCGCAGGTCGTCCATAAATTCCTGCACCGTCTGGTGGCGGTCCTGCGACTTCAGCTGCATGGCCTTCATGATGGTCCGGTTGGCCTCGTCGGGAAGGCTGGGGTTCAGCTCTTTGGGCTCGGGCATGTGCTCGGTGATGCGGGCGGCGGCTTCCATGGGCACTTTGCCGGTCAGGATATAGTAGAGGGTAGCGCCTATGGCGTAGATGTCGGTGTACGACCCTTTGCGGCTGTTGTTGGTATACTGCTCTGTGGGCGCATAGCCATGGGTGAGCATGGAGGTCTGCGCCTGGGTCTTGTCGTTCTCAAACTCGCGCGCCGACCCGAAGTCGATGAGGATGGCTCGGTATTCGGCGGTGACCATGACATTGTCGGGCTTGATGTCGCGATGCAGTATGTGGTGCTCGTGGATGTAGCCCACGGCATCGGCTATCTGGGCCATGTAGTTGACGGCCTCGGGGTAGGTGAGGGGGCCGTTCTGCTCCACGATGGACTGCAACGAGCGCCCCTCTATGAAGGGCATCACCATGTAGGAGGTGTTGTTCTCGTCGAAGATGTCTATGACTTCCACAATGTTGGGATGATGCAGCGCGGCCAGGGTGCGGGCTTCTTTGACGAAGGCCTGACGGTATTTCTCGAATTTGCTGTCGTCCATGCCTTGGTTGTGGATGGTGCGGGCATAGGTGTCGCGCACACAGTAGCCGGCGGGGAAGTATTCCTTGATGCATACCAACCGCTCCAGCCCGCTCTGCATGGCCTTGTAGGTGATGCCGAAGCCGCCTTCACCTATCTTCTTTTCTATGATGTATTTGCCGCCGCACAGCCCCGTCCCGGGTTGCAGCTCTTTGAATTCGTTTATCTTGCTGTCGTCCATAGAATGATAAAGTTAGTGGATAGAGTGTATGTTTAGCCAAAATAGGATTGCACCATGCCTTCCGTTATCTGTTTGGCGAAGATGGCCAAAATGAGGAATATGAGGCACAGGGTGGCGCCGATATTGCCCATCACGAGGCCTGCGTTGGCCATCCCCTCGCGTTTGCTGTTGTCGAATGCGGCTATCATGTCGGAGGCGGTTCCGGAGAGGAATCCGATGATGATCAGTATCCATTTGCCGTCGGTGAAGGAGCCTCCGTTCAGGTAGGCGGGGAATAGCTTGATGGCTTCTGAACCGATTATGGCATGGGCCAGCTTGTAGCCGGAGGAGGTGAAAAAGAGGATGATAATGAGCATGGCCATAAG
>CAMNKG010000071.1 GCA_946542135.1 uncultured Bacteroidales bacterium
GGATATAGTCGCGCACGCCCGTGCCGTCGGGGGTGTCGTAGTCGTTGCCAAACACGCCGAGCTCAGGACGTTTGCCGATGGCCACCTGGGTGACGTAAGGCATCAGGTTGTTGGGTATGCCGTTGGGGTTTTCGCCAATGGTGCCGCTGGGGTGGGCACCGATGGGGTTGAAGTAGCGCAGCAGGACGATGTTCCATTCCTTGTCGGCACGCTGCATGTCCATCATCACCTGTTCCAGCATGCTTTTGGTCCAGCCATAGGGGTTGGTGCACTGTCCTTTGGGGCAGGATTCGGTGATAGGTATCTCCACGGGGTCGCCATACACTGTCGCCGACGAGCTGAAGATGATGTTCTTGCAGTGGTGCTGGCGCAGCACGTCGAGGAGCACCAGCGTTCCGCCGATATTGTTCTCATAATATTCCCATGGCTTCTCCACCGATTCGCCTACGGCCTTCAGACCTGCAAAATGGATGCAGGCATCGCAGGGGTGTTCGTCGAGCACCTTGTTAAGACCTTGACGGTCGCGGATATCCACTTGATAGAACGCTACAGGCTTGCCTGTTATCTGTTGCACTCGTTGCAAGGCTATGGGCGAAGAATTGTCGAGGTTGTCGACTACAACGACTTCGTAGTTGTTTTTCTGCAGCTCCACGATGGTGTGGGAACCGATATATCCGGCACCGCCGGTAACGAGAATTCTTTTCATTTCTTTTCGGATTCTATAAGGATTGTAGAATGGTTATTATCTGTCGTTAACTGTTGTTGGCATCGCTGTTGGACGAGGCGGATGGGGAGCTGCTTTTGTGAAGCGTGATGCGGAACACCGAACCTTGTCCGGGGATGGAGTATTTAAGGTATATCTTGCCTTTGTGGTATTCTTTGATGATGCGTCGTGCCAGCGAAAGGCCGAGGCCCCACCCGCGCTGTTTTGTGGAAAAGCCCGACTCGAAGATGTATTTCTGTTGCGACGTGGGGATGCCCTTGCCGGTGTCGCAGAGGTCTATGTGGATATGGGAGCCTTCGATGGAAAGCAGCGTGGTGAACGTGCCTTTCCCTTCCATGGCGTCGATGGCATTTTTGCAGAGGTTTTCGATTACCCATTCAAAAAGGTAGCGGTTTATTGGCACGATGACAGGGCTTTCGGGCAGGTTGGTGACAAAATTGACTTTGCGGGGGCTGCGTTTCTCCATGTAGCTGATGGTGTGTTGGATAACTTCGCAGATGTCCTCGTCTTTGAGCTCCGGAATGCTTCCTATTTTGGAGAAGCGACGGGCTATGGTGTCGAGACGGTCGATGTCTTTGCGTATCTCGCTGAGATAAGGCTCTTCGAGAGGCTTCCCTTTCAGGTAGTCGGCCCATCCCGAGAGCGACGAGATGGGGGTGCCCAGCTGGTGCGCCGTCTCTTTGGCCATGCCTATCCACACGCGGTTTTCTTCATTGCTGCGGGCTGTGCGGAAGAGGTTGTAGGAGACGATGACAAGGATCATGCCCAAAAAGAGATAAACCAGTGGAAGGAAACGCAACAGCTTGAGCAACGGTGTGCGTTCGTAGAAGACGTAGGCCAGATGGTGGTTGGCAAGGCGCAGCATGATGGGGTCGTTCTCGCCCTGCATCGCCTTGAGCTTTTTCTCTAACTTGCTGGGGTTGTCGAACTCTACAGGATTGATGTTGCCGTAGCTTATGACGTTCTTTTTCAGGCTGTCGACCACAATCACCGGAACAAAGACGCTGTTGTTGGTGACCTCTGAGAGGAACGACTCGTTGAGGTTGTCGAGGATGAAGCGCATGTCGGTGTAGATCTGCGACTCTTTGTAGAGCAAGGTGAGCGGGATGCCCCAGACGTTGTAGTGGAACGGCGGGTTGTTGCTGAAAAGGTAGAGCAGCTCGGGTGTCACCTTGGTGCCTATCAGCTGGCCATCCTCGCGTGGCGTGCTTTTGATATTGCCGCACGAGGTGATGAGCGAGTCACGGTCGATGATCATGAACGGTGTGCGGCTGCTGTCGACGATATAGGACACGTAAGAAAGATAGAATTCGGCATCGGAGCCTAAGTCTTTCTTATTGAACGACTCCAGCACGTCGATATAAAGCTTTACTTTACGTCGCTCGTCGATATCAACTTCGTTGAAGAACCTCTCGGTCGATGACATGAGTTGCGCTTTCTGGCTGATGGCGCTGGCCCACAGACGCACTTTGTCCTGCTCCGAATTGCGTATTTGCTGGGCAAAGGCATAGATGAGCCATAGCGCTGCAAATCCGAGTGCAACGGTGATGGCCAGGATAATCCATTTGCCTTTGCGGGGTTTCTTGAACTTGGCGTCTTTCATGGTTCGTGTTTCCTTTCTATTCCACTCGTATGGTCTTGGCGGGGTCGATATGGGCAATGTAGGTGGAGGGCACCAGCAGCGCCAGGAAGCAGAGCAGCAGGGTGGCGGCACTGATGATGACGAAATAGAGGATATTGATGTCGACAGGCACGAAACTCATGGAGTAGCTTTCGGTGTCGAGTTTGACGACATGGAAGTACTGCTGCACAAGGCAGAGCGCCAAGGCGATGACGTTGCCAACAACCACACCGCGTCCCACTATTGCGGTGGCTTTGCGCATGAAGATGCGGCGTATGGAGCCATTGGTGCTGCCCAGCGTCTTGAGGAGCCCGATCATGGAGGTCTTCTCAAAAATCATAATCAGCAGTGCCGAAACCACTGAGGCGGCACACACCAACGACATGATGACGAGAATCAGCACGATGTTGGAATTGAGCAGGTCGAGCCATGCGAACATAGAGGGTTGCTCTTCGCGGATCGAGGTGATGGCTATTTCGGGTGATGTGGCGCCTTTGATGTCGTCAAGGCCCTGCTCCAAGCGGTCGAAGTCGTGGAGCGTCACTTCGTAGCCTGCCACCAGCGTGGAATCCCATCCGTTGAGGCGCTGTACCTGGCGCAGATCGCCGATGATGTAATGCTCGTCGAATTCGCTGAGGTCTGTGTTGTAGAGCCCCACAATCTGGAAAGCACGGGCACGATAGTTGTCGCCCAGCCAGAAATAGGTGCGCGCCTTCATGCCGGTGTCGAGATGCAGCAGGTTGGCCATACGCTGCGAGATGATGATTTCGTTAGAGGCCACACTGTCGGGGGTGCGGAACAGACGGCCGCGGACCAGATGTTGCGCAAAGAAGGTGCTGTCGTAGTGGCGGTCTACACCTTTGAAGATGATGCCTTGTATCTGCTCGGCGGTTTTGAGCATGCCACCCTTCAGGGCGTAGGCTTGAAGGTGCTTGACGGAGGGCAGCCCGACGATGGCCTGCTGTTCCTCGTCAGAAAGGCTAACGGGCATCTCTTCGTATTCGTTGACGAAGCCATAGCTGCGCAGCGTGATGTGGGAGCCGAAGCCCACCACCTTGTCGGTGATCTGTTGCTGGAACCCGCGCAGAATGCTTACAGCCATAATCATCACCACCACGCCGAGGGCGATGGTGTAGGCGGCGATGTTGACCAACGGACGCGAGAAGTTGCTCTTGTCGCGCTGCAGGAAACGGCTGGCTATCAGTTTTTCGAATTGCAATGTTGCCTTGGGTTTGTCGGTTGAGGATGATGTCAGGCCTTCAGTGGGTTGATGGTGATGATTTTGTGCCATGAGGCAAGGAACAGTACCGTTCCGCCAAGCAATACAATCAGTTCAAGAATGCGGATGGCGGCGGTGCCGGCGATGGCGAAGGGTGCCAGAAAGGCGCCCCCCAGCAGCAGCAGGGGCACAAGAAGCATGCGGAGGCTGCCTTTGCGGGCCGCGTCAGGACATCCGTTGGCGGTGGCCAGCATCAGGAATCCTATCATGGTGGTTACCGTCGATAGAATCAGTATGCTGTTGCCAATCAGTAAGGTAGAGGTGTTGTGACGACTTTCTGGCGAGGTGAAGGGAAGGTAGAAGATAAAGATGTGGAACAGGACACCCATCATGGCAAACATGAATCCCCAACGGATGATGTCGATGGCTCGGCTGCCGTCTTTGCCAAAGAGGGACGCGAATTGTGTGAGTCCTTTCTGGTAGGTGTTGATGGAGCCTAACGCAGTGAATGTGAGAATGAGGAAATAGACCAGCAGGGTTCCGAGTCCGATATTCTGCGGTATGCCTTCTTTGGGGAAGAAAAAGACCAGGATGGCGCATAGCATGATGAGGATGGCCGTGAAGATGGCCCCGTTCCAAAGGGCCTTGGTGTTCTGCCGCCAGCCGTCGAGATAGGCTCCCGTCTGCTGTGCGGTGGTGTCGCTTTGCTTTGTGCTGCCGTTGGTGGTTTCTTCGATGACTTCGGCGTTTTCGATGTCTGGGTTTGTCATGGCGATGGTCGTTGTTAAGGTGTCTTGTGTTTTTGCCTATGCTGATAATACAAGCGCATTGCAGAGCTTGACGGCTGTCGTGTCGTGCCTTGTAGCAAGGCGGGTGGTGGCTACGCTGTCCGTCTGGCTCTGCAATGCGGCAGGGTGGTTAGAATGCCAGGGCAATGTTGAGGAAGTCCTCAGCCTGGAGCGAGGCGCCGCCGATGAGGCCGCCGTCGACGTCGGGGTTGGCGAACAGCTCTTTGGCGTTGGAGGGCTTGCAACTACCGCCATACAGGATGCTGGTGTTGTCGGCCACCTCTTTGCCGTATTTCTCGGCGATGAGGCCTCGGATGAAGGCATGGATTTCCTGTGCCTGCTGCGGCGTAGCTGTCTTGCCCGTGCCGATGGCCCATACGGGTTCGTAGGCGATGATGATATGGCCGAAGGCCTCGGCGTCAAGATGGAAGAGGCCGTCGGTGATCTGACGTTTCACCACCTCGAACTGCTTGCCGGCTTCACGCTCTTCGAGCACTTCGCCGCAGCATACGATGGGTTTGATATCGTGTTTGAGCAGCTGGTCGACTTTGCGGGCCACGATGGCGTCGGTCTCGCCATAATAGGCGCGGCGTTCGGAATGGCCTACGATGCAGTAGTCCACCTCCATAGAGGCCAGCATGGCAGCGCTGACTTCGCCGGTATAGGCTCCCTTGTCGTTGTCGTTGACGTTCTGGGCACCAACCGAGAAGTACGAGTCGTTGCTGTAGTCGGTACACATCTCAAGGTAGGGGAATGGGGGGCAGAGAATCATGTAGGTGTTCTCTCCAAGGTTGTGTTCTTCGAGCAGGTCGACAAGCTGGCTGATAAGTTCGTCGGCCTCGTCAAAGGTTTTATTCATTTTCCAGTTTCCTGCTACAATGTTTTTTCTCATGGTTTTGATGTTTTTATGGATTGTTAAATAATTATCGGGTTGTTTAGTGCGTCTTGGCGCGACGTATGCCTTCCATCTGCCAGCGCGACGGACCGCGGTTGGCCTGTTCAGGATGCTTCTCTTCGTATTGGCGAAGGAAAGGAAGCACCATGTTGGTGGCGATGGTTTTGTTCATGATGATTTGACGGTCGGCGTTGAGCAGTATCATGGTGGGGGCTCCATGCACGTTGTATGCCTCCTGATAGTCGATGTTGACGTTGGCGCCGCCGACGTTGATAAAAGGCAGCTTGTGGTCGCGGACGTATTTCTTCCATTTGTTCACATCGCTCTCATAGCCAACGGCGTATACTTCAAACACCTTGTTGCCGGCCTGCGAGAGTGAGTCGTAGAGCACCTTCAGCTCGGCGGTCTGTTTGCGGCAATGGTTGCAGTCGGGGTCCCAGAACCAGAGCATGACGTATTTTTGGGGCAGCGCGTGCGACGAGATCCAGTCGGCGGGGTTCTGCGACTGGTTGGTGTCGGCCATGATGAGCTCTTGACCCATGGCGCCGATCAGCGACTGACTGAGGAAGTCGACGGTAAGGCCGCGGCTATAGAGGTCTGCTTCGGTGGCCCATGGACATTTGCCGCTGAGATAATAGTCGCGCGTCAGGTTGACAAACACTTGGTCCCATCCGATGTTCTTGGTGCTGCGCTCATAGCGTGGAAGGATGAAGTCGAGGAAATAGCGCAGCATGGTGCTGTCGTCGGCAACGCGGTCCAGCACTTTGTGGGCGTAGTAAGTGATGGTGTCGGCCTCCTGATGGTAGAGAACACCGAAGAAGTAATAGTTCATCTTGTCGAACAGCTGGGGTGTATAGATGAGCGAATGGTCTTTCAGGTCGACTTTATCCCAGTAATGGCTGCGGAAATACTGGACTTGCCATTCGCGGAGGTCGGTAGTGGTGGCGCCGGCAGGCAGCGCTTCGGGCACGTCGATGTTGGAGAACATCTCGACAAGTTGGGTGAAAAGCAGTTTGCTGTTCTTGGCGAAAAAGTCGTTTTCGAAGTTCTTCATCTCTTCGCTTAGGGCATCCATGTCTTTCTGGGCGGCTTCCTTGGTGCTCTCCACTTTGAGGCGCTCGCGTATTTCTTTGGCTCTCTCGTTGGCCCAGTCGTGCTTGGTCATGTAGTTGTACATCTGCGTGTTGGCCTGCGACCCTTTGACGGTCATCCCCTTGTTGCTGTAGGTGCCGTCGAAGGTGATGGTGAAGTTGCGGCTGTCGTCGACCATGAAATCAAACATTTTCTTTTTCTTCGTCGGGTCTATCAGGGTGTAGACGCCGCGGGGCAGCGTTTTTTTGGTGCGTGCAAAACGTGCGGTGCCGTTTTTTGCCACGGCGGAATCTATGATGACAAAAGTGTCGCGGAAATGTTGTCCGATATAGTATTGGGCATCGGTGAGGGCACCGGATTTGAAGGTGATGTCGTAGCTGTTCTGCGCTTTGACGCTATTGGGCGCCACAAAGAATAGGGCTATCAGAATTGTTACTACAAATGTTGTTTTTTTCATGATTACAAATCAAAGATTTATGGTTTTGAAGGATGATGGTGTCGTGTTGAGTAATTTGAGATTATCCGTAGAGTGTTGTATTTTAATTTGTTGTGTATTTGCTCAGGTCAAGTACCAACTTAGCAATACACATAACGGAGAACTTGTCCAAAAAATTGTCCAGATGGTAGGGTGCGTTTTTCGGCGTGAGCTGGTAGGCTGCCGCCACGCCCAGGTCGAGAACCCCCCAGCGCAGCAGTTTGTCGAGGCCCACCACGGGTTCCAGCAGCCCCTGGCTGGGTGCGGTTAGCATGAAGACCGAGGGTAGCCCGTTGTATGAAGCGAACTCATTGCTGGCAATGGCATTGCCGCTCATCAGTTCATAGATACCCGAACCGTCGACAACATGGTCGCCATAAAGGGTGCCCCAAATGGCATTCAGCTGGACGAACGGGGTAGGGTGGGAGATGTTGAGGTTCCACAGCGGTTTGGCCATGGTGTAGGAGAAGGAACAGAACAGGAAGGCATCGGCCATGAAGGTGTTGGGTCTGACGGTGAGGAGGGTGTTGTTGAAATAATAGAACGAGCTGCCGGTGCCGCTGAGGTCGAAGCGACGCGACAGCGGCGTGTTGGCGCCGCCAGTGGTGCCGCCTTGGGCGAAAAAGTTTACAGAACCTTTATTGCCGGAGAATGTTTTGGCGACCTGGTATTGTGCCATGAGACGCCAGAAATTGCCTTCTTTCGTGATGCCGCCAAAAGGGCCGCAGTCGTTGTATTTGCCGTGTCCTGCCAGCAGGTCGAAGCGCCAGTGGTCGCCGTAGTCGAGCCGCAGGTGCGCCTCGTCGTAGTAGCTTTTGGCAAGGGCGTCGGCGTCGTAGATGGCGGGGTACATGAGGTTGGTGGCGTTGAAGAGCAGGCGCTCACCGGAGTGGCGGTATTCGGCTGTCAGGTAGTTCTTGCCGGGCAGTTTGACGGTGAGGCCGGCCGTAAGGCGGTCAACCATGCTGTAGCGCGACGAGAAATAGGTGCTGTTGTCGGTGGTGTTGAGGATGTTGTAGCTGTCGAAGCTGTGGCGTCCGGCCATGTCGAGGTCGTGGCGGTAGTTGACGCCGACGCTACGGATAAGGGAACGCGGGAAGCGCAACTCCGCTCCGCCGCCGTATTTCCAGGCGTGGTCGCCGGTGCCGTAAGCGCCGTAGATGGTGGCCGAGAGCAGGTTTTGGAAATCAATGCCATAGCGGCTGTCGTAGTGCAGCGGGGTGGTCAGGTTGAAGCCACCGCCCCAACGGTTCTGCTCATATAGATTGTAATTGTATAGCTGGTTGAGGTCGAAACTTATGTTGGTGTGATTCCACAGATGCGTGAAGCGAATGTTCTGCGACCGCAGGGGTGCGCCGCTCAGTAGGAGAAGTGCTATTATGCTGTATGATAATTTTTTGCGCATTTATTCCTGTTTTGTTTACAAGTTACAAAAATAAGCCAAAACTGTGGAATGGCAAAATAAATTTGGTGGAACGGTGGCAATTACGTATTTTTGCACTTTGACCCATTGTGCGAGCAAATCCCGCAAGTGGTTGTGATTAAACACAATTAATAAATAGTAATAACAATTATAAATATAAAAACAAAAATATATCATGAATTACGATCTCATCGTTATAGGTAGCGGCCCCGGAGGCTATGTGGCTGCCGTAAAAGGAGCCCAGATGGGGCTGAAAACTGCCGTTGTGGAACGCGAGAATTTGGGTGGCATCTGCCTTAATTGGGGTTGCATCCCCACCAAGGCGTTGCTGAAAAGCGCTCAAGTGTATAACTATGTGAACCATGCCGCCGCCTACGGTGTCAACGCCCAGCCTGCCGAAGCCGACCTGCAGGCCATGGTGCAGCGTTCGCGCGGCGTCGCCGAAACGATGAGCAAGGGGGTGCAGTTCCTCCTCAAGAAAAACAATGTCGATGTCATTATGGGCAGCGCCCGCGTCATGCCTGACCATCAGGTTGAAGTGACCGCCGCCGACGGTAACGTCACGCTCTTTACGGCTCCCCATATCATTATCGCCACCGGTGCCCGTTCGCGCAACCTGCCCAATCTGCCGCAGGA
>CAMNKG010000072.1 GCA_946542135.1 uncultured Bacteroidales bacterium
GAGCAGACTCGGTTTGTAAATGGTGTTGAGTTTACAAACTGTTTCGGGTCGGGTGCAGGTTATGCTCCAGAAGAGAGTCGATCTCTTTCAGTTTCTCTATCAGATTCGTGTCTTTGAATTTGATACTGTCCTGAATCTTCACCAATTCTGTCACCTGCGAGATGGCCACCATCGCCAAGAGATCCTGATTGTCGCGATTGGCAAACTGTTTTTTGAACAATCGCGCCTGGGCGTCAATGTAGGCTGCTGCGTTGCGCAGATAGCTTTCCTCGTTGGCGGCTATGGAGAGACGGTATTCCCGCTCTAAGATTTTCACTGTAACTGACACGTTTTCCATCAGGTTATTCCACCTCTTTCAGTAATGACAGACTTTTATCGATATTTCGAATCAACTGGTTGATCTTGAGTTTTATTTCTGCTGAATCGCCCTTTTCTACAAGCGTATTCCTTAGTTTAGTTATCTGATTTTCTTCTTTTAGTTGCTCTATTATTTTTTTTTGATCGTTTATGACATCCGTTAATTCTTCGTTCTTCTCGGTCAGAGACAACGCCGTTTCCTTGAGCCGCTTGTTCTCGTCAACTAGCTGCCTCACTTTGTAGTCTATGCTGCTGAGCGTTGTCTCGTAGTCGAACATGATAGTTTGTTTTTCAGAGGTTTTCAATTTCACAATACGCCCAAAACCGAGGTTGCAGGCTTCTTGTATTTTTTTAGATTATTTAACGTATTTTGCGGTGCAAAGTTACGAACTTTTTTTGTGATTGAAAACAAATTTTCAGTAATTATTCAACTGACGGATGTTAATGAATTGAAAATAACATTATTTAATGTTCAGGATATGTCCCATGCGTTCTTGCTTTGTTTTCAAGTACTTTTCGTTATACTTGTTGGGCTCGATGACAATTGGGAGTGTCTCGACGATTTCAATGCCATAGCCTTCGAGGCCTTTACGCTTGACGGGGTTGTTGGTCAGCAAGCGCAGCTTCTTGACACCGAGGTCGCGGAGCATCTGGGCGCCGATGCCATAGTCACGCTCGTCGGCTTTGAAACCCAGTTTGAGGTTGGCGTCGACAGTGTCGAAACCCTGCTCCTGCAGGTGGTAGGCCTTGAGTTTGTTGACCAGACCGATGCCGCGGCCTTCCTGGCTCATGTAGAGTATCAGGCCTTTGCCTTCTTTCTCGATCATCTCCATGGCGCGGTGCAGCTGATGACCGCAGTCGCACTTGCAGGAACCGAAAATGTCGCCAGTGGCGCAGCTGGAATGGACGCGGACCAGAAGGGGTTCGTCATCGTTCCATTCTCCCTTCTTGAGGGCCAGGTGGGTGGCACCATTGTCGAGCTGGGTGTAGGCAATGAGCTTGAAGTTGCCCCACTCGGTGGGCAGGAACACCTCTTCCTCTTTGCGTATCAGGGTCTCGTGGGCGATACGGTAAGAGATCAGGTCCTTGATGGTGATAATCTTGAGGTCGAATTTCCTGGCCACTTCCTGCAGTTGAGGCATACGGGCCATGGTGCCGTCGTCGTTGATGATTTCGATGAGGGCGCCGACGGGCTTGAGGCCGGCGAGGCGCGCCAGGTCGACGGCAGCCTCGGTGTGGCCGGCACGAACCAGCACACCGCCATTGCGGGCGCGAAGGGGGTTGATATGGCCCGGGCGACCCAGATCGTTGGCCGTGGTGTTGTCGTCGGCCAAGGCCTTGATGGTCATGGCACGGTCGTGCATGCTGACGCCGGTGGTGCATCCGTTGCCCAGCAGGTCGACGGTCACCGTGAAGGGGGTGCCCAGCAGCGACGTATTGTCGTGGACCTGCATGTCGAGGTTGAGTTCATGGCAGCGGCTCTCGGTGACGGGAGCGCAAAGTACACCACGACCGTTCTTGAGCATAAAATTCACTTTTTCCGGCGTGATTTTCTCGGCGGCTATAATGAAATCTCCTTCGTTTTCGCGGTCCTCATCGTCGACAACAATGACAAATTTGCCTTCTTTGAAATCAGCGATAGCTTCTTCTATTGTGTTGAGTTTAAATTCCATAGAATATATTAGTGTCGTATTAAATCAATGATACAAATATGCAAAAATACAACTTTTTTAGGTTTTTCGCCTAAAAAACTGCATTTTGCATCAGGAAAGGCTTCTTTCGAGGCAGCAGAAAGTGAATGACGACGGGTGCACGAAGACCTCGGCGGAGCGCACGCCATCTCTACGCTTACCAAAAGCATAGAACATCAGCCCTTTGCAACAGAACGAAGATTTCCGTGCGTCATATCAAAATAATTGTGTAATTTTGCACTGATTTTCTGACCAACGAAAAAAGTGACAATATGTTCGCAAACAAGAATACTGTGGGAATCTTCATACCCTGCTGCATAGACCAGTTTGCCGCCGAGACGGGCATGGCAATGGTGAAACTGTTAGAGGACTTGGGCTACGAATGCTACTACCCCGAAGGGGTGACCTGCTGCGGCAAAGACCTGTATCACCAAGGCGACCGCGACGGTGCCAAGATGCTTGGCGAAAAAATGATAGAACTCTACGACGAATGCAGCAGCGTCGTCTCGTGCGGAAGCGGATGTGTCACCTATATGAAAGTCCATTTCGGACGCCTGTTCCACAACACCACCCTCCACAACAACTACCGCCAGTTTCTGGATAAGACCTACGACCTGAGCGACTTTCTGGTCAACGTGGTACACTATCAGCCACAGGGTGTCGCTTTCCCCCATCGCGTGACCTTCATGGACCACTGCACCACCCTGCGCGACTATGTCTGCACCGCACATCCCGACCGCAAAGGCCTGGTCGACGAACCCCGCCAGCTGCTGCAGGCTGTCGAAGGACTGCAACTGGTGGAGATGGAACAACAGGAGGTGTGCTGCGGCTACGGCAGCCAGTTTGCCAACTTCTTCACCCCGGTGTCCGACAGCCTGGCCAAACGCAAGGTGGCCAACGCCATGGCCGCCGGCGCCGAATACATCGTATCGACCGAAATGAGCTGCCTCATACACCTCAAATCATATATCGACAAAGCCGGTCTGCCCATACGCTGCTGCCATCTGGCCGACATACTGGGCGGACGCCTGACGGCATGACAACACACTAACGACAACAGGAATGGGTCTGAAACGCTACAACGCCTACGCCGACTATTTCAAACGCACCTATGGACAACGGATGCAGAAACTCTCGATAGACGCCGGCTTCGGCTGCCCCAACCGCAGCAGCTCACAGCGCGAAAAGGGCGGATGCACCTTTTGCGTCAACGCAGCCTTCAACCCTTCCTACTGTACGCCTCTGAAAAGCATCACCCAACAGCTGGACGAGGGCATCGAATTCCACGAACACCGCTACCGCAAGGCAGGACGCTACCTGGCCTACTTCCAAGCCTATTCCAACACCTATGCGCCCCTGGAGGTGCTGCGGCAACGCTACGGCGAGGCGCTGCGCCACGACAAAGTCGACGGCCTCATCATCGGCACGCGTCCCGACTGCGTCGACCCTCAAGTGCTGGACTATATTGCCTCGCTGGCCAAAGACCACTACGTGGCGGTGGAATACGGCGTGGAGAGCTGCTACGACGCCACCCTGCTGAAAATCAACCGGGGACACGACTTCGCCTGTACCCAACGTGCCATAGCTATGACGGCCGAACGCGGCATAGCCTGCGGCGCACACCTCATCCTGGGGCTGCCGGGCGAAAGCCGCGACATGATGCTCGCCGAAGCCGACATGATCAGCGCCATGCCCGTCGACAGCCTCAAGCTGCATCAGCTACAGATACTCAAAGGGTCGCCGATGGAACAGCAATATGGCGGCAGCCATCCCGTGGCGCCGGGTATGGAAATCGTGCAGTTCGAACTGCACGACTACCTGATGCTGGTGTGCGACTTCCTGGAGCGTCTGCGTCCGGACCTGATGATGGAACGCTTCGCCGGCGAGGTGCCACCCCGCTACCAAGCCTGTCCGCAACGCAGCTGGCGACGCCCCGACGGCCGCCTGATACGCAACGAGGAAATCCCCGTTTTGGTGGAACAAGAACTGGAACGCCGCGACAGCTGGCAGGGCAAACTCTATTCTAAACCGACAGCCTCATGAAAAAAAGAATCAATATATGGATTGTCTCGGCGGCACTCCTGCTGCTGCTTGTGGCAGCCATGGTGCTATGCTCCGGAGTCGGCGTGGTGCGCTTCGACCGTCAGGAGCTGCTGCAGTCACCCATCTTCTGGAACCTCCGCTTGCCGCGCATCATCCTCAGCGTGCTGGTAGGCGCCATGCTCTCAGTATGCGGCGGCGTATACCAGTCGGTGTTCCGCAACCCCCTGACCGACCCCTACGTGCTGGGCATCTCGTCGGGAGCCTCCTTGGGCGCTGCCATCGCCATCCTGCTGGGCTGGGAAGCCCATCTGTGGGGCGTCGGCGGCATGGCGCTATTCACGGCACTGCTCACCATACTGCTTATCTTCCGTGTCGCCTCCATGGGCAACCGCATGCATACCACCACCCTGCTGCTCACCGGCGTATGCCTGACATTCCTCATCAGCGCCGTCATCTCGCTGATGATGGCCATGCGGCAAGACAAGATGGAAAGCATCATCTTCTGGACCATGGGCAGCTTCGCCTCGGCGTCGTGGTTCGACGTGTGGCTGCTGATCCCCATAGCCGTCATAGGCCTCTTCGTGGTGATTTTCTACAGCAAAGACCTCAACCTGCTGCTCGCCGGCAGCGAGACGGCGCAGAGCCTGGGCGTCGAAGTGGAGAAGGTGCGCCGACGCCTGCTGTTCATCACCACGCTGATGGTGGCCTTCTCGGTATCCACCTGCGGCGTGATAGGCTTCGTGGGTCTGGTGGTGCCCCACTGCGTGCGCTTGGTGTGCGGCGCCGACAACAGGCGCATCATCCCCTACTCCATCTTCATCGGCGCGCTCTTCCTGCTGCTGTGCGACACACTGGCACGCACCCTCATACCGCCCAACGAACTGCCCGTGGGCAGCATCACCTCGCTGGTGGGCGCCCCCATGTTCATCTACCTGCTCTACAAATCAAAACGAAGAATCTGACACCATGATAGAAGTCCGCAACCTCACCTACAGCTATGGCAAAAAGGAAATACTCCACAACCTCTCCTTCCAGGTAGAGACAGGCACTTTCCATGCCATCCTGGGCGCCAACGGATGCGGCAAGACCACCCTGCTGCGCTGCATCGCCGGACTGCTGACTCCCCAGTCGGGCACCGTCAACATCGAGGGTCGCCCCACGGCCAGCTACAATCCCCGACAGCTGGCACAGCGCATCGCCATGGTGCAGCAACATCCTCAGACCGACATAGAATTCAGCGCCTTCGAGACCGTACTGATGGGACGCAACCCCTACCAACGACGGCTTCAGAACGAATCGCAGGAAGACTGGTCTATCGTGGAACAGTGTATGAAACTCACCAACACCTGGCATCTGCGCATGGCGCTGCCAAGCCAGATGAGCGGCGGCGAGCTGCAACGCGTCATGATAGCACGCGCACTGGCTCAGCAGACTCCCATACTGCTGCTCGACGAACCCACCTCCAACCTCGACATCGCCCACCAGTTCGAAATCATGGAACTGCTACAGGACATCAACCAGCGCGAAGGCAAGACCATCCTCATCGTGGTCCACGACCTCAACCTGGCGCTGCACTACTGCCCCGACGCACTGCTGCTCCACGACCGCAGCCTGCTCTTTCAGGGCTCCACCGCCGAAGCCCTCAGCAGCGAACGCATCGCCACGGCTTTTGGCGTCAAAGCCCGCAACATCGACGGATACCTCAGGATTGAACGGTAACCGACACGGGCCCCGCGGCACCTCGGCAACGACATTTTTTCCTGTCGACATCGTAAAACAAAATTTTTATGTAAATTTGAAGCAACATTCAAAGAGCCATAACACCGTTATTTGACTGAACCACAGTCGATACAAGCAATCAGGCAACAGTGGATTTTTGAAAAAACATTCCTTGACATCGAAAAAACATCACAGACTATGAATATCCTTCTTATCGGTTCGGGCGGACGCGAACACGCCATAGCAACCAAAATCGCCGAAAGCGAACGTTGCGACAACCTCTATATCGCCCCCGGCAATGCCGGAACGGCATCCTGTGGAACCAATGTCGAAATCAAAGTCGACGACTTTCCCGCCATCGCCAAGCTGGTGAAAAACCGCGACATACGCATGGTTGTGGTAGGCCCCGAGGCTCCCTTGGTGGCTGGCATCGCCGACTATTTTGCCAAAGACCCCATCCTGAAGGATATCATGATGATAGGCCCCTCGGCTCAAGGCGCCCAGCTGGAAGGCAGCAAAGACTTTGCCAAGCAATTCATGAGACGCCATAACATTCCCACCGCCGACTACCGCACCTTCACCGCCGACACCCTCAACGACGGCCTGGAGTATCTCGCCACGCTGAAGGCTCCCTACGTTCTCAAGGCCGACGGACTGGCAGCAGGCAAAGGTGTGCTGATTCTCGACAACCTGGAAGAGGCACGCCAAGAGCTCAAGCAGATGCTCGTCGACAGCAAGTTCGGCGCCGCCTCGAGCAGCGTGGTCATCGAAGAGTACCTCTCCGGCATCGAGCTGTCGGTGTTTGTGCTCACCGACGGCAAGCACTACAAGATCCTGCCCTCCGCCAAAGACTACAAACGCATCGGCGAAGGCGACACCGGACTCAACACCGGCGGCATGGGCTCCATCAGCCCTGTGCCCTTTGCCGACAAGGCTTTCATGCACAAAGTGGAGCATCGCATCGTGATGCCTACCATCAAAGGACTGCAGCGCGAACAGATAAGCTACAAAGGCTTCATCTTCCTCGGCCTGATGGCTGTCACCAACGCCGACGGCGAGCGCGACCCCTACGTGATAGAATACAACGTGCGTATGGGCGACCCCGAGACGGAGTCGGTGTTTCCGCGCATCAAGACCGACGTCGTGAGCCTCTTCGAAGCCACCGCCAAAGGCGTGCTCAACCTGATGCCCCTCGATGTCGACGAACGCACGGCGGCATGCGTGATGCTCACCGCTCACGGCTACCCCGAGAGCTACAAGAAAGGCGACGTCATCAGCGGCATTGACAAAGTGAGCGACGTCAAGGTGTTCCACGCCGGCACCAAGACCAACGACAAAGGACAGCTGGTCACCAACGGCGGCCGCGTGCTGTGTGTCACCTCGCTCTGCAACTCGCTCCCCGAAGCACTGCTCAAGAGCATTCAGGCCGCCGAAACCATCCAATGGAAAGGACGCTACTACCGCCACGACATCGGCCAAGACCTGCTGCGCCTGTCCGTTGAGAACAGTTGATTGATTTCCTCTCGATAGTCGATTGATTTCCTCTCACTAAGAGAGTGAACATAAATAAAAAACGGCTGGATGGCACACCCATCCAGCCGTTTTTTATATATGCTTGGCGCTGTCCCTCAGTCGAGGACGGCGTGCATTTCAGCGTCGTTCCAGTAGGTCATGTGGCGAAACTCGTTGGTGTCGTCCTTTTTGCGGGTGAGCACTTTCTGGTCGGCGATGAACTGGAGGATACGACGGTAGTCGGCCTGGTAGCGGTTCCACTCCTTGTCGTCGAGACTGCGCATCTGCGACAGGTGGCACAGCACCTGGTAGGCATGGCGGCGTTTGGCGTCGGGGTAGGCCTGCCATAGGGCATCGAAGCGGCCGTGGATGGCCTGCCAGCTGTCGAGGCGTCCCTCTTCGATGTCGGCGATGAGCTGCTGCATGTCGGCCTCGGCGATGAGCTGTCCGCCGATATTGACCCAGCGGGTGACGCGTTCGCCGTCGCCAAGCGCCTTGTCGGGCATTGCTGCATTGCCGTCGGGGTCGAGGGTCTTCATGGCGTAGTACACCAGCATGTCGTAATAGGCCTTATAGCCTTCGCCGGCCTTGAGTACCACCGTCTTGCGCTTGCCTTTCTCCATGCCGTGGGCCTCTATCTCGCTGCGGCCTTCACGATACGACTCTTCGGTCCATAGATGGAGCAGGTCGCGGCCAATGATGATCTCTTCGGCGGTGTCGGGTGCCAGGTTGTCGAACTCCACATGCTGCGCCTTGTAGCGACGCTTGTCGCGAGCGGCGAACTTGCGACTGTTGCGGTCCATGGCATACATGTTGTACATCCACCAGTAGGCGGGCATCACCTCCAACCGGTTCTTGGCCACATTGTTGTTGACCAAAGCGAACGGCAACGTGATGTTGAGTTCGGAGGGATAATCGGCCTTGGCAAGCAGACAGTAGGAGGCGAAGCGGCTGGAGTGCTTGAGGCTGACGCAGAGACCAGGCCAAAAACCGCGACCGGCGCTGATCTCGTTGTCGGCGGTGCGGCTGTTGTGGTTGCTACCCAGGGTGCCACCGGCGGCGATATTGCTTTGGCCCATAACCAGCGCAGCGATGAGGAAGGAGTTGTTGTGATGCTGTTCGTGGGCGGGGAAGATGATGCTGCAACCCACCTCGCACCGCGCCAGGGTAGAGTTGTCGCCCACCACGCTGTCGTTGAGGCGCAGACCATACTCCAGGTGCACATGCTCGCCAAGCAGGAAGCGTTCGGCGATGATGCCGTATTCCAGCTTGCAGCCGTAGCCCACCACACCGTCGCCGAGGTTGATGCACTCTTCGATGCGCGTGGCATCGTCGGCAGCCGAACGCACAGCGACGTTGTGGATGCGTTTGGTGTTTTTGATGACGGCGTGGGAACCCACGGTGCCATAGCAGCCGTCGGGTGAGGACAACGACTGGCGGGTGAGGGCTTCAAGGCGTTCCGTCAGGCGGCTTTGGCCACGGAAACGAGCCCACATGTAGGCATCGCCGATGGTCATGCCGCTGAAAGGCA
>CAMNKG010000073.1 GCA_946542135.1 uncultured Bacteroidales bacterium
CATCATCAGGGGCAACTGCTTTGAGCTTTACAACATTCCCTCCTCGTCGATGGAGAAGTCGTTGATGGTGGGCGACTACTTGATGGTCAGCAAGATGAGCTATGGTCCGCGTTCGGCAATGACGCCGCTCTCGTTCCCGTTGGTCCACAATGTGCTGCCTTTCACCAACGGTCAGGTTGAGTCGTATCTGAAATGGATCAAGCTGCCCTATCATCGCTATCCCGGTCTGCGTGGCGTGCAGCGTTACGATGCCACTGTCTTCAACTATCCTGATGGCGACACGGTGTGCACCGCCTTCCAAAGCAACCGCTCCTATCATGACCTGGTGCGCGAATATGGACGTGAGACTGTACATTCGAATCCCCATATCTTCGGCAAGATCGTTGTGCGTCCCACCGACAAACGTGAAAATTTTATCAAGCGCTGTATCGCGCTGCCTGGCGAGACGCTGGAAATACGCGACCAGCAGGTGTTCATCAACGGCAATGCTATTGATAATCCCACCGAGTTGCAGTTCAACTATGCCGTCCTGATGAAAGAACGCATGGGCGACTACGTGGCTTCGATGTCGCAGATGGGCATGAGCGGCAACCTCGCTGCCGCCAAGCTGCAGAAAGACTGCAGCGTTTTTGCCGCCGCCGGCGTTTCGTATGAAGACTGCGACCACTCCATAGGCTATCAGTACCTCTTCCTCAACGACGCACAGTTGGCGCTGACACGTCAGTTCGACAACTTTATCTTCGTCGAGCCTATGACCTTTACGAAAGACAGCCTGCAGCTGGTGCGCTTTTCGCCGAAATATTCGCTCATGAATGTGGAAATGAACGAGATGTCCATCCAAAACGCCTTCGCCCAGTTAGAGAAGGTGCTCACCGAGGCTGGTGTCAGCGCCGAGCAGATGGAATGCATGGGACAGTATTACACGTTGCCGTTGACTCAGGCTATGGTGGAGTCGTTGCGCTCCAACCAGATGGTAGAGTCCGTGATTCCCCTCTCGAGCCAGAAGGGCTACTCGGGACGCGACCTCTTCCCCCACGCTGAGGGCTACACGTGGTCGGTCGACAATTTCGGTCCCCTCACTATTCCGGCGCAAGGAGCCACAGTGAAGCTTACAGTCGACAACCTGCCACTCTACCGCCGTGTGATAGAGGTGTTCGAACACAACACGCTCGAAGTCCGCGATGGCAAAATCATCATCAATGGCCAACAGGCTGACAGTTATACCTTCAAGATGAACTATTACTGGATGATGGGCGACAACCGCCACAACAGCGCCGACAGCCGCTACTGGGGTTTCGTTCCCGAAGACCATATTGTGGGTCGCGCCAGCATGATTGTTTTCTCCAAGGATAAGGATAACAGCAAGATACGCTGGAACCGTATTTTCCGTCGCAAGCTCTGATCGTCATCGCGACCAAATCCTATAAAAAGCAAAAGGCCAACGTACTGTTGGCCTTTGTTATTATATACGGTTTCAGTTTATTCTGTAACTGTTATTTACGGAAGCGTTATTAATGCCACCCCTGTAACTGTCATTTGGCGGAAGCGTTATTAACGCAATTCTTGTAATCGCCATTTGGTGGAAACGTTATTAACACCACCCTTGTAATCGTCATTTGGCGGAAATTAACACCACCATTTATTGTTTCAGCGCCTCGATGATGGCTTTGGCGGCTGTACGTCCGGCGCCCATGGCCAGGATGACGGTGGCAGCGCCGCTGACGGCATCACCGCCGGCGAAGACCATCTTGCGTGACGTGGCACCCTGACTGTCGGTGATGATACCACCCCATTTCTCGGTGTCCAGTCCTGGCGTGGTGCTCTTGATGAGTGGGTTGGGACTGGTGCCCAAAGCGATGATGAGGTTGTCAAGCTCCAGGTCGAACTCGCTGCCAGCGATGGTCGAGAAGCGTCGACGGCCGCTCTCGTCAGGTTCGCCCATAGCCATGCGCACCAGGCGCACGCCGGCGACATTGCCCTTGCCGTCGTCGAGTACCTCGACGGGGTTGCATTGGAAGCAGAACTCGATGCCCTCTTCTTTGGCGTGATGCACCTCCTCTTTGCGAGCGGGCATATCGGCCTCACCGCGACGATAGATTACGGTGACCTCGCACCCCAGACGGCGTGCGGTGCGCGCAGCATCCATGGCGACATTGCCGCCGCCCACCACGGCCACCTTGCGACCGAGCACGATGGGCGTGTCGTAATGTTCGTCGTAGCCGTGCATCAGGTTGGTGCGCGTCAGCAGTTCGTTGGCAGAAAGCACACCGACAAGGGTCTCGCCGGGGATGCCCATGAATTTGGGCAGTCCGGCACCGGAGGCGATATAGACGGCATCGAAACCCTGATGGTTGAAAAGGTCGTCGACGGTGACGGACTTGCCGACGATGACATTGGTGAAGATCTTGACGCCGAGTTGTTTGAGGTTTTCTATTTCGGGAGCCACCACTTGTTGCTTGGGTAGACGGAATTCGGGAATGCCGTAGACGAGCACGCCGCCGGCATGGTGGAGCGCCTCAAAGATGGTGACATCGTAACCCGCTTTGGCCAGGTCGCCGGCACAGCTGAGGCCGGAAGGACCGCTGCCGATAATGGCCACCTTCTTGGCGTGTGTCTCGCTTTTGGGGGCAGCAGCGGGCTGGCTGTCGCTTTTGTTGTTGCGATTCCAGTCGGCGACAAAGCGCTCCAAGGCGCCGATAGCGATAGGCTGGCTCTTCTTGCCAAGAATGCAGGCACCCTCGCATTGCGTCTCTTGAGGACACACGCGACCGCAAACGGCCGGCAGCGAGGAGTCCATGGCGATGATGCGTCCCGCTTCTGCATATTGCTGCTCTTTGACGGCATGGATGAATCCCGGTATGTTGATGCTCACAGGACATTGGGTGACGCACAGCGGACGCTTGCAGTTGAGGCAGCGCGAGGCTTCAGCGACGGCCTGCACTTCGGTGAGGCCGTAAGACACTTCGTCGAAGTTGTGGATGCGCACCTCCGGGGCCTGTTCGGCGGGCTTCTGGCGCGACGCGGCGGCAGACAGGGCCTCCTCGACGGCTGGTGCCAGGCTGCAGCGGTGGCCGCCTTCGCTGGTGGCGATATGGTATTTGCGGGCATCCGGACGCGCCAGACGGCTCATGGCCTCGTCGAAGTTGACGAGATGGCCGTCAAATTCGGGACCGTCGACACAGGTGAACTTCACCTCGTTGCCGATGCTGACACGGCAGGCTCCACACATGCCGGTGCCGTCAACCATCATGGAGTTGAGCGACACGATGGTGGGCAGGTTGTACTGCTTGGTCAGCAGCGACACGAACTTCATCATCGGGAGCGGCCCGATGGCCACGCAGCAGTCGTAGTGGTTGCCGCTATCGATAAGTTGCTTGATTTTGTCGGTCACCAAACCTTTCTCGCCGTAGCTGCCGTCGTTGGTGACGATATGGAGGTTGTTGCAAACACTCCTCATGCGCTCTTCGAAGAAAAGGAAATCCTTGCTTCGGGCACCCATGACGATGTCGCAGTTGAGCCCGAACCGGAAAGCCCATTTGGCTTGGGGATAGACGGGCGCTACGCCTACACCGCCGGCCACGAAGAGGATGCTCAGCTTGGGGTTGCTTTCGAAGAGGCTGATTACCTCGGCGGGGCGTCCCAAGGGACCTACAATGGTGTAGAGACTGTCGCCTTCTTGCATGTCGGCCAACTTCTGGGTTGATTCACCCACTATCTGGAAGACGATGGTCACCAGGCTGGCTTCATGGTCGATGTCGCAGATGGTCAGGGGTATGCGTTCGCCACAGGAATCGGGGATAACGATGACAAACTGTCCGGGATGGCCGCTTTGGGCAATCCAGGGGGCTTCCACCTCCATGAGGACGGTGGCGGGCGTTAGGATCTCTTTTTTCTGGATTCGATACATGACGGTTAATGGTTTGATGTGATGAATATGAATGGTGTTGTGTGATAGCAAAAGGGGGGGGCTACAGCATGCGGAGCCTGCTGTCGATGGTGGCCACCTGGCGCTTGCGGGGGTTGCCTTCATAGTTGAGCACAACAAAGTCGGCGCGGTCCATCTTTTCTTCAGCGCTGAGCTGGTTGCGCATGCGCGCCTCGAGGGCGGCGCGGCTGGTGTGGTCTCTGAGTGTCAGCCGGCGCAGCCGCTCCTCTTTCTCCAGATAGACGGCTATGATGCTGTCCATCTGGCGGTCTAAGCCGTACTCGTAGAGTATGGCCGACTCGAGGATGACATAGGGGGCCGTTTGGAACTCTGCCCATTGGCGGAAATCGGCCATCACTTTAGGATGAATCAGGGCATTAAGCCTCTGCAGGGCGTCGCTGTCGTTGAACACGATTTCGGCAATGGCCTTTTTGTCGACATTGCCGTGGATGTCAACCACCTGCGGTCCCAGAAGCACTTTCACATCGTTGACGAACGATGCGTCGTCGTAGTAGGTGGCGGCGTGGCTGTCGGCAACAAAACAAGGTATCCCCAAGGCTTCAAACTCCTTGAGGACGGTGGTCTTTCCACATCCTATACCGCCAGTAAGGCCTATGCATTTCATTTGATTACAATATATTGTACTTCGTTGGGGATGATTTCTTTGATGCGTACCTCGGCGGGGAATTGTTCCACCACCACTTTCATGCGGGTGTCGTTGTCGCCGTCGGGAAGTGCCCTTGCCTTGAAATTGTCAGTGTTGATGCTGCTGTAGTTTTTCTGGGGTACCATATAATGTATGGTGACTTCGGCAGGATAGAGGTGGATGCGTTTTGCCTCGTCGGGGGTGGCATAGGAGAGCGCCACAGTCACGGTGTCTTCCACAAACTTTTCGACAGGCAAGGTCATGCGTACTTTGGCATGGCTGATGCGGAGGTCCGGGTATTGTTGCCATACGGGCTCTAACGGTATGTCGTAGGTGCCGCCCCGCTTGACCTTGAGCTGGAATTGGCTTTGTGCTTCCAGCGTCTCTATTTTGTCGAGACTTTCCTGGCTGCCATAGAGCCACACCGTGTCGGGCTGCACTGTCGGCTCGCCGCTGATGCCCAGCATGCCGTCGAATAAGAACACCACCTTGCTGATGTCGGGCACGAAGCCTTTCCTGTGTCGCGCTTTGAGCTCCACCTTGAGCTGGTCGGTGACTATTTCAGCCTTTGCAACATTGCTGATGTCAATCTGGCTGTGTATGGTCTCGACAAATTCCTTGGTGTTCAGCTCGATGCGTTTCGTCTCGTTAGAGGCTTTGCCTTTCAGCAATTGTGCGATGTCGATATGGAGCGTGTGGTTGCCGTTGAGGCTGCGCCGCATGGCGCGGAAGCCGTTGCAGCTAACGTCGATGTCGAGGATGCTGTCGCGCTGGGTATAGGTGTAGCACAACGTGTCGACGCCATCGTAGACCACGCTGTAATGCTCTCTGTAGACCCGTTGTTCTGACATGTTGGAGATCATCCAGACGATGGCAATCACAATCAACACGTAAAGGAAGTTACGTGATTGTTTGATTTTCATCCACATTTTTTTCATCGGCTTATTCCTCCGAAAATGTCAGTACCGTGTTGCGCTTATTGGTTCTCGGTTACTGCTTGGATATAGTTTTTCTCAACGGTGACGATGACGTTGTTGGCGATTTCCACCTCTACGGTAGTGGCTTCCACGCTGTGGATTTTGCCGTAGATGCCGCCAGCGAAGACCACGCGGTCACCTTTCTTGAGCTGTTCGCGCATCTGGGCCTCTTCTTTGGCTTTCTTTTTCTGGGGACGGATCATCAGAAGCCACATGACGACGAAAAGGAGGACAATCATCAGCAGGCCGCTCATGCCGCCGCCTGCGGGTTGCCCTTGTGCGGGCGCTTGGAGAAGGAGATAAAGAATGTTCATTGGTGTGATAAGTTATTGTTTTTTATAATATTTAATTTGCTATTGGTAAGGGAATCGGCTGATTCTACTAATGTTTGGGTTGCGGATAATGTTTGGGTTGCGAAGGCCGCCGCGAAGTGAGACATGCCTTAACGCACGTGGGCCATGATGCGCAGCTTGGTCGACGACGGCTGGGTGTTGGAGTAGACGTCTATTTCTTTCACCTGCTGTCCCGACATGCCCTGCGATTTGAACGAAACGGTGATGTAGCCCGTCTTGCCTGGGGCAATGCGCCCTTTGGGATAGTCGGGTACCGTGCAGCCACATGAGGCGTCGCATCCGGTGATGACCAGGTCGGCATTGCCGGTATTGGTGAACTTGAAGCTATAGCTTATGTTCTCGCCGGCCATCAGTTGGCCAAAGTCGTGCATGTCTGATTCGAAGGCTATCTTGGGCATTTTCTGCGACTCGTCGTAGCCGTCGGCGGTGTTGGGGTTCTTGATGAGGTCCACATCCGTGCCTTGCGACGGTTTGCAGGCTGCGACGGTAAGCAGCATGAGGGCTGTGAGTATGTATATTTTCTTCATGATGATTTGGGTGTCGATAGTGGTGTCAGCTTTCGGGAGGGGTGTCGCCGTCAATCTCGGGGTCGTAGAGTCCCCGGCTGTCTTTCTCTATGCGTCCGGCCACACGGAGCTCTATCAGTATTTTGTCCAGTATGCCGTTGATAAACAGTTTGCTTTTCTCGGTGGAGAATTCTTTCGACAGTTCGATGTATTCGTCTACGGTGACGCGTTCGGGGATGGAGGGGCATTTGGTGAATTCGGTCACCGCCATGTTGATCAGCAGGATGTCCATCAGAGCCACACGTTCCAGTTCCCAGTTCTGCAGGTGTTTGCGGATGAGCGGCTCAGTGTCGTCGATGTGGATGAACGTCTCGGTGGCCAGAAAGCGGGCAAAGTTGTAGTCGCCGGTGTCTTTCTCGTTGCGGGAGTCGTAGACCAGTGGGCAGTGCATGGCTTCGTCCATCTCGTCTTCCTTCAGTTCTTTCAGCATCATGAAGTTATATTGTGCAATCTGGTCGAAGTCGTCCTCCCACAGCAGGTCGCGTTCGAAGATGATGGAACGGAGGGTGTCGTCGTTCATCAGGGCTTTGAAGGCGTTGAGTGCGAAAGCTTTGTCGTCGTCGAAGCCACAGGTTTCGGCTTCGACGTAGGTTTTGTAGGCTGGTGTTTTCTGCAGGGCGTTGAACACCTTGCGGAAAACGTCGAAATGGTTGGACCATTCTATCTTCATGCGCGAGCACAGCTGTTTGTATTCGAAGGCGTCGGAGAGACGTCTGATGAAGGTGTTGTCGGCGGGACGTGCAGAGAGCCGTTTGTCTTTCTCTGACGGCATAAATTTTTGTTGCGCCATCTCGTTGACGCGTTCGGCGGTGAAAGCCAGCTGGCTCAAGGTGCTCAACTGTATCACGCCCAGCGTACTCAGGCGACCTACGTTGGTGTCGAAATTCTTTCCTATCTCGTCGGGGTTCGTAGCCTGTGATGTCACCCCGGCATAGATGCTCTGCAGCGCTTTGGCGCGCAGAAAATGTCTGCTCAGCATACGATATTGATAATTCTTTTGGGTACAAAAATGATTTTCTTGGGTTCTTTGCCTCCCAGCCATTTCTCGCTTTCGGGAGCGGCTTTGACGGCAGCGATGGCGTCATCCTGCGTGCAGTTGGCTGGCAGTTCCAGGGTGAAGCGCATCTTGCCGTTGAAGGAGACGGGGTATTTGAAGGTGTCTTCCACCAGGAAGGCGTCGTTGTATTCAGGCCATTGTGCATCGCAGACGCTTGTGTGGCCGGCGCCGTTGAGCAGGTGCCACAGTTCTTCGGCAAAATGGGGCGCGAAGGGGGCCACGAGCACCGTGAGGGGCTCCAGGATGGCGCGTTTGTTGCATTTGAGCGTGGCCAGGTCGTTGACGCAGATCATGAAGGTGCTCACGGAGGTGTTGAATGAGAAGCGCTCGATGTCGTCGGTCACCTTCTTGATGGTCTGGTGCAGTATTTTCAGTTCGGCCTTGGAGGGCGCTTCGTCGCTGACGCAGAACAGGCTCTCGTTGTTGTGATACAGACGCCAGAATTTTTTGAAGAAGCGGAACACGCCTTCGATGCCGTTAGTGTCCCACGGCTTGGCTTGCTCTACGGGACCGAGGAACATCTCGTACATGCGCAGTGTGTCGGCGCCGTAGCGTGCCACCAGGTCGTCGGGGTTCTGCACGTTGAACATGGACTTGGACATTTTTTCTATATCCCAGCCGCAGACGTATTTGCCGTTTTCAAGGTCGAAAGTGGCGTTGGCAAATTCGGGACGCCATTGGCGGAAACGGTCGATGTCGAGGATGTCGTTGTCCACAATGTTGATGTCGACATGGATGGGGGTGTATTCTGACATGTCCCCGATGAGGCCTTTGGATACGAAATGCTGGTTGTCTTTCTTGGAACGATACACAAAATTGCTGCGACCTTGTATCATGCCCTGGTTGATGAGTTTTTGGAAGGGCTCCTCGTGGACGGCGAGACCGATGTCGAAGAGGAACTTGTTCCAGAAGCGGGCATAGATGAGGTGGCCTGTGCCGTGTTCGGCGCCGCCGACGTAGAGGTCGACGTGCTTCCAGTAGTCGACGGCCTGATGGCTGAAGTAGGCCTCGTCGTTGTGGGGGTCCATATAGCGCAGGTAGTAGCCGCTGCTGCCGGCAAAACCGGGCATGGTGCTGAGTTCGAGGGGGAAGACGTTCTCGTTGTCGATGAGTTTCTTGTCCACGACTTTGCGCTGTTTTTCATCCCATGCCCAGCATTGAGCGTGACCCAGAGGCGGCTCGCCGGTGGCGGTGGGCTTGAAGTCGCTGACTGCGG
>CAMNKG010000074.1 GCA_946542135.1 uncultured Bacteroidales bacterium
TTGTGCAGAGCCTCGCGCATATTGCGGAGCGCCCATCTCGGCGGCATGCTCGGTGTAGTTGCGAGCTATACAAATGATTTTCAATTAAGTAAATGTTTATTTTAAGAATAATTATTTTAAAAAGTGACGATTAGCATTTTTAAAAAGTGACGATTAACGATGTCAGGTTCAGATAGAAGACAGACTGGCTGATTGTTATGCAATAGTTTAAAAATGAGTCGATACAATCATCCTTCGCAATGCGAGACTATGTTCTGCATGGTAGGCGAGTGAGGCGCCTGCGATACGACTCCAGCACAACCGCAGGCGAGGCGCCTGCGTACCATGATTAACCGCGGGCGAGGCGCCTGCGATACGACTCCAGCACAACCGCAGGCGAGGCGCCTGCGTACCATGATTAATCGCAGGCGAGGCGCCTGCGTACCATGATTAATCGCGGGCGAGGCGCCTGCGATACGACACCAGCACAATCGCGGGCGAGGCGCCCGCGTACCAACTGAGGATGTCACACGACTGCAGAATGTGGGAGTCTTCATGCGGTATGGCTACACGCCCCAAGTAACCCTTAAAACAAGGGGAAAGTGAGTAGTTACAGTTATTTTTTGCATGCGAAACGAATTTACATGAATGATTGCAATGGCTATAGGTCACCGATTGGCAGGGCGAATATTGGAGATTCTGATGGTGCCGATGGGATCGTTCCAAATCTCCTTCATCAACACACCGGACATCATGCCACTGTTAGACGTAGGGACATAATCGCCGCCAGATATAGTCTGAAAAGCAGTGTCGTATTCCAAATCGTCACCGGTATTGTTCATTAAAACCATCACGACATTATTGGAGCCACTGCCCCACTTGCCAGGAACCAAGCAGATGGTGATAGTGTTTTCCTCCAAGGAATCAGGAATTAAGCGTTTTGCATCAGTCAAATCTATCGTATCGTCAATGAGGTCGATGCCGACAACCTGATATGAGAAATCCCCCTTGCTATCCTTGTCGAGTTTCAACGTCACGCGGCTTCCCAAGGCTATTATACAGTCGGCAGACGGTTTATCATCAGACTCGTCTTGCTCAAAAGAGGCAAAAAGGCCGCTCAACGAACTGAAACAAGGTTCGATATTGAAGAATAAAGATTCCAGTCCATAGTCGTTGTCCTTTAAGGAGAAGCGATCGAAATGCTGACCTTCATGGCGCATCAAGCTTTGCTCAGTGACCTGGAAGCCGAAATAGCCCATCAACACATAGGAATGGTCCGTGTAAGCAATATGATACGCCGACTCGAATTGTTGCCCGTTGCCCGAACTGGCAATAGCCGTAATCAACGCCATATAACGGAAAGCGTCGTTGGCGGCTTCTTTGGATTCGGCGCCGTGGAGCACCGTCTCGGCATAATGTCGGTAGGCATAGAGCTGCAGCCGCATAGGCGTTTGGGATATAGCTTTATCCAACAACTTTTTGGCTTTCTTGGCTTCACTTTTCGACACTTTCTCGACATTTAAAATATCCAGAGCCTTCTCTTCCTGCTTGCTTGACTCATATGGGCTGTAATCGGGTTGCACGACAGAGCCGTAGTAAAGGCAATGGATCTCGTCGAGTGTCAGCGAGGTGTCGGCAGCGGCAAAGCGTTTGAGCAAGCGCGGGTAGTAGAACTTAGAGTTTTTGTCGTTAACCACGCGCTTCAGGTAGTCGTAGTCGGGAATCATATAGCCATCCACGACATCGTTGGTGTCTGCCGGGTCGTCATACTGAGCCCATCCCGCCAAGGGGACCACGAGCATCAACAGAAGCAAAAGTCTGTGTTTCATATTGTTTTATCACAATTATTTAGACATCCACATTATTCGCCCTCGAATTTGAGCTTCAATGCCTGCAGTTTTTCGGCGTCGCGGCGGCGGCGTTCCTCGATGAGGCGACGCTGCACCTGCATCACCACCTGCTTGGTGGAGCGCGGGAAGTCGGCCTTCATCATCCAGTCGTAGTAGGCCGGTTCTTTGAGGAAGACCTGTTCGAGGGTCACCCCTTTGTGTTTGCCGAAGTTGAATACCTCGTGGCCGTTTTTGTCGAAGCCGATGTGACCCACCAGGTCGGCCCACTGGGCGTTGGACGAGAAGCGGCTGAGCGCGTCGACGTCGTTGACGATGGGGCAAGTGGTGACGCCGTCGCGGTCGACATAGGGAGCGCCGTCGTAGCGGTCGAGCTGCGCCTTGAGGACCTCGTAGGTAGCCCTGGTGTCGGCGTCGGCGCTGTGAGCACCGTCGAGGTTTTTGTCGCAATAGAAACGGTAGGCAGCCACGAGGGTGCGAGGTTCCATCTTGTGGAAGATGTTCTGGACGTCGACGAGGCGGCGGTTTTGCACGGAGAACTCGATGCCGGCGCGGAGGAATTCCTCGACGAGCATCGGCACGTCGAATTTGTTGGAGTTGTATCCCGCCAAGTCGGCGTCGCCGATGAATGCGGCGATGGTGGGAGCCTGTTCGCAGAAGGAAGGTTCGGTGGCCACCATGGCGTTGGTGATATGATGAATGGCTATGGCTTCTTGCGGGATCTTGATGGTGACGCCGTTGTCGTCGACAGGGCGCACCAGGCGCGTCATTTCCTGTTCGCTGTTGTCGGGGTTCACCTTGAGCAGGCATATTTGGACGATGCGGTCGGAGCCCACCTGGACACCGGTAGTTTCGAGGTCGAAAAAGACGATAGGTTTGGTCAGATTTAGTTGCATAACTGTTGTTGAGTTGGGGTTAAAAGTTGTTGAGGTAAAATAGGATTTCAATAGTAAAGGCGGAGTCGTAACACCGTCAAGAACGTCAGAGCTCGCGAGCCACCGTGTGCAGTTTCACCAGGCGTTCGAGCAGCGACTCGGCGAGGTCGAGGCGGAGCATGTTGGCGCCGTCAGACTTGGCGTTTTTGGGGTCGGGGTGCGTCTCCATGAAGATGCCGTCGGCGCACACCGCCACGGCGGCACGTCCGATGGTCTCGATCATCTCCGGGTTGCCACCCGAAACGCCGCTGGGCTGGTTAGGTTTCTGCAGCGAGTGGGTGATGTCGACAATCACCGGCACATTGTTGGTCCTCATGATGGGTACACTGCGGAAATCGACCACAAGGTCCTGGTAGCCAAACGTTGTGCCGCGCTCGGTGAGCATCACGTCGCGGCCACCGAAATAGTGGACCTTGTCGACTGCATGCTGCATAGCCTCCGGCGACAGGAACTGGCCCTTCTTAACGTTGACTACGCGTCCCGTGTCGGCGGCGGCGGCCAGCAGGGAAGTCTGGCGGCAGAGGAATGCCGGAATCTGGAGCACGTCGACATACTGCGCCGCTGTGGCAGCCTCGGTTTCGTTGTGGATGTCGGTCACCACAGGGATGCCGAAGCGCTTCCTTATCTCGCCCAGTATTTCCAGGCCTTCCCAGTCGCCGATGCCGGTAAAAGAATCGACGCGCGAGCGGTTGGCTTTGCGGTAGGAAGCCTTGAAGGCAAAGGGGATATGGAGTTTTTCGGTGATGTCGAGCAGACGCTCGCATATTTCGAAGGGAGAATGGTCGTCCTCGATGACGCAGGGGCCCGCTATCAGGAAGAAGCAGCCCGTGTCGGTGTGGCGCAGATGGTCCAAATGGGGATATAACGTAGTGTAACTCATCAGTATTTAGTATAATATTTTGTTTTCTATATAACGGAGCGGCAAAGGCCGCAATTTTGAAAATAGACAATAAAACACAGTGGCTGACATAGCCATGCCAACCTTGTTATCATCATGGTGCATGATGTGGATGCGAGCCCCTGCAGCAGTGCCGGCATCCACATCTTGGATTTTGTCAAGGCTGTTGCGCAAAGGCAACAGCGGCATCAGTTCTCCAGGTCGTCGAACGTGCTATCGAAGTCGTGGTCGGCGACAGAGTCGTGCATGAAGTCGTCAGACGTAGCGGTGCCCTCATAGTCCTCACGGTTGCGCCGCGAGGAGCCGCGCTGCAGCGAGATGATCAGGGCCCCAATCATGCGGGTTTGCTCCATGAGCAGTTCGCGCGAGCGCTCACTGTCTTCTTCGGAGAGCATGCCCAGGCCTTTGGCCACGGCGGTGTAGATGACACACTCCCTGATGGCCGTCTTGGAAATCTTCAGATAATGGTCGAACTGCACCTTGCTTCTCGAGGAGCCTTCGGCAATATTCATGGCGATATCCATGGCAGAATGGGAAAAAGCCTTGCTGAGACTGCGCTCACACTCCGTTTGGGCCTCACGCAATGTCGTCATCAGCCAACGGCTGTATTCGATGGCTTTACCGTAGATTCTGAGGTCTTCGAAGCGGAAAAAACTGGGTAATTTTTCTTCCATAATGTAATAGTATTTGGTGAAATCTCGGCGAGATTTCGGGTTAGTTCATTCAAAAAGTTTCTCTATTTCGGATTTGCATCGTTGTTCAATCACTTTACGCTTGATTTTCAATGTCGGCGTCATGCATCCATTGGCTTCGGTCCAGGTGTCGTTGATGATCTTGTAGCGTTTCACCTGTTCCGTGGCGCCGAAGAGAGCATTGTATTTGTCCACGACGCGCTGGTAGCGTGCCAGGGTGCGAGGCTCGGTGACCATCTCGTCGCGACTGTCGCAGTGGATGCCGTGGCGTTCCTGCCACTCTTTGAGGAAGTCGAAATCCGGCAGGATGAGGGCAGCGGCGAATTTCTGGTTCTCGCCCACCACCATCATGTCGAGCACGAAGGGCGACTCCTTGAATTTTTCTTCCAGCACCTCGGGGTTGACATACTTGCCCATCGAGGTCTTGAACATGGTCTTCGTGCGCCCTGTGATGCGCAGCTGTCCTTCGGGTTCGAAGGCTCCGGTGTCGCCGGTGTGCAGCCAGCCGTCGCTGTCGATGACTTGGGCGGTGAGTTCGGGTGCCTTGTAATAGCCCAGCATTACGTTCTTGCCGCGGCAGACGATTTCGTTGGTTTCGGGCAGCACCTTGACTTCGATGCCTGGCAGGGGCAGGCCCGCGGTGCCCAGCTTGCGCCCGTGGGGCAGCGCCGAGCTGACGGCGATGACGGGCGACGTCTCGGTGAGGCCGTAGCCCTCGTAGATGTCCATGCCCACGCAGGTGAAGAACTTGGCCAGTCGCGGCTGTATGGCAGAGCCGCCCGAGACGAACATCTCGAGGCATCCGCCGAAGGTGTCGCGTATCTTCTTATAGACAAGCTTGTCGTAGAATTTCCTGCGACAGTTGTACCAGAAGGTGGTGCCGTCCAAGTCGTAGTCCATAGCCAGGTTGAGGGCGCGGAAGAATATCTTCTTCTTTATGCCCTTCTGTTTCTGGCCGCTACGGTAGATGGCGTCGTACATCTTCTCGATAAAGCGAGGTACCGCCGTCATCATGTAGGGACGGGCATACTTCACATTCTCAGCCACCTTGGCGATGCTTTCGGCATAGTAGGTCTCGTAGCCCATGAACTGGTATAGGTAGTTCATCATCCGCTCATAGATATGACACAGCGGAAGGAAGCTCATGGCGCGCGTGAAGTACGGTTTGGGCGTCATCTTCACGCCGTTGACGCAGGTGAGTATGTTTTCGTGGCACAGCATCACGCCTTTGGGGAATCCCGTGGTGCCGCTGGTGTAGATCATCGTAGCCACATCGCGCGGCTTGATGGAAGCCTTGATGGCCTCCACGCGGTCGGCGGCGCTATGCTCACCGCCCAAAGCGATCAGGTCGCTGAGCGTCCCGCCCCGTAACGACAGTTCGTCGACTATGCCCTGCAGCGTGTCGGATGCCTTGAAGGTGTAGATTCCCTCGACATGGTGCATATCGGGGAGGATATCCTTGATTTTGCGCAGCAGGTCGGTATTTTCCAAGAAGATGAGCTTCACCTCGGCGTTGTCGAGGATGAAGCGGTAGTCGTCGGCGCTGATGGTAGGGTAAATCGGCACAAGGACAGCACCAATCTGCTGCACGGCCATGTCCAGATAGTTCCATTCAGGCCGGTTGGAGGATATCACAGCCACCTTGTCGTCACGTTGTATGCCAAGATGAAGCAAGGCGTAACTGATTTTGTTGACTTTCTCTATGTATTCGTCAATGAATATCTTGCGCCACTCACCATCGTATTTGGCCACAAACACAGCCCGTTCGGGTTGACGCTCCTTCCGATACTGGAGGAGGTCGAACAATCGTGTGATTTCCATAGCAGGAGGTGATTAGTCCTTAAAAAAAGAAGATTGTTTTGTTGTTTGGGGGAATGCCTTTTAGAGTTCGGCGAAATGCTTCATGAACTGGGTGCGGAAGAACATCGAAGCCTGGTCGTTGGCTTTCACAGCCAGCTGGCCGCGGAACTGGTCGATGCTCTCATAGCCCTTGCCTTTCATCCATTCTTTCAGGCCGTCGTTGAGCGTGCGCATATAGTCCACGCCGTTTTTGTAGAGCGACGAAACGACCTGCACGGTGCCGGCGCCGGCCAGCAGCAGTTTCACCACATCGTTGGCGGTGTGCACGCCCGTCGATGCCGAGATGTCGCAGCGCAGCTTCTTGCTCAGGATAGCCACCCAGCGCAACGTGTTGTAAATCTCGTCGGGCGTAGAGAGCGACGGAGCATGGACGATCTGCATCTTGTCGGTGTCGATGTCGACATTCAGCGACTTGTTGAACATCGTGATGCCATTGACGCCCATCCAGGAGAGGCGCTGCATGAAATTGGCCATATCGGTGAAATGCTGGCTCACCTTGATGGAAACGGGGATAGAGACCGACTTCTTGAGGGTGTTGATGATGTCAGAGAAGAGGCGGTCGACATCCTCGTAGGAGAGCGTAGTCTCGTAGGGCAGGATAGCCATATTGAGTTCCAAGGCGTCGCATCCAGCTTCCTGGAAGCGCTGCGTGTAGGTCATCCAGTTTTCGAACGAATAGCAGTTGATGCTGCCCACCACGGGGATATGGAGCTGCTTCTTGGCCTCGCGAATGAGGTCGAAATGCTTGCCCAGCGAGTCGTCGGCGACGTGGTTGGCGACATATTCATAACTCATGCCATAGCTGTCGGTAGGAGCCATCATGCTCAGATTGCGCTTGATGTCGAAGATAATCTGCTCCTCAAAGACCGATTTGATAATCACGGCACCGGCACCTGCCGCCTCGAGGCGCTTCAAGTTTTCAATGTCGTTGGTCAGTCCGCAACTGCCTGCGATGATTGGACTTGCTATGTCCAATCCTAAATATTTGGTGTTCGTATTCATAATTCAAAAGCACTTATTTTATAAAATGCAAAATTAGGAATTTTTTATGAAAAAGTTTATTTTTTTAACATTTATTTTTCAAATAAAATATAAAAAATTAAATTTCAATAACTTAAAGAGCGGCGATTTTGTTGTTGTTTTCTCGCCGATTGCAAAAATGAAAAATTATTTCTTGCATAAGAAAAAAAATGACTAATTTTGCAAACTCAAAAACAGGGAAAAAAAATAAACAAATCACATACAAAAATGGAAAAAAAGGTTGAAGAACAGAACACTGAGCACATCAGTTTCATTTCTAAAAGTGAGCAATTTATCGAAAAAAACAAAAACCTTTTGATCATCATCGTGGTTGCCATCGTGGTGGTCGTTTTGGGTTATTTCGGTATCAAAAAATTTGTTTCCGAGCCACGTAGAGCCAAAGCCAACGTGGAAATCTTCCCCGCCGAGCAATATTTTGCCTTTGCCACTGAGGCACAGGGTGAGGGCAACTACCGCATGGCCCTTTATGGCGACTCCACCAGCAACGACAAGTTCGCCATCGGCTTGCTCGCCGTCATCGACAAATACGGTTCCACCCCCGCCGGCAACCGCGCCAAATATGAGGCAGGCATCTGCTTCCTCCACCTCGGACAATACCAGGAAGCCCTCAAATATCTCAACGACTACAAAGGCAAGGATCAGATGACCCCCATCCTTGACGAGATGATGAAAGGCGATGTCGAAGCCGAACAGGAACATTACGACGCCGCTGTGAAGCACTACAACAAGGCCGCCAAGATGGACAACAACCCCATCACCGCCCCCTTCGCCCTCTTCAAAGCCGGACTCTGCTACCTGAAGACCAACGACAAAGCCAAGGCTGCCGAATGCTTCAAGCAGGTGAAAGACAACTATCCTGAGTCGTCACTCGTGGCACAGATGGACGCTTTCATCACCGTTTCGGAAAGCAAATAAAAGAATAATCCTATTTTTAAGGCATACACACCGAGCCTCGCAATGCGAGGCTTTTTTTATAATCAAGCGTCATGAAATCCCCCCGTTCACTTTGGTTGGCAGCCACCTGTTTTTTTTGCATTCTCATGCCATCCCCTTGCCTCAAGGCACAGCAATTTCCATTCCAGGACACCACGCTCAGCGTTGCCCAGCGAGTGGAGGACCTTATCGGCAGACTCACGCTCGACGAGAAGCTGGCATTCCTGGAGCACCAGAACCCCGCCGTAGAGCGGCTCGGCATCAAGCCCTACAGCTGGTGGAACGAGGCGCTGCATGGCATAGCCCGCAACGGTGTCGCCACGGTCTACCCGATGCCTATAGCCCTGGCTGCCACCTTCGATCCCGACATAATAGAGGATGTATACTCCTACATCGCCGATGAAGGGGTACGCAAGCACCGCCAGTCGCAAGCCGAAGGCCAGTATGGCGACAACACCGGCAT
>CAMNKG010000075.1 GCA_946542135.1 uncultured Bacteroidales bacterium
CCATCGTCATGGTCTCCAGCTATGCCGACCTCATCGTCATGCGCAACCCCAAGGAGGGCAGCAGCCGCTACGCCAGCGAGGTGAGCACGGTGCCGGTCATCAACGCCGGCGACGGCGCCAACCAGCATCCTACGCAGTGCATGCTCGACCTCTACAGCATCCGCAAGACGCAGGGCACCCTTGAAAACCTTCAGATTGCCTGTGTCGGTGACTTGAAATACGGCCGTACCGTTCACTCGCTGGTCCAGGCTATGTGCAATTTCAACGCCACCTTCCACCTGGTGTCGCCTCAGGAACTCAAGCTGCCCTCGTCGGTCAAGGCTTCCATCAAGAATGCTGGCCTCAAATACTATCAGTATACCGACATCAACGACATCGTCCCCACTGCCGACATCATCTATATGACCCGCGTGCAGCGTGAGCGTTTCCCTGACCCGCTGGAATACGAGCGCGTCAAGGACAGCTGCATCCTTACGGCCAAGATGCTCGAGGGCTGCAAACCTTCCATGAAGGTGCTTCACCCGCTGCCCCGCGTCAACGAGATTACGGTGGACGTCGACAAAACGCCCTACGCCTACTATTTCCAGCAGGCTCAGAACGGCGTCTATGTCCGTCAGGCCCTCATGGCTGCCATTCTTGGCGTCCGCTAAACCTTTTAATTCGTCAAATTTAAATCCTTCATACCGTGGAAGCAAAAAAAGAATTAGTAGTCTCTGCCATCGAAAATGGCACTGTCATCGATCATATCCCCACCGATGTCGTCTATCAGGTGATCCGTATCTTGGGACTGGACAACTACAACGACGAGGTGCTCATCGGCAACTACCTGCTCAGCCAGAAGTTTGGCCGCAAAGGTATCGTCAAAATCAAAAACAAATTCTTCGATAAGGACGAGATCAACAAGATTGCTCTTGTGGCTCCCTTGGCAAGCATCATCACCATCAAGAACTATCATGTGGTGGAAAAGATTCAGGCCGAGATTCCCGACCATATCGACCATATTATCAAATGCATGAACCCCAAATGCATCACCAACTTCGAACAGATCGAGACGAAGTTCGACGTGGTCGACAAGGAGAACCTCAAGCTGCGCTGCCACTACTGCGAGAAGTTCACCACCAAGGAAACCATGAAATTCCAGGACTGATATGAAACGTTATTTCATGTTGCTGTTGGCGCTGACGCTGGTCATGGTGCTGCTGGCTTTCGCCGTCAAGTGGTTCCATATGCCTTTCTTCGAGCCGCTGCCGGTGGCGCTCTTGCCCCTTGCGGTGCTCTATTTCGCCGCGGTCGACGGTGCCCAGTATTGGCTGACGATACGCAATGTCGACAAGCATCCCAAGGCTTTCGTGCAGTCGTTTCTGGCCCTCTCGGTGGGGGTGCTTTTCCTCCATCTGGTGGTGCTGGTGGGCGGCATGCTGCTTCATCCGGCCTCTGGCAAGCGTTTTGCCGTAGGGTTCCTGATACTCTATGTGGTCTACACGGTCTTTATCATGGGCGCTTTTGTGCGTTTCATGAGGCGTGCCGGCAACGGCGACAGGTCCTGAAAAGGCTATTTGATAACCAAACTGATACGGCGGCGCCAGCTTTGACTGGTGCCGCTTGTGTTATATGCGGTGCCGACCACGAGGTAGTTGCCCGGACGGCAGCGCTGTCCGCTCTCGTCGAGGCCGTCCCAGCTCACCATGCCTTGGCAGCCCAGCAGGGCTCCTTTCAGCAGGTGTCGCACCAGGCGTCCGTGGCTGTCGAAGATGTCGATGTTGGCGCTGAGGTCGCATTCCGTCAGACGGTAGGTGATGTCCACCAAGTCGTTGTAGCCGTCGTTGTCGGGCGAGAAAAGGGTAGGGGCTATGACGAAATCGTCGTCAACGAAGAGGAACTCGCGGCTTTGCGAGTTGGCGTAGGTCGGGGTGCCATAGCCTGCCGTCGAGGCGGCGGAGTACCAGTTGTTGGGGTCCTGGGTGTCGCTGGTCAGCGACCGGCGTTCCAGGGCCACGCCTTCCACGCTGCGCAGCAGCCGGCTGTGCATCTTCTCGCTATAGTCAAAACGGTCCAGCACACGCCCGTCGTCGCTGCAGATGGCCACGATGCCGGCGTCGTCGTTGTAGGGGGGCATGCTGGCGGCCTCTATCAGGTTTTCGCGGTGGCGCACGTTATAGTGACTGTTGACGTAGCCGGCATCGGTGGTGACAGCCACCAGTTGGCGTGGGGCCAGGCGGCCTGTGTCGGCGATGGGGTAGAGGCGCACCACGCTGTCGCCCAACAGGCGCCCCAGGCGGATGCGGCTTAGTGCTATGGTGCTGTCGGTGTTGTTGTAGAGCTCCACATAGTCGGCGCCTCCGGGTTCGGGATTGAAGAGCACCTCGTTGACAAGCAGGTCGCCAGGAAAGAGGGGCGCTTGGGGTGGCATAGGCACGATGGCTCGGGTGCGGTTGATGCCGATGTCGTCGAAGAAGAAATTCTTGGCACGCGACACGGTGTAGCGGCAATAGATGCTGAAGAAGGCTTCGTGGGGCAGGTCGTCGTAGGCGTCCAAAGTACCCATCAAGGCGTAGCTGATGCTGTCGGTACGACCTATGGTGTCGAGCCAGATGGTGAGGTTCTGCCCTCTGACCATTTCCAGTTTCATGCGCAGCGTGTTTGTCTCCTTGTTGGGCAGGTAGGGGAGTATCAGGCGCTGCGTGTCGAGGATGACGTGTATCTGTTTGGGGCTGGTGCCGGGGTTGCAGATGAGGGCCGCTAACCGCTGGCCGGTGACGTAGATATTGTGGTCGGGCGAACAGAAGTGTATGAGGGTATAGTTCTGCGCGCTGGGGTTGAAGGTGAATTTCATCCATGTCTCCCAGACGAGAGTGTCGCTGTCGGGGAGGGTGTAGGAGAACCATGTCATCGACGAGTCGGCGTGGTCGTTGTAGAGTTGCAGCTGATGGTTGTTGTTGACGCGGAAATCGCCTGTGTCGCCCAGCCATGTGGGGTTGTGGGTGTAGTCACCGTCGCTGAAGTCTTCCCACACCTGCGCGTGGACGCTGGCTGCGGACAGAAACAAAGACACAACCCAGGTCAGCAGCACGACTGCGCGAGGTTGTGTCGGTGTATGGGTGGTGAAATGAGGCATGTTGGATGTCACGACCTGTTCGCTGTTTTGTCTTTGGCTGCCGGCCTGCCTTTTCCGTTGGGTTTCTTGTGGTCGTGTTTGGGCTTGTTGGCTTCCATGCGTTCGTGCAGTTTCTTGAACTGCTCGGGGGTGAGCACTTTGTCGATGGCAGCCTTGGAGCGGTAGATTTCCTTGCTGAGTTCGGCCTGCAGGTTTGCCTCGCGGTCAAAGAGAGGGAAGAGGATGTCGCTGTGGTCGTCGCGGCTGTTCATGTAGGAACGGATGCTGTCGCGCACGGCGTCGAGACGGGCGTGGATGGCTTCGACGTTTTTCTGGGTCTTGCGAGTGATGAGGTCTATGCGGGTCTTCTGTGCTGCGGTGAGGTCTGAGACGAGCTCCTCGATTTTCGGTCCGTCGGCCCCTTTGTCCGGATGGTGCGGACGGGGGCCATGGCTTTGGGCCATGAGTGCTGTGGTGGCTGCTATCAGGGTTATAGTCAAAAGAATACGTTTCATGATATAAATTGCTTTTTTTTGAGTCTTTGCTTCTGAAGATGGGGGAGGGGCTATCGTTGTGTTGTCACAGCGATAGCATACGTGTCAGAACAGCAGTTCGGTGACGGGGTTGTCATAGTAGGCTGCCTTGTCGACGAGGTCGTTGTCGGCATAGTTGTTGCAGTATTCGTACACGTTGCTGAGACGTGTGGTGAATTCGTCGTGTGTGGGTGTGGCGGCTTGCACGTCGTTGCGTGAGAATATCACGTTGACGGCCACGATGCCGGCGAAGCATGCGGCTGCTATTCCAGCCACACGCATAGGCTTACGCCTGAGGGGCTGGCGAAGGGCACTTGCCGGGGGCTGGGCGGGAAGTTGCTGCATGACAGCATCGGTGACGTCCACTTTGTGCGGCGGCGTCATCTGGCGCAACTGTTCCACCTGCGCTGCAAACCAGAGGTCGTTTTCTATCTCTTTCCTATAGTCCATGATTGGTGTGCGGTTTTGTTTTGTTGTTGAATTCCGGGTGCGGTGTTGTGTTTTCTTTTTTTATGGTACGAGCATTTTCTGAAGGTTCTTTTTGGCGCGGAAGATGAGCGATTCCACCTTGGAGAGCGATACCTGCATGACGTCGGCGATATCGTTGTAGGACAGTTCTTTGAACGAGAAGAGCACCAGTGCTGTGCGTTGTTCTTGTTTCAGCATGCCAATGGCGTGGTGCAGCTTTTGGTACTGTTCTTCTTTCATTATCTGTTCCTCGCGCGAGGGTTGGAAGCTGACGTTTCTTTTGTCGATGTCGGGTTCGTAGGGCAGGTGCCTACTGTTGTGTTTGAGCATCTTGGAGACGACGTTGACCGTGATGCGGTAGATGAAGGTGCCTAAGCGGGACTCGTTGCGGAAACGGGGCAGCGCGCTGTATAGTTCGACAAAGACTTGTTGGGTCACCTCGTCAACTTCCAGTTTGTTACCCACCAGCTTGTAGCAAAGGTTGGCGACGGTGTCCTGATAGGCGTTGACAATCAGTGCGTATTGCTCCTTGTCGCCATGAAGGACTTCCTTTACAATCTGTTGCTCTTGCTCGGCGGTTAACATAGGTTAGTATCTGAAAGGGGCGAAAACTTGTAATATACTCTCGAAAAAAATCATCCTACTCGGCGGAATTTGTAGGTGATGGTGCCGTACTGCTTCTCGGTGGCGTCGGGGTCTTTGGTGAAATGGGCTTTAAGGGCTGCCTGTTTGGCGGCTTCAACCATGGCGTTGTCGTAGTTTTTGGATCCTTTGCCGGGAGCTTTGACCTCTACCACGTTGCCGTCGCGGTCCACCCAAATCTCCACCACCACGTCGCCGTCCTTCTTGCTGTCGTATTTTGGTGTGGGCAGCGTGCCGCGCAGGCCGCGGTTGCCGAGGCTGTAGCCAGAGCCACTGCCTTTGCCGGTGCCGCCCTGTGCGCCTTGGGTGCCGTCGGGGCTTCCAGCCTGGCCGCTGCCGGTGGCTGCGCCTTTGCCTTCGCCGCCGTTGCCGTTTTTGTTGCCTCTGAAGGTGGCCTTGGGATTGGTAGTGGCCTTAGGGGTTTCAGCGGTGCTGTTGTTGTTGGTGTTGGCGGGCGTTTTGACGGGATCCAGCTTGGTGGTGGGTGTAGGCTTCTCGGCGGGCGTGGGGGTCTTGGCCACAGGGGTGGGCTCCTCGCCGGTGGTGAAACTCTCTTCGGGTGCTGATGCCGATGGGGCTGCGGCGGCATTGTCGTCGAAGGTGGCATCGTCGTTGTTGCCGAAGCCTTCTATCTCGCCCAGCACCTCGCCGGCCACGCCCATGCCTTCCTCTTCGATGGGCGGGTTGGGCAGTTTGTAGCCCAGCCACGAGCAGAGCACGATGGTGGCTGCCAGGATCAGGAGGGTGACGCCTGCCGATATGGATTTGTCTTTTTGCTCTTGTTGCATGGTTCGGGGTGTTTTATTTGGATTGCTGCGTGCCCAACACCACTTTGTGCTTGGTGTCGTTCTCTTTGTTGATTTGGTTGACGGCATCGATGACATTGACGATATATTGCACATCGACGGTTTGGTCGGCACGGACAAAGACGCCGGCTTCGGCATCGCCGGGTGCCAGCCGGTCAAGTTCTACGCTGAGCACGCTTTTCATCTCGTCGACGAGGTCTTGCCCCATCGAGGCGGTGAGGGGGGTCTCGTCGATTTGGAATTGGCATCTCGACAGTTCGCTGCCGTCGCTGGCGCCGCCCAAGTCGGAGATATAGATGGTGACGCTTTCCTTGGCCATGGTCTTGTTGTTGCTCTCCGGAAGGAAGAGCTTCACGGCGTTGGGGCTGATGAGCGTCGATGTGAGCATGAAGAAGATGAGCAGCAGGAACACCAGGTCGGACATCGACGAGGATCCGCTTTCTATTCTGATTTGGTTTTGGCTCTTGATCATAATCAGTTATTTTAGACTTTCAACAATCATCGTTCTCAAGCCGGTTCGTGGAGGAGGTCCATAAATTCCATGGAGCGCACTTCCAGGAGCATGACAACTTTGTTGATGCGGTTGACGAGGAGGTTGTAGAGGAAGTAGGCTACGATGCCGACGATAAGGCCTCCGACGGTGGTGACCATGGCCTCATAGATGCCGGTGGAGAGCAGCTGGATGTCGATGTTGTTGCCGGCATGGGCCATGTCTTGGAATGCTTTGACCATACCTGTCACGGTGCCCAGGAAGCCCAGCATGGGTCCGAGCGAGGCTACTGTGGCGACCAGCGACACGCGTTTTTCCAGCTTGGCGACTTCCAGTTTGCCTTCGTTCTCGACAGCGGTCTGGATGTCGGAGAGGGGGCGCCCCAAGCGCGACAGTCCTTTGGCGACCATGCGGCCGATGGAGGTGTCGGTGGCTTTGGCCAGGTTGCGAGCGCCTTCAATGTCGCCTTGATGCACGAAGCTGCGGATGCGTTCCATGAAACTCGACGAGTCGTCTTTCAGGGCGTGGTTCAGCGCCAAATAGCGTTCAATAGAGATGTAGAGAGCCAGAACCAGGAGGCAAACGAGGACAATCATGACCCATCCACCCTTCGTGGCGAGGCTGAGTAAGGAGATTTTTTCGGCTGCTTCAGTGGCGCCGTCTAATAGCAGTATGCTGTTAATCAGTGACATGTTTTATTGTTTTTATGATTTATTATGGTGTAAAAGTACGGTAAAATAGGCGATTGTTATGACTTGTTAACGTCAAAGTTTCAACATTATTTTGTTGATATGCAGAAGGGGAACAAAAAAAGGAGCGCCTGAGCGCTCCTTCTATAGGTAGATATATAAGTGGTGGCTTACTGCACCACGAATTTCTTGCTGATGCCGTTGAGGCGGCAGAAGTAGATGCCGGGCTGATAGTTGGCCACGTTGATGGTGGTCTGCGAGGCATAGGGTGAGAGGGCCACTTCGTCGACTTTGCGACCGGTGATGTCGAAGATCTGCATCACGGCGCTGTTGCCGTTGGTGAGGGCATAGCTGATGGTGATGTGGTCGTTGGCGGGGTTGGGATAGATGGAGCAAGTGAAGGGGTCTTCAACAGTGGGCACAGCGATAGGGTTGGAAAGGCTGTCGGCCGGCGGCGTCAGACCCACGATGGCAGAGTGGTACTGGGTGAAGTTGAGGCCCATAAAGGGAACGTTGAGGTTGGAGTTGAAGACGTTGCACCAGCAGTCGCCACGGCCGCCCCAGCCCCAGTTGAAGTGGAGGGTCTTGGTGACGTCGTTGTAGCCGTCGCACACAAAGGCATGGCCGGCGTGGACGCTGCCGCCCTCGGGGGAGTAGCCGGCATAGTAGACCGGACGTCCGGCGAGGATTTCCTCGGCGATGCGGTTCACCCAAGCGGTGTCTTTGCTGTTGGCGGTAGTGGTGTTGTTGGGGTTGTGGTAGAGACTGTTGTTGTAGCGCTCCAGCAGCTGCATGCTGTTGGCGTCGTATTTGAAGAATTTGCGGAAGGCTTTGAGGGCTTTGTCGTCGTTCGAGCCGCTGCCGTCGACGCCGTAGTTCATGTTGACGGCGATGCCGCAGTGGTAGCTCAGCAGCGCTACGGCATTGATGGTGGCCTCAGGCGAGCTTTCGGTGAGGGCGTCGACCATGAGGTTGTAGTCGTAGTAAGTGTGAGCAAAGTCTGCACTGAGTGCCTGGGCGTTCCAGTTGTAAGTGTTGGTGCCTTTGCCCACCCAGGGGAATTTCCAGAAATAGATGATCTGTGCCATGGCGGTAGCCACGCAACCTACGGGGCAGAGCACTCCGTCGACATCGGGACAGTATTTGTTGTAGAGAGGCTCCTGGTTCCATTTGGAGTTGAGCAGACGGGTGATGGCTTTGGAATCGACGCCGAAATAGGGAAGCTCTTCTTTGGTGAGCTGGTCCCAAGCTTTCTGCATGTCGGGGGTGGGGTTGAGGTCGTTGTTCTGAGCGTAGGCAATGACCTGAACCTGCTCGTTGAGCCACCACTGCATGGCGGGAGCAATGTCGGTGGGGTCGAAGTCGCCGTCGGTGCTGTAGGCCACGATGGGGTTCACGCAGTCGCTGCCAGCGACGACCACGAAGCCGCTGCGGCCGGGGGTGTTGAAAACGTAGAGTGCCGTTTCATGGCTCAGGGCGTTGGGAATCTCGTAAACGAGCTTGACATTGTCGCTGCTGATACCTTTGTTGCCGGTCTGCGCGGCCATAAAATAGGCGGCTACCTGCTTGGCCGTAGCGTTGTCGATGTTGCCGGCCTGAATGTTTGCCGTCGGCGCTATCATTGTGCAAATCAACGACAAAGATAAGATGAGATGGGCTATTTTTTTCATTGTGAAATGTGTTTTTTTCTGTGTGAAAAGCGGTGCAAAAGTACTATTTTTTTTTAAAAATGAAGTTTGACTGGAAAATATTAATATTTTTTTTGAAAAGGGACATGAATAAGGTCTTGTG
>CAMNKG010000076.1 GCA_946542135.1 uncultured Bacteroidales bacterium
CACAACTGAAACAGCAACTCGAACAACTCACCGCCGAAGAGCAACGAAACCGCAAAGACTACGACTACAACAAGTTCCTCTACGACGAGCTGTCTTCGGCACAACTCACTGACGGCGAACAGGAGACCTTAGAGCAGGAAGCCGAACTGCTGTCCAATGCAGAAAGCATCAAGCAGGCCCTCTCGCAAATAGTAACCCTGTGCAGCGATGAAGAAGACGCCGTGCTGCCACGCCTCACACACTGTAAAAACACGCTGGGCAAAATCAGCGACTGCCACGCCGACCTCAAAACGCTACACCAACGCATGGAATCGGCATGCATCGAACTGGACGACATCGTCGCCTCGTTGGAGCACCTCAACGACGGCATCACCTACTCGCCCGAACGCCAACAGCAGGTAGAGGAACGCCTCGACACCATCTACCGCTTAGAGAAGAAACACAACGTGGACACCGTAGCGCAACTGATAGCGATACAAGACGACTTGGATGACCGGCTGAACCAAATCGACGACGTCAGCCAAGAGATAGCGCGCGTCATGGAAGCCGTCGACAGAGCCTACGTCAAGATGCAGCATAGCGCCGAAGCCCTCACCGCAGCCCGCCATGCCGCTGCCACACAGATGGAACACGACATCAAGCCGCTGCTCGCCGAGCTGGGCATGACCAACGCCGAACTGAAAGTCGACATCGCCCCTGCCAACCATTACACCGCCGCCGGCGCCGACATCGTGACAATCCTATTCAACGCCAACAAGGGCGGACAGCTGCGCCCGCTTGCCAAGGTAGCCTCCGGTGGCGAAATGTCGCGTCTGATGCTCGCCATCAAAGCACTCTCGGCACGTGCCACCCTGCTGCCAACCGTCATCTTCGACGAAATCGATGCCGGCATCTCGGGCGACATCAGCGTACGCGTCAGCCGCATCATGCAGCAGATGGCGCAAAGCATGCAGGTCATCGCCATCACCCACCTTCCCCAGATAGCGGCACGCGCCAACCAGCACTACAAAGTGTTCAAAGCCACCACTGATGACGACGCCACCGCTTCCAACATCAAGCTCCTCAGCCAAAGCCAACGCCAGCACGAACTGGCCGTCATGCTCTCAGCAGAGCCTCCCACCGAAGCCGCTCTGCAGACAGCCGCCGAGCTCATGGAACTGTAACCCCCACACGCCCTCTCGCCATGAAAACACACCACCTGAAAAGCATCCTACACTGCCTTCTCCTCGTCATCCCCCTGACGATGGCAGCACAGCAATACCCCACCGACTATTTCAAGCATCCCCTCCTTCTGCCTGTATCGCTGGCCGGCGACTTTGCCGAAATACGGCCCAACCACTTCCATTCAGGCCTCGACCTGCGCACCGACGGCAAAACCGGACAGAAAGTCTACGCCCCCGCCGACGGCTACGTTTCGCGCATCAATATCTCGGCATGGGGAGGCGGCAAGGTCCTCTACATCACCCACCCCAACGGCTACAAGACCGTATACATGCATCTTGACGCCTTCTGCGGCGAGATAGGGAAATTCGTACACGACTACCAATACAGCCACCACGTCTTCGCTTTCGACATCAACCTTCCCAAAGACTCCATCAAAGTGAAACAAGGCCAGGTGGTAGCCCTTACCGGCAACACCGGAGGCTCGTCGGGGCCCCACCTGCATTACGACATACGCTACGCCGAAAACGACCAAGCCATCAACCCGCTCTATTTCGGCATACGATACACCGACCCCGTGGCGCCCACCATCGTAGGCATCAAAATATATCCCGCCACATCAACCACCATCATCAACGGAAGCAGCAAAGAGCTGAACATCGACGACGCCAAAGTCACCGTGAAGAACGGCAAGAAAAAAACCACCCGCCGCATCGACACCATCGAAGTGGCCGGACGTTTCTACACCGGCATCTATGCCTACGACCAGATGGAGGCCGGCTCCAACAAAAACGGCGTAGAGAAGATAGAACTCTTCGTCGACGGCCAACTTTTCTACCGCTATCAGGTACCCACCTTCATGTTCGAGGAGACCCGCGCCATCAACGCCATCATCGACTATCCGCAATACCAACGCAACCGTCAATATTACATCCTGACGCGCCATCTCAGAGGCAACCGCAACCACTGGAGCCAGCCCTACCGCGACAATGGCTACCTGCTGTTTGACGACAGCCGCACCCACCGTCTGGAATATCGCGTCAGCGACTACAAAGGCAACACCACCACACGCACTTTTTTTGTCCGCGGCACGGCATCGCAAGCCGACAACAAGGACACACTGCGCAACTTGGAGCTGCAGGGCGACCCCATCATCTACTACAAACCTTTCACCATCACACGCGAAGGTTTCCAAGCCTCGCTGGACGCCTACACCGTATACGAGAACGACGAGGTGGTCTACAGCAAAGAGACCGATGCCGCGCGCCTCTCTCCCCTACACCGCATCACGCTGAAGCGACATCCCCTACCCCCTCACCAGGGCTTCACCGTGCGCCTTCCCATACCCCCGAAAGTCAAACCCTCGCTCATTGAAAAACTCGCCATCGTCTGCATCAATGGCAAGAACGTCAGCGCCTGCACGACACGACGCGACGGCGACATGCTGACAGCCGTCAGCCGTTCATTTGGCGGCTTTGCCATCAGACTTGACACCGTGGCACCCACCGTCAAGGCTGTCAATTTCAGCGACGGGAAAAGCCTGAAAGGCACGACGCTCACCGTCAAGATAGGCGACAACCTGACAGGTGTCGTCAGTTACCACTGCCACATCAACGGCGAATGGGTTCTGGCCGAACACGACGGGAAGACAGCCACACTCACCGCCTCAGCAGCCACCATGGCCAAAGGGCGCAACACCGTAACCTTCACCGCTACCGATGCCGTGGGTAACACCACCGAACTGACCTGCACAGTGCTGAAGAACTAAGCACACAGCCACCCTCCGTCAATCGCCCCATCACACGCCCCTCAAAAAAAAAACGCCCCACCATCATGCGCATCTACCTCATAGGATACAGCTATAGCGGCAAGACGACCATGGGCAAGCTGCTGGCCCATCGGTTAGGCTACCATTTCTTTGACACCGACAAAGCCATCGAACTCAAATATAGGACCACCATTGATATGTTCTTCGAGCGCTATGGGGAGAAAGCTTTCCGCATCATAGAGCGGCAGATGCTATGGACCACTGCCGAAATGGACGATGTGGTGATATCGACAGGAGGAGGCACATCCTGCAACGATGAAAACATTGATTTCATACTCCGTCACGGCCTCTCGGTGTATATGGAGATGAGTGTAGACCAGATATTGCAGCGAATAGCCAAGGCACGTCGTGGCAGACCGGCCCTGAAAGGGCTCGACGAAGCACAGCGGCGTGAATTCATAAGCCATCAGCTTGACCAGCGAGAGGTCTTCTACCGCCAGGCCAACCTTACGGTCCAAGCCATGGACTTGACCCCCGACCTTCTCATACAGCATCTGACCCAAAGCGGCATTATTGCCCCTTCGGAAAATCGGTAGCATTCAGTTCCTCCCAACGGGGCAATGCCACTTGCTGCAAGGATTGTCCAAACTTTCGGAGGCATAGCAACGTTCTGCCGTTGGTTAGCAACAGGAACGGGACCCGAAGCACCGTGTTGTAACGGCAAGCCTGGTCGACGACACGCTGCGTGATGGCCACCTCCTCCTGTTTGCATTCCACAACCATGCGAGGGGTGACATCCGAGCCATAGACCACAATATCGCAGCGTTTGGTGAGCGACCCCACCGTGATGGCACCCTCTACCCGCATCAGTTCCCACGGATACCCATAGCCTTCGTGGAGCATCAGCAAGGTATGCTGACGCACCCATTCTTCCGGCGTCAAAGCCACCCAACGGCGGCGTGCAGGGTCGAAGACTTCGCGATGCCCATCGCTCTCGCGAATTCGCAGACGGTCGTGAGTATCAGCCATGCCGTCAGCCGTTCATTTCGTCGCTGCTCATATCCATCATCTCATCCTCGACACGAGGCTGCTGGCGAAGTCCATTGTTGATCTTGTACGAGAAGCCCACCGTCACCGAAGGCGAGAGGCGCTTGGAGCGCACCACACGGTTCAGCTGTTCGGTGTAGGTCTCGTGGCCCCAACCGCCAGTGCAGAAAAGGTCGCCAATACGCAAGTTGACAGTGCCCCGCTTCTGAAGCACATCCTTCTTCACGGCGAGGTCGAACCAATAGCTGGCGTACATCTCCGTTTGCAGGTCGAGCCACGGAGCCCAGTATTGGCCGCTGAACTGGATCATCCATCCGCTGGCGAGCGTCATGAAACTGTTGAACTTGCCGCTGGCCTGGAAAGCTTCGGTGCTCTTGTTGTCGAGCAGTTCGGTACCTTCGATGCGGTTCTCATAAAGGTTGAGGCTTACGTTGACCTTCCACCATTTGGCCACCTGCCAGTCGACGATAAACTCCAGACCATAGTTCAGGCCACGGCTCAGATTCTGCCACGTGGAAGCCCAATAGCCGTCATAATCACTGTTGTAAGGTTCCCATGGCGAATAGTGTTGGTTGCTAAGAGAGTCCCACACAAAGCCATAACGGGTCATCATATTGTTGGTCTGGCGGAAATAAGCAGAGGTGTAGACATTGACATTTTTGAAACCCAGATTGTACGAAATCTCGAAGGCATTGGTGAACTCAGGGTCCAGATTCGGATTGCCGAAGCCCAGCTCCTGGCCCTCGCGGACATCCATATAGGGGTTTAGGTCCCACATGTGAGGACGGCGCACACGGCGGCTATAGCTCAACTGAAAGCTCTGCAACTCGCTGACCTGATAAGAGACATGCACCGTTGGGTAGAGCTTCCAATATTCCTTGTTCACCTTGGTCTGGGAATGGTTCAAGTCTGTGCCGTCGGTGAGTGCATATTCACCGCGCAGACCCGCCTGCAAGGAGAGTTTGTCGGAGATTTTGCCGCCATAGGTGGCATAAACGGCATGCACCTGCTGCGTGTAATTGAAATGGGTTGAGGAGGTGTTGTCGTAATAGCGGTTCAGTACGTGTGCATTGTCGAAATCCGTGCGGTAGTAGACCGCATCCTGGTCGGGCCAGTCCATTCTGCCCTCGTAGCCCGTCTCAAGTTTCCATTCGTTGGCAAAAGGATGAACGTAGTTAAGTTTGATGTTGAGCGCATTGTGCTTGTTGTGCGTCTCCGACTCGCGCAGATAGTAGTTGTTCCAGATAGCGCTACTGTCGCCCATCGGACCCACAAAATAGCTCTGTTCCTGGCTGCCTTCGCCGTTGACGCGGCGCGTGCTGAAAGTGGCATCGGCAGTCAGTTCACGATCCTTCTCCTCAAATTTTTTGCTGTAGTGTAGGTTGAAACTGTGGTTGATGTTGGCATTGTCGTTAGTGCCCTGCTGATGATAGTTGTTAAGTCCATCCGAGAGCAGGTCGGTAGAATAGATATCATTCCAGCGGTGGCGGTTGCCGCCACGCAGCTGGTAAGAGACCAGCAGGCTGTTCTTGTCGTTGAAGAAATATTCACCGCCCACTTTGACGCTGCCCATCGTGTTGTTGCCCACGCTGTACTGGTCGTTGGTGTCGTGCGACCAAGCCACGCCGTTGCGCAGACGCTCAATGTTGGAATGGCCCACATGGCCGTGGCTGCGGATACCGCCATCAGCGGAGAAGAAGATGTTGTATTTTTCGGCGCTATAGTTGCGGTTGAGCGTCAGCATGGAAGTGGGGATCACCTTGTCGAGCGTTTCGGGATAGTCGCTGCGCAGAAACGCCAATGGCATGCCCGCGTTGAGCGACACCATGCCGTTCCACCCCAGAGCCGACGAAGCCTTGTCTTTCAGCTTGATATTGATGATGCCAGACATGCCTTCAGGGTCGTATTTGGCAGAAGGATTGGTGATGACCTCCACACTTTCCACACTCGATGCCGGCGTCTGTTCCAGCAAGCTTTCCAGGTCGCTGCTCAAGAGTTCGTAGGGACGACCGTCGATAAGGACTTTTACATTCGAGGAGCCGCGCAGGCTGACGTTGCCGTCATTGTCGATAGAGACACTGGGCACATTCTGCAACACATCGGTAGCCGTGCCGCCACTGGCCACAATGTTCTTGTCCACGTTGACCACGCGCTTGTCGAGTTGGTATTCCACCATCGAGCGTTCAGCCGTCACCACGACGGCATCGAGCGCCATTGCAGAGGGGACTATAACAATCTTGCCGGTAGCGAACGAGGGGCGTTGCTGCGAGAGCACCACCTTCTGAGGGTGGATATAAGGTGCATAACCCATAAAAGTGACCCTCAGCAAGTAGCTGCCATAGGGAGCCGACACGGTGAACGACCCATTCGAGGCAGTAACCGCACCCACGCCAGGCACCATCGAGGAATCTGTAGGGTTGAGCAGCACCACAGAGGCATATTCCACCCCCGAGCCAGTCTTTTTGTCCATAACACGACCCGTCACCATTCCCTTCTGGGACCATGCCGGGAACACACATGCCACCATCATGGCAGCAATCAACAAGCGTTTAATGATCATCTGTTTCTATGATTTCAATCGAGAAAGGAGGCACCCCCGTTAGGCCTTAGGTTGGCGCACATAGTGGGGCATCTCGAAGGGGATTTCTATAGAGTATTCAATAAGGCCGCCGAAAGCTCCGTCCTCCTGGAACCAGGGAGTCTGGTAGATCAGTTTCTTCACCTTGCTGCCGTCGGCAAGGGTTTTCTCAATAGTATAAGCGTTGAGCTGCTGATGTTCCAGCAGGCCCTTGAGTTTGGTTTTGGCGGGTTCAGGATGGCAATTCATCAGATTGTAGCCTACAATTTTCTTGCCGTGGCTGTTGACATCGGCAGAATGCTGGTTCATGTCAAGGATGTTGCCATCAGGGTCGCACACGGTGATTGCAATGTTTTTGAGGCCTTCGAAATAAGTATCCATACGTATATAATTGCTTAACAGAAAAATTACAAAAGAAGGGTGGATTTCATTGCGAAACCGGCACCCTTCCTTTTGTCATATGCGATATTTGTCGCCGATGATTACTTGGTGTTGAGAGCGGCAAGGGCAATGCTATAGAGCTTAGAGTTGACGCTGTCGCCGCGGCTGGTGAGCACGCAGGGCACTTTGGCGCCGACCACCATGCATGCCAGTTCGGCACCGGCAAATTTGGTGCAAGCCTTGTAGAACACGTTGCCCGTCTCGATGTTGGGGAAGAGCAGACCGTCGGCATCAGCAGCCACTTCGCTGGTCAGTTTCTTGGTCTGGGCGCTTTCCTTGTCGACGGCGCAGTCAAGCGACAGCGGGCCGTCAACGATGGCACCCTTGATCATACCGCGCTGGCTCATCATGCCCAACCAAGCGCCTTCGGCGCAGGCGCGCATTCCGACGCTTACCTGTTCGGTAGCGGCGATAACAGCGATCTTCGGTTTAGCAATCTCGAGGCTCTTGGCAGTGCTGATGATGTAGTTCAGCATGGCCTGTTTCTGCTTGAAGTCGGGTTCGGGGATAATAGCCACATCCGAGCAAACCAGCAGCTTATGGTAGGCGGGCACCTGGAAGACAGCGATATGGGTCAGCATATCATTTTTCTTGCCAGGCATAAGGCCTTTTTCCTTGTTGAGGATGGCGCGCATATATTTGTCGGTGCTCAGCAGACCCTTCATCAGGAAGTCAGCTTCGCCGGCATTGATCAGTTCCACAGCCTTGGCACCAGCCTTGTTGTCATCGGCTTCTTGCACCAGTTTGAACTTGTCGGGGTTAATGCCTTCCTCGGCACAAACCTTCTTGATGGTCTCGATGTCACCCACCAAAGTACCGTCAACAATACCTTTATCGATAGCCAAACTTACGGCTCCGATAGTGTGCGAATCATTGGCATAAGCAGCCACCAGTCTTTTCTTGCCTTTGGTTTTCACCAAGTCAAGCAATTGTTCAAGTTTTGTAACCATATCATTTACAGTTTATTGTTTATTAATTGCGTTTTTTTAAGGATTACAAAGATACAAATATTTAGCATATTCCCACTTAGTAAAGAAAAAAAAGACGTTTCATAAAAGGCCGAGGGAGTATACAGCAATAGGGTTCACTACATCAAAAGGCTTGACCTGCCTATGCAAATTAATGATGAACCAATTAATTTCGGAAACTCGCAATTTTGGATGAATGGAGACATTTTCAACCTCAAGATCTGGGATTGGCAAGTGTATTACAGCTTTATTATTGCCAAAGGATATAATTAATTATCGAGTAGAGTTGAGTCGATCGTTGCTTTAATCAGAGGCATTTTTTTAAGAATAAAATTAGTGGCCTCAATGTCCTGAATGCGGTCATGCCGCAATATTTTGAATTTCCGTTTTTTCATCTCAATGTATGCTGTATGTCTGAGTTGTAAAACAAATGACTTTATATCAAATTGGTAAACACCAGCATTCTTAATAACAACATCTGTT
>CAMNKG010000077.1 GCA_946542135.1 uncultured Bacteroidales bacterium
GGATGACGTCGGTCTCGAAGATGGAGTAGAGCCCGATGGAGTGGAAGGGGTTGTATACCACCATGCCGTCGAGAAGGGTGAGGTTCTGTATCATCGAGCCGCCGCGGATGTAGAGTTGTCCGCCCTGGTCGCCCGTCGAGCTGACGCCGGGGAGCACCTGCAGATACTGCGCCAGGTCCGCCTGGCCGCCGATGGAGGGCATCTGCTGTATCTGCGACGAGGTGATCTTCTCCACCGACACCTGCGTCGTCATCTTGCGTTCCTCCACCTTGTTGCTGCTCACCACCACGTCCTTCAGCCGCTTGGCGCTGCTCTTCAGCTTGATGTTGCGTTTCAACGTCTGGTGTTTCAGCGTCACCGTCTCGCTGTATTCCTGATAGCCCATGTAGCGGGTTTTGAGGGTGTAGGTCCCGTCGGGAATCTTGTTGATCAGGAAGTAGCCGTTGACGTCGGTGGTGGCCCAGTAGTTGGTGCCTTCCAAATAGACGTGGGCGAAGGGTATGGCCTCGCCTTTTTCGTCGTCTTCCAGTACGCCTTTAATGGTATTCTGCGCCACGGCGCCGAGGGTGGCCATCAGCATCAGGAGGGTAAAGATCAGGGGTCTCATGTTGGTGTTGTTGGTGGTGGAACGGGAGTGAATGTGTTGTCGTTAATGGATGATTTTGAATACGGTCTCTTTCAGTATTTCGCCGTCGCTGACGGTGCCGGTGTTGCGTATGCCCTTGCTGCGCAGGTCGGCGTCGTAGAGGTAGCCGATGCAGGACGCCAGCTTGCCCAGCGTGTAGTTGCGTGCCGCCGTCTCGTAGTCTTTCAGGAAGTAGGGGTTCACCTTCAGTACCGCGGCGACTTTGCTCTTGTCGGGTTCCAGATGGTAGAGCATCACCTTGATAAAGAAACCGTAGAGCACGGGCAGCACCATCTGGATGGGGTTGTCTTTGGGGTTGGCGGCGAAATGGTTGACGATGCGGTTGCACTGCACCACGTCGCGACGGCCAATGGCCGACTGCAGCTCGAAGACGTTGTAATCCTTGCTGATGCCGATATTCTGTTCGATGACGTTCTCGTTGATGACCTCGCCCTTGGGAAGGGTGATGAACACCTTCGACAGCTCGTTGTCGATCTTGGCCAGGTCGTTGCCCAGGGTCTCGGCGATAAGCACGGCGCCCTTCTGGGTGATGGAATAGCCCTTTTGCGACACGCGGCTGGCTATCCAGTCGGGCACCTGGCTGTCGTAGAGCTTGTTTTTCTCGTAGACCACGCCGTGGGCGCTGATGGCCTTATAGACCTTGGAGCGCTTGTCGAATTTCTTGTAGCGGTAGCAGAACACCAGCACCGTGGTGGGCTGGGCATGTTCCAGATAGGCGCACAGCAGCTCCCACTCCTTGATGGGTATATCCTGAGCCTCTTTGACCAGGACCACCTGTACGGGCGACATCATGGGGTAGCGCTGCGCCAGGCTGACCACCTTGGTCATATCCACATCGCGGCCATAGACCACGGTGCGGTCGAAATCGGCAAACTCGGCAGCCACGACATGCTGCTCGATGAAGTCGGAAACCTGGTCGATATAGTAGTTTTCCTCCCCCGTCAGCAGGTATACGGGAGCGAATTTCTGCGCTTTGAGATCTGCAATAAGCTGTTTATCAGTGATTGCCATAATTTTTCGCCTAAAAAGAACTTACAAAAGTACAAAAGATGCCGCACACGGACAAATCTTTTTTCCTATACTTGTCCGTTGGCGGTGGCTGATAGCGGCGACATCGCGGTGCTAACGTCTCAGGAAGGTGTAGTACTTGTTGGAACCTATCAGCGGCTTGTAGGTGAGGTAGAGCTCGCTCTCGTCCTTGCTGAAAGAGAGCCCTAAGTAGTAGGTGTCGCTTTCGGTACCGTCCTCGTCGGTGTAGTAATAGGTGATTACCAGGAAGTCGTCTTTGTCGACATAGTATTCCCATTCGTCGCTGTGCGAGAAGGGTCGATGTTCGAAGGCGGCGTTGTCCACCGTCATGACGTCGCCGTGGAACGTCAGCGCCAAAGGACCTTTGGGGGCGTCGGCGGCCTCGGCGGGGGTGGTCCTGTCGTCTTCCAAAAGCACCCAGTGGCCGTAGAGGGCTTCGGGATAGTAACGTTCCTCCAAGCAGGAGGAGAACAGCAGTGTCAGCATGGCGCCGACAAGGAGTAGCATTTTTTTCATGGTAGTTGTTTTTTTATTGTTTTCAAAAGCATGCTAAATCTTTGGTTTTTATTCGTATATGGCGAGTAATCTTTAGATTTCATCCTTCTTTTCCCCGCCTCAGCATAGTGAACAAGCTCCCTCTGCGTTCGGCTTACGGAAAAGTTCAAATCTATATATATCAAATAGGCCTGTTTTGAAAGGTTTAAAAGATTTGTATGATTTCTGTCACGAAGTGACACTCATTACAAGGAATTTAACGCTTCCGTAACTTCAGTTATTATCGATTTTGCAATGCGGTATTATTTCTTGCGTGTGGCTGTTTTTTTGGCGGCTCTGCCCTTTTTCGCGCCGGCAGATTTCTTGGCGACGGCAGGTTTCTTGGCGCCGTCGGTCTTTTTGGCGGCCTTCTCTCTCGGGCTTCTTGCACCCTTGGGGCTTTTGGCCGACCGCCTGCCGGTGGATGCCGGCAGCGTATCGTCGGCTTCGCCGGGTTCCACGAGGTCGAAGTCGATGAGCTTCTTCAGCATGTCGACAGCCCTGACGCGTATCTGCACGGCGTCGCCGAGCTTGTAGCAGCGTCCGCGGCGGCGTCCGATAACCTGGTAGTTGTCCTCGTCGAGCATGTAGTAGTCGTCCTTCAGCGACCCTATGGGTATCATGCCCTCGCACTTGTTGCCTTCAATCTCGGCATAGATGCCCCACTTGCTGACGCCCGAGATGTTGGCGTCGAAGACCTTGCCAATCTTGTCGCTGAGGTATTCCGCCTGCTTGTATTTCACGCTGGCACGTTCGGCGTCGGCGGCTTTCTTCTCCATCAGGGAGCAGTGCTTGCAGTATTCCTCGTAGACGTTGGCGTCGACGCTGGCGCCGCCGGCCAGGTAGCGTTCCAGTAGGCGGTGCACCATCAGGTCGGGGTAGCGCCGTATGGGCGACGTGAAGTGGGTGTAGAAGGGGAACGCCAGTCCGTAGTGGCCTATGTTCTCGGTGGAGTAGTAGGCTTTCGACATGGTGCGGATGGCGATGTTGTCGATCATATACTCCTCGCCGCGACCGGCAATCTGCTCGAAGAGCCTGTTGTAGGAGTCGGCCAGCGCCTTACGGCTGCCCACTTTCATCTTGAAGCCCAGCTTGGTGACGAACTCCACGAAGGTGTTCAGCTTCTCGGGGTTGGGTTCGTCGTGGACACGGTACACGAAGACCTTGGCGCCGCCGTTGCCTTTGGCGTCGTTTTTGCCTTTGCCACCGTCGCCCTTGCGACCCTTGCCCCTGCCCTGGGCACCGATACTTTCGGCCACGTTGCGGTTGGCCAGCAGCATGAACTCCTCTATCAGCCAGTTGGCTTCTTTCTGCTCCTTGATGTATACGCCTATGGGTTTGGCGTTCTCGTCGAGTTGGAACTTGACCTCCTGACTTTCGAAGTTGATGGCGCCCTCCTTGTAGCGGGCGTCGCGCAGTATGGTGGCCAGCTTGTGCAGCGCCAGCACGGCCTCGTCGGCTTCCATGCACACCGTGCCGTCGGGGGCTGCCACGCCGGGGGTCTGCGTGTCGATGACCTGCTGCGCCTCTTCGTAGCAGTAGCGGCGGTCGCTGTTGATCATGGTCTTGCCAAACCAACGGCTGACGACCTCGGCGTTGTCGTTCATCTCAAAGACGGCGCTGAAGCAGAGCTTGTCCTCATGGGGCCGCAGCGAGCATACGCCGTTGCAGAGCTTCTCGGGAAGCATGGGGATGGTGCGGTCCACGAGGTATACGCTGGTGCCGCGGTCGTAGGCTTCCTTGTCGATGGCGCTGCCGGGTTTCACATAGTGCGACACGTCGGCGATGTGCACGCCCACCTCGGCGTTGCCGTTGGCGAGACGCCGATACGAGATGGCGTCGTCAAAGTCTTTGGCGTCGGCAGGGTCGATGGTGAATGTCAGCACCTTGCGGTAGTCGCGACGACCTTCCAGGTCTTTCTTGGTGGGCTGCTCGATGGCGTCGGCCTCGCGCTCCGCCTCGGCGGGGAAATCCAGCGGGAAGTCATACTCCGCCAGGATGCTCTGCATCTCCACGTTGTTGTCGCCGGGCTTGCCGAGGCGCTTGACCACGCGTCCCACGGGGTTGTTCATGCGCTCGGGCCAGTCGGTCATCTCCACCACGGCCTTCTCGCCGTCTTCGGCGCCGCCCAAATCGCTGAGGGGTATGAAGATATCCACCACCATGGTGCGGTTGTCGCACACTAAGAAGGCAAACTTGTCCATCTTCTGTATGCGGCCCACAAAGCGGGTCTTGGCGCGCTGCAGCACCTCGACCACCTGGCCTTCGGGTTTGTGCATCTTGCGCTGCGGGAACATGAGCACCTTGACGGTGTCCCCGTGCAGGGCGTGGTGCGTATAGTTGGGGGCTATCATCACGTCCTCGCGGCCCTCCTCCTGGGGTATGACGTAGGCCTTGCCGGTCTGCTTCATGTCGATGGTGCCCACCAGGTAATTCTTGGGCAGCAGGTCGTCGTTGATATGCTTGGGGTTAATTTTGTACTTGCCGCGCCCCTCTTCAACGAGGATCTTGTCCTCAGCCATCTCCAGCACGGTGGCCTGCACCAGCTGCCGCTGTGCTTTGTCGTAGGCTCCCACCTTCGACGAGATCTGCTTGTAGTTGAACGCCGTAAAAGGAGCATTAGCGAAGATTTTCAGTATCTGTGTTGCAAATTTTTCGTTAGTCATAATGAAATTGTTGATATGTTGGGTGTTGATATGTTGGATGTTGATATGTTGATATGTAGGGTGTTGATATGTCGTTATCTCGTTATGCCGTTATCACGTTATTTCGTTATTTCGATATTTCGTTATCTCGTTATCACGTTATCTCAATATGTTGTATGATTATTATTTTTCGCCCGCACTATTGTGAAACGCCAAGGGTCCATTTTTATTGTGTGCCGATAACAATGGCGTTGTCTCCTCGCGGCATCCTCGCAGCATCTTCGCGGCATCCTCGCGGCGCCGCGGTAGCGAAAATGTAACAAAAACTTAACAGCATTTCCGGTGCCATGACATGATTATGCACTATTTTTGCATCGTGAACCAAACAGTCAACATATCCACAAACATCTAAAGAACAACCGACTACAATGAATGCTTGGGAAATAATATGCATTGTTTTGAATCTGGCAGGCGCCCTGGCGGTGTTCCTGTTCGCCATGAAACTGATGAGTGAAGGTCTCCAGAAATTCGCCGGCAGCAAGATGCGCCACATCCTCACCAAGATCACCGGCAACCGCTGGATGGGCATCCTCACGGGTACCGCCGTGACCGCCGCCATCCAGAGCTCCTCGGCCACCACGGTGATGGTGGTGAGCTTCGTCAACGCCGGCCTCGTCTCGCTGGCAGGCGCCGTCGCCGTCATCATGGGCGCCAACATCGGCACCACCGTGACGGCGTGGATCATCTCGCTCTTCAGCCTCGGCGAAGGCGGCAGCACCTTCTCGCTGCCCATGCTCCTGGCAGCGGCGAGCCTCTTCTTCATCTTCTCCGGCAAGGACAGGATGAAGTCCATCGGCCAGTCCATCATAGGCCTCGCGCTGCTGCTCGTAGGCATGGACCTGCTGCAGCAGCCCATGTCCAACCTCGACCAGTACCCCGGCTTCCTCCATTTCTTGGCAACGCTCAGCGACTTCGGCTTCTGGTCCATCCTGCTCTTCATCGTCATCGGCGCCGTGCTGACCTGCGTGGTCCAGGCCTCGGCGGCCATGATGGCCATCACCTTGGTGATGTGCTACAACAACTGGATCAGCTTCGACGTCGCCGTGGCGCTGGTCATGGGCCAGAACATCGGCACCACCATCACCGCCAACCTCGCTGCCATGGTGACCAACAACGCCGGCAAGAAAGCGGCTCGCGCACACCTGGTGTTCAACGTCGTGGGCGTCATCATCACCCTCTTCCTCTTCCGCCCCATCATGAATTTCATCCAGTGGGTCTTCCCCACCGACGTGGCCATGGGCATCTCGCTCTTCCACACCATCTTCAACGTCGGCAACACCATCATCCTCTCTTTCTTCATACCTCAGATTCTGAAGATTGTGGACTGGATGGTCCCCGACAAGAAAGAGGACAGCGAAGAGGAGTTCCGCCTCACCTATATCGAACCTACGCTGCTCTCCACCGCCGAACTCAACCTGCAGAGCGCCAAGAGCGAAATCGAGGAATTCTCGAAACGCGTCATGCGCATGTACACCTTCCTGCCGGGCCTCCGCACCGCCAAAAGCGAGGAGGAATTTGAAGGCATCATGGAACGCATATCCAAATACGAGGGCATCACCGACCGCATGGAACTGGAGATCACCAAGTTCCTCACCCGCGTCGGCAGCGGCGACGTCAGCGAGCACGCCTCGCAGCGCATCAGCTCCATGCTCCGCATCATCGACAACCTGGAAAGCATCGGCGACGCCATCTACCAGATCGCCATGACGCGCAAAAACAAACGCGAGGACGCCGTGCATTTCGACCAGAACCTCAACGACAACCTGTCGCGCATGAGCGCCCTGGTGCAGCAAGCCCTCGACGTCATGGATGCCAACCTCCACGACTACGACCACATCGACCTCGACGCCGCCTACGCCGCCGAAGAGGCCATCAACAGCTACCGCGACCAGCTCCGCGCCCAACATCTCGACGCCCTCAAGCTGGGCATCTACGACTACGCCATCGGCAACGCCTACAGCAGCCTCTACGCCCTCTACGAGAAACTGGGCGACTACGTCATCAACGTCTCCGAAGCTATCGACAACAGCCGCAAAAAGGCTGACAACGACACCGATGTCAAAAACTGACACCACCTCCGCAACGTCAAGCAACAAAACATCATGCAGATCCTCTTCATCTACCATAGCTGCTTCGCCGTGGTCACCGACACCATGGTGCTGGTCTTCGACTACTGGAAAGACCATCCCGACGGACGCCTGCAGCATCTCCTCGCCAACCGCGGCGACCGCCAGCTCTTCTTCGTCGTGTCGCATTTCCACGAAGACCACTTCAACCCGGCCATCTGCAACATCGAGGGCGCCCGCCTGCTGGTGTCCTACGACACCGCCAAACGACGCCACGTCAAAGGCGACAACGTCGACGCCATCCTGCGCCCCGACGACACCTTCAGTAACGACTTCTTCACCCTCCATGCCTTGCGCTCCACCGACGTGGGCATCTCGTCGCTGCTATCGCTGCCCGACGGCACCACAATCTACCATGCCGGCGACAACAACAACTGGTACTTCCTCGACGACGACGAGGCTCCCGCCGCCGGAACGGATGCCGCTGGCGACACCCAAAATACAGAAGCACCTGCGGACACCGAAAACCTCGACGTGGCGATGCAGGCCAAAGCCAACACCGCGCGCACCATTCACTGTTCGCTCAAAGAGATGGAAGGCCTCTTCCTCGCCATCGTGCGTGCCGTAAGGAAATTGACGCCGCAGGTCGACCACGTCATGTTCCCCGTCGACCCCCGCCTCGGCAAAGAGACGCTGCGCGGCGTAGGCCAGTGGCTGTGGAACATCAAGACGGCCAACCTCTACCCCATGCATTGCTGGGAACGCTGGACGGAAGTCGACAGCGCCATCGCCAAGCTCCGCGAGAGCTTCCCCGAAGTCAACATCCATTATCCGCTGCCTTAGCAACGGCGGCGGCAGGATACTCCCCTACCCTTTTCCCCGAAAAAACTTGTCGCTGCGCCCCGCAGCGAGCCCTATTGCCATGCGCCCATGCTCACAGCTGCACGCCTTCGAGGCTGCGCAGCATCTCCTTCATCTGGCGGGGCTTGAAAAGCCGCAGCAGCCAGTAGCGGATATTGCGTCCTACGGCTTTGAGGCCGTTGACGACGGAGGCGGCACATATGGCCTCGACGTGCACCAGCGCCACGGCCACCAGTCCCCACCAGGCTCCGATGTCGGCAAGCTGCGCCATCCAGAAGCCGCCATGGCAGGCGATGACCACGCCGATGACAATAGCATAGAGGATGGAAAGGAAGAAGCGGATGCCGAAATTGATGGAGCTGCGGAACTGGGGATCCTTGATGATTTTCTTGGGGATCAGATGCGTCGGCAGGAACGGTATGGGGTAGCACAACAGCAGGAAAAGCACCACCCAGCGCACCACGGGCACCAGCACCACGGCGGCAACGGCGGCGGCCAGCGCCGCCACGGCGACCAGGGTGGCAGGCAGCCCCCAGCGCTCGGCGGGGGGCTTAACGCTCCTCTTC
>CAMNKG010000078.1 GCA_946542135.1 uncultured Bacteroidales bacterium
AAAAAGGGTTGGGCAAGGGGGAAGAAAGAACCCCGGACAAAAAAAAAGAAATATTTTATCTAAACACAAAACAGTAAAACACAACAATATACAACAAACAGAACAAAATAATCAAAAAAAAGTTCAGGGTGTGTGTAGTTATTTTTCTTTTTGTTTCGTCATTATGGGTGTAAAGACTCGGGGAGCAGGATTCAAAACTACCGACCCTTAACCCCGAGACCATAAACGAGAATTAATTAACTGTTTTAATATTCAAAAAAATCAACAACACAATGAAAAAAACTCTGTTTTTCGCTCTCGCAGCCATGATGATGCTGGGTATGGCATCCTGCTCCAAAGACAATGTCGAACCTAACGACTACAGCGCCAACGCTATCAAGGCTAACAAAAGCAACAACTTTGCCAACACCCAGTGGGTTAGCACCGTTGACACCACCTTGGACCTCGCAGCCGTTTATGGTATCGCTGACAGCAATCTGGACCTGCAGCTGCCCATCAACGCCACCTTCACCCTCGACTTCAACAGCACTGGCGACACCCTTGCACTCTCTATCTCCTCTATCGATGACTCTGAAGTAATCTTCGTTACTGCTGACGGCGAATCCTATACCATCGACTTCGCTTTCAATTTCGACCAGACCACCAACATCGGAACCATGACCGGTACCGTCAACGAGATTCTCAACGGCGACCCCATCGACATCACCCTCAACTTCACCTATGACGTGACCAACAACACCATGACCGTCACCTCTCCCCTGCAGGGCGATCCCAACGACCCGGTCGCTTCCACCTTCCTGGCTTTCTTCCAGACCCTGGTCTTCAGCCTTGTCTAAATCAAAGCAACTATTAAATACTCAAAGCCTCCAGCAATGGAGGCTTTTTTTTTGTATCACCCAAACCACGCCCCAAGAGTAGTCACAACAGGCACCCTCTCCTACCCTACAGCCCCGTTGCCCCCAAAAGCAGAGATCGACCAAGTGAAATAAATTACTGCATCTGATATGTTGAATTCATAAAAAAAAGTATCTTTGCACGCATGAAAGAACTGATTTTTGCCACCAACAACAAGCATAAACTTATAGAAGTCAGCGAAATGTTGAATTCTATAGTAAAAATAGAAAGTTTGGCAGAAGCCGGACTGAGCGGAGAAATTCCCGAAACCGCCCCCACCCTTGAAGGCAATGCGCTTCAGAAAGCCCAATGGGTGTATGAACGCACCGACCGCGATTGTTTTGCCGACGACACCGGACTGGAAGTGGAAGCCCTCGACGGACGACCCGGCGTATATTCCGCCCGCTATGCCGGCGAACATTGCTCGTTTGACGACAACATCAACAAGATGCTGGGCGAGATGGAAGGCAAGACCAACCGTCGCGCCTGTTTCCGCACCGTGATATGCTTGCTGGAAAACGGTGTGCCCCGCTATTTCGAAGGTCGCGTCGACGGACAGATACTCACCGAACGCTATGGCACTGAGGGCTTTGGCTACGACCCCATCTTCATGCCCGACCGCTTCGCTGTCAGCTTTGCCGAGATGCCCCTGGAGGTGAAGAACCACATCAGCCACCGAGGTCACGCTGTTGCCAAACTCACCGAATACCTGAAATCGAGAAAAGACTGATAGCCAAACGATTGGCGTGACATATCCAAATCAAACGACTGGAGCCACGCCACTAAAACCCATACCGAATTGAAATACAAAAAAGTATACCCAACAGAAGTCATTCAGGGCTTCACCGACAGCTCACTTTTTGTGCTGATGTTCTACGAGCCTGAAAGCGAAAAGAAAGTCCCCGTGATGATTGGCGAACACGAGGCCGAGATGATTATGCTGGAACAGAACCGCCGACAGACGCGGCGTCCGATGACCTACCAACTCATCGTGTCGATACTCGAAGCCTTCCAGCTCACGCTGCAGAAGGTGCGCATCGAACGTTTTGAAGAAGGCATCTTCTATGCCTCGCTGTTGGTCAGCGACGGATTCAACGTCAAAACCATCGACGCACGTGCCAGCGACGCCGTGGTGCTGGCTCTGAACCAAGTGGTCGACATCGAGATAGCCGAAAATGTGCTCGACGAGACGGGATTCACGCCCCAGCACAACGACATCGACCTTGGCGCCACCCTATCGGAAGAGGAGAGCCTCGAAGATCTGGAAGCCGAACTGCGCCACTGCGAAGCCAACGAAGACTACGAACAGGCCGCCGAAATCATGAAAAAAATAGAAAAACTGAAGAAATGAACACCCCACTAACCCGTTTCGACGAAGCTGCCGACTACCTGCGCAGCCACACCCACTACCGTCCCACCACCGCCATCATCCTGGGCAGCGGCCTGGGCAAACTGGCCGACGCCCTCACCGATGCCGACATCATACCCTATGCCGACATACCGCACTTCAAGACCAGCACGGCGACAGGCCACAAAGGCAACCTCATCGTGGGCATGCTCAACGGCACCGCCGTGATGGCCATGCAAGGGCGCTTCCACTACTACGAAGGCTACACCATGGAGGATGTCACCCTGCCGGTGCGCGTCATGAGCCGTTTCGGCATCAAAAGGCTGCTGGTCTCCAACGCCGCCGGTGGCATCAACGCCAGCTTCCATGTGGGCGACCTGATGATCATCACCGACCACATCAACTTCATGCCCAACCCCCTGATAGGGAAGAACATCGACGAGATGGGCGTACGCTTCCCCGACATGACCACCGTCTATAGCCGCACGCTGCGCGAGCGGGCTCATGCTGCTGCAAGCCGCCTCAACCTCACGCTGCGCGAAGGAGTCTACGTGGCCGAGACAGGACCCACCTACGAAACCCCCGCCGAGTACAAGATGTACGCCCTCATGGGCGGCGATGCTGTAGGCATGTCGACAGTACCCGAAGTCATCGTGGCACGCCATTGCGGCATGGAAATATTCGGCATGAGCGTCATCACCAACTGTGCTCAAGACCTTGGCGACGACCTCCTCAACGATGGCGACGAAGTAGTCCGCGTTGCCGACCGCGCCGCCGACCAGATGACCGAAATCTTCAAACAACTGATTGACTGAAGCATACAACATCATTGAACCGACGCACAACACATAGCATCCTGCGCCATATGACACTGGTCCTGTGGATGGTGGCAGCCCTGGCCCACAACGCCGTGGGGCAGTCGCTGAGCTATGGCATCGACCCTGTGCGCGATTCTTTAGCCTTTGTTCAGTTCAACAAACACATGGACAGCATCCGCGTCCACCGTCCCACCGTGGCCTTGGTGCTCAGCGGCGGTGGCGCCAAAGGAGCGGCACATGTCAGCGTGATCCGTTACCTTGAAGACGTAGGCATCCCCATCGACCTGGTGCTGGGCACCAGTATCGGCGGTCTCGTGGGTGGCCTCCACGCCTGCGGATATACCGGTCAAGAGCTCGAAGACATCATACGCTCGCAAGACTGGAACTACCTGATGCGCGACACCCATCCCCGACGCTACGATGCCCTGCTGCAGAAAAACTACGACCGCCAATACCAGCTCAGCGTCCCCTTCGGCAGCTACCAATGGGACTTTCTGGGCAATGAGCAACGCACCGAGCGCAGCACCCGCAGCCTGCTGAGCAACGGCATCGTGCAGGGCCGCAACATCCAGAACCTGTTCAGCAGCCTGCTGGTGGGCTATGGCGACGATATCGACTTCTTCCAGCTGCCCATACCATTTGTCTGCGTGGCCACCGACATGGTGACAGCGCAACCCAAGATATGGCATAGCGGCAATCTGGTGAAAGCGTTACGCAGCACCATGTCCATCCCGGGTCTCTTTACGCCCGTCAAAACCAACGGCATGGTACTCGTCGACGGCAGCCTGCGCAACAATATGCCCGCCGGCATCGCACGCCAACTGGGTGCCGACATCATCATCACCGTCGACATCTCGGCGCCAGCCCTCAACGCCAAGCAAATCAACAGCCTGATCGACTTCATCTTCCAAACCACCGACGTGCTGGGTCGCGAGAGCTACAACGCCGCATTGGCCACTACCGACATCTACATCCAGCCCGACATGTCGGACTACTCGCTGCTCAGCTTTGATGCCGAAAGCATCGACTCCATACTGGTCCGCGGCCGCAAAGCCGTCATGGCTCACGCCGGCGAGATACAAGTACTCAAAGAGATGCTCAACGACACGATGACCTACCAAACCGGCAAGAAGGCCATCAACATGCGGTCGCGCCCCATCATCCTCAAAAACATCGTCTTCAACGGCATCAACAGCAAAGAGGAGGAATACCTGCGCAAACGCCTCAAGCTCCACACCGTCATCCTGAAGCACCAGATTGACGATGCCGTGGCCACCATGATGGGTACCAAAGCCTTCGAGCAGGTCACCTACGAACTGTTGGGCGAGGAGACGCCCTTCACGCTACAATTCAACTGCTTCCGGTCGCCCATCAACCAGCTCGACGCCGGTGCACGCTTCGATGCCTACGATTTCGCCTCGCTGCAGCTACACGCAGGCTTCAACGCCAACCAGCTGATGGGCAGCCGATGGGACTTCACAGCCCGCTTGGGATTGAAATCCTGTCTGTCGATAGGCTACACCTACCGCACTGGCGAAGGCATCGACTTCGGCGGCGAAGGGTCGTTCCAAGCCATCCGCAACGGAGCTTTCCGATCGGAGCCCTACGATTTCCGCATCGACTTCAACCGCGGACGCCTGGATGGCTATGTCTCTTTCGCACCGTGGAAACAGCTCAATCTGCAGTTGGGAATGCGTATGGACTACTTCTACAGGGTGTCCATGCTGGTAGACTATGGTCTGACTGCCGGCACTTGGTCCGACATCGACAAATCCAACATCTACGCCAGCGCCTTTGCCCGCCTGCGTTCCGACTCCTTCAACGACCCCTACTTCCCCACCCAAGGACTCGTCTACGCCTTCGACTACAACCTCTACCTGCCCGGATGGCTTCATGACAGCCCCACGCTCCACGCCATGCAACTCAGTTTCAAGGGCGCTTTTTCCAAAAAACGGCTTACACTGATGCCGTTTCTGGAAACGCGCCACATCAGTGACGATATTGTGCCCTACATCAACATGCTCTCCATCAGCGACGCCAACAAGAGTCTGGACCAGCAGATCTCCTTTGTAGGTATCAGCACCCCCGTGGCGGCACGCCGCATGCTTGGCACCGCGGGACTCACGGCACGTTTCCAAGCTGCCCCAAAACATTTTATCTACGCCACATTCCAGCTGCTCAACGAGTCGGACAACATTCGCCAATATTTTGACAAGGAGCAGTCTGAGACCTACATGGCCATTGCACTTGAATATGCCTACAAGACGCTGTTTGGACCCATCAAAGCCAACATCCACTGGTCCGACATCAACAAATCCGTAGGTTTCTATTTAGGATTAGGATACGATTTCTGACACCGCGACAACAGACTCCGAGACCGCAGACTCCGCGACCACAGAAACCGCAACAACAGGCGCCCCTACCCTATCGTTGGCACGGCAAGCCTTTTCGAATGTCATTCTGTATGGATGGCTCTCATTATGCGTGCCGGGATGCCTGCCACCACCGTGTTGGCGGGAACATTTTTGGTAACGACACTGCCGGCGGCAACGATAGCATTCTCACCGACGCTGACGCCGGCCAATACCGTGACATTGGCACCAAGCCAGGCATTGCGTCCGATGACGATGGGTTTGGTGAGCAACGAATGACGGTCGTCAGGATTTTCGGGATGATACTCTGTAGCCAGCACACAGTGGGGTCCTATGAAGGCGCCGTCGCCGATGGTGATGCCGCCCAGGGCAAGCAGGGTGCATCCGAAATTGAGGAAACAGTCGCGCCCAAAGGTGACGCCAGGACCGTAATTGATATGCAACGGTGTGAATACGCGCGCATCGTCAGGGATCTCATGTCCTGTTATTTTTCGCAGATATTCACGCACTTCGGGCTCCGGGCGCCATCCAGTGTTCATGTATGCCGCCAGCTGCATGGTGCGTTGCACCTCTTCGTAGACAGCGTTGCTGCCCACATACTTGTTTTCTTCAGAACGGTTTTCGTTGCACATATAATAAATGAATAAATAGTATTAACAAATCGGTGCACGTGGATGAAACGGCACGCGGTTCAATCGTCGAGAGCCAGACCGCCGAGCGAGGTCTCCTTGTAGAGGCTGGGGAGGTCGTGACCGGTGAGTTTCATGGTGCGCACCACCTTATCGAACGAGATGATGTGGCGGCCGTCGCTCATCATGGCGTAGATATTGATGTCGAGGGCGCGAAGAGCGGCCATGGCGTTGCGTTCGATGCAAGGTATCTGCACCAGGCCGCAGAGCGGGTCGCAGGTGAGACCCAAGTTGTGTTCCATAGCCATCTCGGCAGCGTACTCAATCTGTTTGGGGCTTCCGCCAAAAATCTGGTTGCTGGCCACTGCAGCCATCACACAAGCGCTGCCCACCTCAGCCTGGCAACCCGCTTCGGCGCCGCTGATGGTGGCGTTATGCTTGATGACATTAGCAAAAAGGCCTGCGGTGGCCATAGCGCGGAGAATCTCGCGGTCGCTGAAACCGTGGCTTTTCTTCAGATGGTAGAGCACAGCAGGAAGTACGCCGCTGCTGCCGCAGGTGGGTGCCGTCACGATGCGCGCGCCGCAGGCGTTCTGTTCGCTGGTAGCCAGTGCGTAGGCAATGACCAGAGCGCGGCTTTGCAGCGAGGGCTTGAAGCCGCTGGCGCGAACAAAGTATTGGTGAGCCTTGGAGCGCAGATGCAGCCCGCCGGGGATGACGCGGTCGTCCTGCAGACCCTCTTCGATGGTTTGCTGCATCTGGCGCCACATCTCTTCCAGATAGGGCCAGAGCGATTCGTCCTCGCACTGTTCCACGTATTCCCAAAAGCTGAGGCCCTCCTTGTCTATGTGTTCCATGATGTCCTTCATGGTGTTGTGAGGATAGACCTCGCCCTCAGGTGTTATGCCCAGAGGCACCACGCCCTCTTCGGTGGCCAGATAGCCGCCACCGATGCTGTAGACCAGCCAGGTGTCGAAAGGCTCGGTAGCCTCTTCTGAGGCGAACGCCTCGAAGAGCATGCCATTGGTGTGGAACGGCTTAACGATGTCGGGGCGCCACAGGATGTCGACCTGGCGGGGTGCGAGGCCGCGAGAGATAGCCTTGTCGGTGTGGTGACCTCGGCCGGTGGCGGCCAAGGAGCCATAGAGGGTGACGCGGTAATGTGCAGCCTGCGGGGTGCGAGCGGCAAACATCTCAGCAGCCTTATGAGGGCCCATGGTGTGACTACTGCTCGGACCAAGACCTATCTTGTATATTTTCTTTATTGTCTCCATTAGTAGTGTCGTTAGGAAAAGATTACCTACGGCCAGCGAGAGTGACGCTGACGTGTTACGTTTTTTCTAAACGTAACGGCGGCAATAATATTGCACGCAACAAAAAATATGCATCACCATAAAAAACTCTATGGGAAGTGTACGAGCCCAGGATGGGTGGCCGGAGGCTGCAACGGCACCAACTACCAAAACGGGCAGAATGATAGCAACAGCTACATCTATCTGGGTGGTGACGCCACTATTGGCGATCCTTCGACGTCGGTCAACGGCACCGATGGCGGCAACGTGTTCGGCGCCGGTCGCGGCAACAACGGACAGCACGCCTACGTTTTCAATTCACACATCGTCATTGCCGACCATACCGAAATACTGCGCGATGTATACGGCGGCGGCAACATGGGCAAAGTGGGTGGCGACACCAAGGTGATCGTCAACGGCCAGAATTAGCGTTGCAGACCAAGTTGTCAGTCCTGCTCTGCATTCTGTGACGCAGAGCGTTTCCTGTAGCGGGCATCGGCAGAGCCAAACAGCGCCACGATGGGGATGAATAGATAGATGTAGCCTTCTATGCACTCGATGGCCAACATCGTCACAGCCTCAAAGACCACGACGAAACAAAGCGCCGAAAACAAGCAACGCCAGAAATGATGAGTGCGCACCGTGTCGACAATAAGTTTGACGAGCACCATCAACAGCACCACCACGAGATAGGCTATCATGATCCAGATGCCCGCTATGGGGGCAAAATCGTCGGCAATGCCCGCAGCGGAGGCGCCGACCAGCATGGTGATGATAATCCAGGTCCATTCATTCCATTGTTTGTCGACCAGCCCCATACGGTCGCTCTGATGGGCTATGACATGCTGCAGCACCGCCAACATAGTATAGACCGTAAAGCTAAGCAGCACCACGCCGCGCAGCGACCAGCCGACACCCACCACCTGCC
>CAMNKG010000079.1 GCA_946542135.1 uncultured Bacteroidales bacterium
GCGTAGCGGCTCTTGTTGGTTACCTCGACGTCGACGTTGACGCGGGGCTGCATGATGCCGTAGCCGCTGACAACGCGATGTCCGTCGGCGCTGAGCTTGGCGCGGTTGAGGGGGTGGGCCATGGCGCCGATGAGCTTCTGGGCGGAATAGAGGACGAGCTCGGTGTCGGTGTCGAGGGTGATGATGAATTTGATGTCGGGGACGGCGCCTTGGCGCCACTGGCTGATGGTCTCGCAGCGAAAGCGTTTGGCTTTGTCGGCCTCGCTGGTGTTGCCGAGCAGCAGGTCGTTGAAGTGGAGTATGGCGCCGCGTTTGCGCTCGTGGCCCAGCCAGGTCTGCTCTCCGTCGCTCCAGGCGCGGCGGCGATAGACGAAATTGAAGATCGGTGCCCCGTATTTCTCGTTGAGTTCGGCTACCTTGGCCTGTCCGGCTTGGGCTACCTCGTCGTCCCAGGGAGCGTCGGGACCGCTGTAGGCGGCGGCATCGCCGATAAGGGTGTAGTAGAGATTCTGCGGACGGCGCTCTAAGCGCTGGAACTCGTGGCTCTTGCCGTGGTCGTCTTCGCCGTTCGAGGCTCTGTTGATGTTGCTGAGGTAGTAGACCTCGAGCTGCTCCAGCAACTCTATGGTCTTGGCCTTGTTTTTCAGGATGGTAGGCATGATGACCATCGTGGCATATTCTTGGGGTATCAGGCCGTCCTTAAACTTGATTTTGAAGGTCCCCATGGGTTTGTGTATCTTGCCAAGCAGCCAGTTGAAGAGGTCGATGACTATCTGCGACATGGGCACCACAAGCAACAGCGTCATGATGATGTTGAGCACCTCGCAGCGCAGCCGGAAGCCGTTCACGGCCCACATGCCGATGATGGCCGACAGCAGCAGGCTGGCCAGTACGACGATGCCGACATACCAGTGGGCGCGGACGTTCCAGCGCTTGGCGGGGAAAAGTTGCCAGCCCACATGTTCGCCGCGCTGGTCGGCGGTGGCGACAAGCTGCTTCACCAGTTCGTATTCTTTGTTGCGCTTGGTGTTGTCTTTCATGCGTTTGCAGAGCCTGACGATGCGGGCACGGTAGTCGTCCTTGGTCTTGTCGTACATCTGGTCGTACATGCCGGCTTTTTCGTCTTTCAGCATTTTTTCTGAGAAGCTGACAGCGTCGAGCAATTCTGCCATGGGCAGTTTGGTCATCTTTTTCAGCGAGTTGAAGATGTTCATCATTCTCAGATTGCGCTGTGCGGCGATGTCCAGCTGGTCCATGTCGGCCTGGCTCTTGTCGGTGGGGGCGTAGTGGTAGGCTTTGTCGCTGCGCAACTCGTTGCACAATGTCGCCAACTCGTCGATAAGTATTACCTTGGTCAGCGGCAGCAGCGCACCAACCTCGGGATAGTTCAGATAGTCGTTCCGCTGCAACTGCATCTGGCTGAGGTGGTTGAAGTAGAGCGATTTGTCGATCTGGTAGTGGCTTTGGGTAAGGAAATCGCGCAGCAGCTTCTCGAGGTCGGCGATGCGTTTGGCGCCGATGCCGGTGAAGGTTTTGCTCTTCAGGTCTTCGCGCAGCACTTTTTCCTGCTCGCTAATCATGTAGTAATTGTCGAGTACCCATTCGTTGGTGCTGCCTACCAGACGTTGGGATTTTGTCTCCTCGACGAGGAGCATATAATAGGACGTGATTATACTAACGCTTTCTTTAAAAGCTTTATAGGTGCTTTTCATCGGTCGTTTTTGTGTTTTTTGGAGTTTGCAAATTTACAAAAAAAAAATATTTATTGTAAATTTAATGTTCGCGGGCGCTCCTGCGCACGCGTTTTTATAATGCACACGCGTTTTAAAAATGACATGAGCGTCTGATTGGCATGATTGTTATTTTGTGTAATCCGATATTGCAATGTTATTTTTTTTTGTACATTTGTACATTGTTTTGAATATCGACAACTTGTTTTATTATGTTGAAAAAGAGTTTTTTATTTTTAGTTATTATCCTTTTGGGACTTAACAAAGGTGCTTTTGCCGCCGACACGCTGACATGCAGCAGCCCGGATGGACGCAATATGCTGCGGTTCTGGCTTGACGACAGCACACTTTTTTATTCTTTGTCGCGCGACGGGAAAGTGGTGGTGAGACCTTCGCAGATGGGTTTTACCCTGGAATGGCGCGACGATCTGGCTCACGCCTTTGTGCTGAAGGGTCACGAAAGGGATTCTGCTGTTGAGTGGTGGAGCCCCGTGTGGGGCGAAGAGTCGCGGATTTGCAACCATTACAACGAATTGCTGGTCAGACTGGAACAGCCTGTCGGAGCGGTGCAGAGCATGGACGGCTCGACGCAAAAAAGGCCGACGATGATGAATATACGTTTCAGGGTCTATGACGACGGTCTGGGTTTCCGCTATGAATTTCCGGCCCATGGGGAAGGAGGGGTGGCCAATGCGCTGGCTTGCTTCTGGATCAAGGAGGAACTGACGGAGTTTGCGATGGTGGGCGACCCGATGGCGTGGTGGATACCGGGCGACTACGACACGCAGGAGTTCAACTACACGGAGTCGCATCTGTCGGAGGTGAAGGCGCTGCACAGCGGCGCTCAGGTGGGTGGCGGCTGGCCGTGGAAGAGCTTCTCGGAGACGGGTGTGCAGACGCCGCTGCAGATGAAAGGTGACTATTATGTGAATGTTCACGAGGCGGCGGTGCTGGATTTTCCCACGATGAACCTGGATGTTGTAATGGAAAGCGGAAAACGGGAATCGGAGGATGCTTTTACGCTGAAGGTGCACCTTACGCCTGACGCTACGGGCTACAAAGGCAGGCTGCAGGTGCCGTGCATAACCCCTTGGCGGACGGTGCAGGTGTGCGACAGGGCTGTCGACGTGCTGGCTTCGCGCCTGACGCTGAACCTGAACGAGCCGTGCGCTCTGGAGGATGTGGACTGGATACACCCGGTGAAATATATGGGTGTGTGGTGGGAGATGATTTCTGACAAGAACTGCTGGTCGTACACCAACGACTTGACGACGGTGCGGCTGGCAGGCGACCCCTCGCTGCCGCCTTCGCTGGCGGGCACGGCGACAGACTACACGCGCTGCAAGCCTCACGGACGTCATGCGGCCAACAACGACAACGTGCGCCGCTACATTGACTTTGCCGCTGCCAACGGCTTCGACGCCATCCTCGTGGAGGGCTGGAATGTGGGCTGGGAGGACTGGTACGGAAAGGAGAAGGAGTATGTGTTTGATTTTGTGACGCCCTATCCGGATTTCGATATCGAGGCGCTGAACCGCTACGCCCACGAGAAGGGCATCAGGCTGATCATGCACCACGAGACGTCGTCGTCGGTGTCGAACTACGAGCGCCACATGGAGGAAGCCTACACGCTGATGAACCGCCTTGGCTACGATGCCGTTAAGAGCGGCTATGTGGGCAAGATTATTCCCCACGGCGAGCACCACTACAGCCAGCCGCTGATCAACCACTACCACCGTGCGGTGGTCGAGGCGGCAAAGCATCATATTATGGTCAACGCCCATGAGGCTGTGCGCCCTACGGGTCTGTGCCGCACATGGCCTAATATGATTGGCAATGAGAGCGCTATGGGAACGGAATTCCGCGGCGGCATCCGTCCGGGACACACCACGATACTGCCCTTCACGCGGCTGCAGGGCGGCCCTATGGACTACACGCCTGGCATCTTCGAGACCGACATGGGCAAGTTCGTCTCCTGGGCCAAAGGCAACCGCATGAAACATACCATTTGCAACCAGCTGGGTCTGTACGTCACCTTCTATTCGCCGCTACAGATGGCAGCCGATTTCCCGGAGCACTATGAACCTTTCATGGACGCCTTCCAGTTCATTAAAGATGTGGCCGTCGACTGGGACCGCAGTATATACATCGATGCCGAACCGGGAGCTTTCATCGTCACGGCACGTCATCCGAAGACGGCGTCGCTGAACAAGGCCGCCGACGGGGTGGGGCAGTTGGCTGACGGCAAGAAGGGCGTCATTTCGGGCGCGGCACGGTTTGTCTACGCCATCGACGACAGCACGACGACAGCCGACCTGTCGAAGATGACACCGCGCGATGTGTGGTTCGTGGGTGGCGTGACCGACGAGAATGCACGCGAGGTGGAGGTGAAGCTGGACTTCCTGAAGCCAGGAGTGAAGTACGAGGCTACGCTCTACTGTGACGGCAAAGACGCCAGCGGATTGGACGACGAACACTACAACCCGCAGTCGTATACCATCACGAAGAAAAACGTGAACAGCAAGACCAAACTCAAGCTCCGCATGGCTCCTTGTGGCGGCTTTGCCATCAGCATCAGGGAGAAATGAGATTTTCGTTGTTGTAAAGGTTAAAGATTAATGGTTAAAGGTTAAAGGTTAATGGTTTCGCAGGCGAGGCGCCTGCGTACCAGATTTGATGGGTAAAGGTTATAGTAATTCGTTTTTGCCTTAGTTATCGTTATCGTTTTCGTTATCGTTTTCGTTATCGTTTTCGTTATCGCTTTAGTTTTAGTTTTCGTTATCGTTTTTCGTTATCGTTTTCGTTAAAGTCAAGGTTAATTATTTCAGATTAGAATAGATGAATGATCCTTTTTTGAACCGTGCCGAACTGCTGCTGGGAACCGATGCCATCGGACGGCTGGGCAACGCCCGCGTGATTCTGTTTGGCGTTGGCGGCGTGGGGTCGTGGTGCGCCGAAGGTCTGGTGCGCAGCGGCATAGGCCATCTTACCATTGTGGATGCCGACAATGTCAGCGTCAGCAATATCAACCGACAGCTGATGGCTACAAGCTCGACCGTTGGGAAACCCAAAGTGGAGGTGCTGCGCCAGCGCCTGACCGACATCAACCCGAGGGCTGAGATCGTGGCGCTGCAGCGTGTGTATGACAAAGATACGGCTGCGTCGTTTGGGGTGGAGACATACGACTATGTGGTCGACGCTATCGACTCGCTGAGCAACAAGATGGAACTCATACTGCAGGCTACCCGCAAAGTCGACGGTGGGCGGATGCCGGTGCTTTTCAGCGCTATGGGCGCTGCCCTGAAGCGCGACCCTTCGCAGATCAGGGTGTCGCCATTCTGGGAGGTGGACGGATGCCCGCTGGCAGCGGCTTTGCGACGCCGCATGCGACGTCAGCACCGTTTCCCGGAACGCAAGTTCCGCTGCGTGTGGAGCCCCGAGGTGCTGCCCAACAAGGGCATCCCGCCGACAACAGAAGAGGGCAGCTTCCACAAGGCGCAGACCAACGGCTCGCTGGTGCAGATTACGGCCATCATGGGCTTCACGCTGGCATCGCTGGTGGTCAACGACATTGTGGGGAGGTGAAAACGGAAAACGGAAAACGGAAAGCGGCTGGGCGCTGTTTATTTTCCGGAATAGAGGTCGAAGACGTTCATCCGGCTCCATTTGGTGGGCTGGATCTGGTCGTCGTGGCATTCGGCTTCGTAGCGCGACACGCGGCCGGCAAGGGCGGCATCGATGAAAGCGCAGCATTCGGGCAACAGGACGATGGGCATGGCCGAAACCTCGTGACCCACTTCGGGATAGCGGAAAAACCAGTAGGGACGGTTTTCTTTATTGAAGGTGCGTTGTATCTTTTTGGGACCGTAGAGGCCTTCGCGTAGCAGGGGAGGGAATTTCTTGTAGTGCACGATGCGGTCTTTGACGCCATGAAGCAGGAACGTGGGGGCTGGCGCTGTCGCATAGCGCGGACGTCCATGGTCGGCATAGATGGCACCCGAGAAGGCTACGACGGCGGCGGGCTTGAAACCTTCGGGCAGCTCGGCGGCAGCAGCGAACAGGGAACCTTGCTGATCCCGGTTGGCACGGCAGTAGTCAAGCTGCAACACGCTGATGGCGCCGGCACTGGAACCCACCAGGGCGATGCGGTTGCGCGCTATGCCGAGGGCGTCGGCACGGGGCCAAAGGTATGCTATGGCGGCGGCGCAGTCGGAGGCGGCGATGCTGATGGCACGGCGGAAGATGGACTGCATGTTGAAGAGCCTCACGGTGTCGTAGTCGACGCGCTTCAGATGAAGCCGGTAGTCGATGGCCACCACGGTGTAGCCTTCGGCGACGTAGTGCTGGCAGACGGCACGTGTGCCTTCGTTGTTGCGCGCCCCGCTCACAAAGCCGCCGCCAAACATGTAGAGAATGCAGGCCGAGTCTTGTCGGGGCTGGTGGGGACGGTACACGTCGAGCAGCAGCGAGTCGGTGCCGCGAGTGGCGTAAAGGAAGGTTTGGGGAACGACGGTGTCGCGTATGGCAGGTCGGCTCGTTTGGGCCGCTGCCGGCAAAGACAGCAGCAGCGCCATGAATAGGAGAGGGGTGCGTAATGTCATGGATGGTTAGAATTTGTAGTTGAGACCGAGACTGATGCTGAGGCGCGTGTAGTTGAGGTTGTCGTCGTCGGTGGGCCAGTCGGATAAGGCGGAGTAGGCCACGTTGATGCTGAACTTGAGGTGCTCGCCGCCTGCGCGGAACATCAGTTGGGGCTCGATGAGGAAATGGGGGTCGGTATGGTTGAAGTCGGTGGTCCAGGTCTGGGTGCTTTCGTTGAACGACTCTTTGGTCCAGTCGGGCGTCAGGAGTCCGGCTTTGATGCCGAAGCCGAAGTCGATGGCATCGTCGGCCAGATGGTTCCAACCGAAATTGATCTGGCTGAACATCAGGTTGTATTGTCCGCCGACATGGCGGTTTTTGTTGCTGAACTCGTAGTAGCTATGGCCCGTTCCGGCGCCGATATAGCATTCCAGCACGCTGAGGCCCCAGCCGTGGTAGGTGCCTATGGCGGCTTGCACCTGGTAGTTGTGGGGGTCGGAAAGACTGCCTGCGGCTTGCACGCCCAGCATGTTGAGCGGAGCCCACGACACGGTGGCGTTGGCACCAGTGCCGTCAAGCAGGGGGAAGGTCATGTTGACGGATCCGTCGATACGGAGGTCGCCTTTTTTCTCCAACAGCGGGATGTCGACATTGTGGGGATGGTACATCACGCATGAGGTGAACAGCGAACATGTCAAGATTAATAGAAATAGTTTTTTCATGATATCAGGATTGTTGGGGTTTTGTCTGTTGCGGGTTGGCCTGTTTGGACAGCGAAAGGAGTGGTAGTTTAGATTGGTTGTAATTATTTGGATTATATTTCGTTGCATCGTGCATTGGGCTGATGCAGCCTGGGTGTTATTGTTTTGCAAATGTACACTATTTTTTTATATTGTAAACATTTTGCTTTTTATAATGTGAGCGTGTCGCTTTAATGAGAGCACAAAACGCCCCCTTCCGTCTGTCATAAAGTCGCCGCAGTATGGCACGTCTCGCATGGTGGAAATGGCTTCTTTTTGTGTAATTATGACAATTTGTCATGTTGTGGTGTCAGATGCGGTTTGGCATATTTCTTGATGAAATGTCATTGTGTTTTGCATAAATCGAAACACAGTCAACACAATCATTTCAACGAAAAAAAAATAAAAAAAATACAATTATGGGAAAAATCATAGGAATCGATTTAGGAACGACCAACAGTTGCGTCAGTGTCATGGAAGGCAATGAGCCTGTGGTTATTACAAACAGCGAAGGCAACCGTACCACTCCTTCGGTGGTGGGTTTCCTCGAAAACGGCGACCGCAAGGTGGGCGACCCCGCCAAGCGTCAAGCCATCACCAACCCTCACAACACGGTCTACTCGATCAAGCGCTTCATGGGCGAGAGTTTCGACCGCGTGCAGAAAGAGATTGAGGCTGTGCCTTATAAAGTCGTCAAGGGCGACAACAACACGCCTCGCGTCGAAATCAACGGACGCCTCTATACTCCGCAGGAAATCAGCGCAATCATTCTTCAGAAGATGAAGAAGACCGCCGAGGACTTCCTTGGCACAGAGGTGACCGAAGCCGTCATCACCGTGCCGGCCTACTTCAACGACAGCCAGCGTCAGGCAACCAAAGAGGCTGGCGAAATCGCCGGTTTGAAAGTGCGCCGTATCGTCAACGAGCCTACGGCTGCTGCTTTGGCCTACGGTCTGGACAAGAAGAATCAGGATATGAATGTGGCCGTCTTCGACCTCGGCGGCGGTACGTTCGATATCTCGATCCTGAACCTGGGCGACGGCGTGTTCGAGGTTAAGTCGACCAACGGCAACACGCACCTGGGCGGCGATGACTTCGACCTGAAGATCATCAACTGGCTGGCCGACAGCTTTAAGAGCGACAAAGGCATCGACCTGCGCAAAGACCCGATGGCTATGCAGCGTCTGAAAGAGGCTGCCGAGAAAGCTAAGATTGA
>CAMNKG010000080.1 GCA_946542135.1 uncultured Bacteroidales bacterium
GGTCGGGCGAGGTCACCACCTTCAACGCCGACTTTGCCCACGTGCTACGCTTCACGCCGCGTACCGTCAACCATTATGTGCTGCGCATCGCGCCCCGCATTGCTGGCTGCCTGGTGCGCGCCGTCTATGCTGGCAATAACGCCATCGGTGAGGCCCTCGACGATGCCATCAGCGTCACCGTCAGCGGCCGCGACATCGTCGTCACCGGTGCTGAAGGGGTGCCGCTGCAGGTCTTCGACATCGTCGGCCGCCCCATCTACAGCACCCACAGTGCGGCGCACACCGAGCGGATCCACACCCCGACGGCGGGTGTCTACCTCATCCGCGTCGAGGGCAGCAAAACCCGCAAAGTGGTCACTACGCCATAAAAGTATAGAGTTTTTGATGGGTCTTTTTTATGCTGTTTTGAGAGTGCGTGTCTTCGATATTCCAAGATGTATATGATTGATTGATACTACACTATGAGTGTTGGGTATTGAGAGGTTGCCTCTGGGCTCCATAAAATCGCCGACCACAGTTCGAGGCATTTTATAGAAGTCTCTTTTAGTGTTTAGTGTACACAATATAAAACCATGGAAATCACATTCCTGCTTACGACCGACGACCGCGCTGTGTTGCGACAATGGCTGATGGATAACCACCGTCAGGCGCGCGATTGCTGGGTGGCTTCTTACCGCGGCAAGCGTGCGTTGCCCGACGCGCTGCCCTACCTCGACGTGGTGGAGGAGGCGCTCTGCTTCGGATGGATCGACTCCACGGTGAAGCGTCTGCCCGATGGCCGCTTGGCACAGCGCATCTCGCCCCGCCGCCGCGGCAGCCATTGGACCGACCTCAACCTACGGCGCTTGCGCGACCTCGAGCAGCGCGGCCTGATGACCGACGCCGGCAGGTGTGCGCCTTCCTATTGAGCAGGTTTTCGGGTACCCCTTTGGGGTGCAGCCTCAAGCGGGTTGTCGGGCCATGCATGCTTGGGATAGCGGCGGCGCAGTTCCTTGCGTACCTCGAAATAGGTTGTCTCCCAAAAGCTTCGCAAGTCGGATGTGAGCTGAACCGGCTTGAATCCCGGCGAAAGCAGTTCCATGAGCACCGGCGTGCCGTCGACCAACGGCGTGTCGACCAGACCAAAACATTCCTGCAGACGTACACGCAACACAGGTACTTCGGCGCCTTGACGGTATTCGAGTCGGATGCGGCTGCCGGTAGGCACTACGATATGGGTAGGGGCGAGGCGTTCAACGGCTTGTTGCTGAGCATAATCCATGCGGCTCCATATCACCTTGCCGAGGTCTATCTTCTTCAGTTCGGCTGCTGTGGAGGCCCGCCCCAGGAAGAGGGGTCCCCACTCTGGGGCGCTTGCGCATATCGATGCTGTGTCGGCAGGCGGCAACTCCAACTCGGGATGCCGGCTGCTCACAAAGGCCAGTCGGCGTTGCAGGTTGTGCACCTCGTCGGTGAAAGCGAGCATCGAAATGCCGTTTTTGACAATGGCTTCGCAAACAGTCCGTTGCACGGCGTCTCGGCTGCTGTCAGGTAGCGGTCTGGCATCCAGCAGTAGTTTGCCGACCCTCGTTTCGCGTTGTGCCACCACGGCGCCGGACTTGGCATCCCAGGCTACCACGTCGCGTTCGCTGGCATGCCGCATCAGGTCGGAACTGTCGACGATGCTGGCCAGGAAAACGCGGCCTATGCCTCCCGGCTTGCGGTGCATCGATGCTGCCACAATCCATTCGGCGGCAGCCATCGGGTCAGAGGCCTCCACACCCACAAGGTCGCCTTGGGCTAACTGGAACACGCCGTTGCCTTCCTTCCATGCCTTGCCGATACGTTCGGGGTAAGCCGACGCCAGCAGCGCTCCCACATCATAAGGGTTGACGGTGCCGTTGTCCTCGTCGGCATGCACCATGTCGGCATATTGGCGCGCCACTTTGGCGATGCGACCCCAGCGGCCCGTTTTCCCGCTGCTGCGCGCCCGTCTTAGCGCGTCGATGCGACGGTCTATGGCAATATCGGTTTCGTCCGCCAGAGGGTCTTTCTCTTCCAGTAGGGCAGCGAGGTCTGTAGCCAGTGCTTTTCGTCGGATAGTGGCTTCATTGGTTTTGTAGCCGATGTCGGCGATAAGCATTCGTGCCATACGCGGATGGCAGGGCAGCTTGGCGATGGCTTTGCCTGTCGGCGTCACAACGCCCTCATCGTCAAGCGCTCCGAGCACCGTCAGCAGTTGCCGGGCATGAAGCAGCGCCGCCTTAGGCGGTGGCGTGAGCCAGGGCAGACGGTCTATATGGCGTTCGCCCCAAAGGGCTGCATCGAGCGTCAACGAGGTGAGGTCAGCGTCAAGGATTTCGGGTCGGCGCACAGCCTCCATGCGGCTCTCGGTAGCCGTGCTCCACAGCCGGTAGCATACCCCTGGAGCCACGCGTCCGGCACGTCCGCTACGTTGCGCAGCCATATCCAACGAGATGCGCACTGTCTCTAAGTGGTTCAGTCCGTTGCGTGGGTCGAAAACCATCCTCCGGCACAGGCCGCTGTCAACCACCACGCGCACGCCTTCGATGGTGAGCGATGTCTCGGCGATGGGTGTGGCCAGCACCACCTTGCGTTCGCCCGGACGGCTTGGGGCGATGGCCTGTGCCTGCTCTTCGTTCGAGAGGAGTCCGTAGAGAGGAAAGATGTGCGTATGTTGTCGGATGTCTTGCTGATTATCATCGTTGTACAGGCTCTCGTTCAGTAGTTCCTCCACACGCCGTATCTCCGCTTCGCCCGGCAGGAATGCCAGCAGGTCGCCTTCGTGTGTGCGCCAGGCTTGTAGGAGGATCCGTGCCACCAACAGCGCAACATTGTAGGCGTCGGCCTCTTCTTTGGAGTGTATCACCTCGACCGGAAACATGCGTCCTTCGCTGTGAAGCACCGGGCAGTGTAGTGCCGCTGCCAGCCCGCCGGCATCGATGGTGGCCGACATCACAACCATTTTCAGGTCCTCGCGCAGCAACTGCTGGCATTGGCGCACCAGGGCGAAAGCCTCGTCGGTGTTCAGGCTCCGTTCGTGGAATTCGTCGAAAACCACGATGCCGGTGCCTTCCAGCGCCGGGTCGTCGAGCAGCATGCGGGTCAGCACGCCTTCGGTGACCACCTCGATGCGCGTCTGGGCCGACACCTTGTTTTCGAAGCGAATCCTGTAGCCTACCGTCTGGCCTACAGTCTCTTCAAGCAGCCAAGCTATGCGGTGTGCTATCTGTCTGGCAGCCACGCGTCTGGGCTCGAGCACAATGATTTTGCCGGCATCAGGCGGCAAGGCGGCGAGCATGGTCAGCGGCAGCAGCGTCGACTTGCCGGCGCCGGGAGCCGCCGTCACGATGGCTGCCTGTTCGGACCGTAGCGTTGCGTTCAGTGGCTCCGCTATTGCCGACACTGGCAATGTTGCAATCTCTTTCTTTAGCCGGTCTGTCATATCATCTTGTGTTTCGGAACGATAAAGCAATGCTGTTAGCTGCTTGGAAATGCAAAAATACAAAAAAAGAATCGGTCGCAGGGGTCTCGATGTGTTTTTTTTGTTGTCGTGAGACGGATAGGAACCATATTTGGGGATAGGCTATCAAAATAAAAATAGGATTGTAGCGTTAACTAAAAACAATCATTAAAGGCTGTGCATTTATTGTTTGTCGTTTTATTTAAACCATTAATTTAACTTTATCTGTTTATGGTTATAGATTTCAATAAAATAAATGAAGTAGTAACACCTAATTTCAAGGGTGGGGAAGGTGGCGCCCGGATGCGTACACAATATGACGGCATGAACAAAATCATGATGGGTCGCCTTTTGCCCGGATGCACCATTGGGTACCACATCCATGATGAGAGCAGCGAAATCATTTACATCACAAGTGGCACGGCGCGCTGCCTGTATGATGGGGGCGAACCCGAACCCAACGGTGCCAACGCCATCATAGAAGAGCATCTTGTGGCCGGCCAATGCCATTACTGTCCCCGTGGCCACAGCCATAGCCTTATCAACGCAAGCGACACAGAGCCGCTGGAGTATTTTGCGGTAGTGACAGAGCAACCGCACGTCGTTGCCGCCCAATGATTTGCATCAAATCATGTGGATAGGCGATAGCTTATAGTTTCCATTGCTAAAATCTTTACTGAGAATATTTTGAACGAAATGCAACAAATGCCAGCGTCGACATCCAGTATGCGCCCCCATAGGCGTGGCGTCACCGTGACGCAGGTGAATATGCAGGTGGAACGTCTGATCGGTAGCGACTCCCTGCTGTCCGATGTCGCCGTTGAGGGTGAGGTGTCGAACTGCAAGTACAACCAGTCGGGCCATATCTACTTCACACTGAAGGACCGACAGTCGGCCATCTCGTGCGTCATGTTTGCCGGGAAACGCAGTCTGGGACTTCGCTTCCCGATGAAAGATGGTGACCAGGTGGTGGTCGGCGGTTATGTGGGCGTTTATGCCGCTGCCGGTCGTTACCAACTCTATGCCGACAGCATTGAGCTGTCGGGCATTGGAAGCCTCTACCAGCGTTTTGAGGAGCTGAAACGCAAACTTATGGCAGAAGGGTTGTTTGATTCCGCCCACAAGAAGCCCCTTCCTTCCCACGCCATGCGGATTGGCATAGTTACCGCACCGACGGGAGCCGCTGTTCACGACATCATCCGCGTGTCGCGCCAGCGCAACCCTTATGTCGACCTCGTCCTTTTCCCCGCTGTGGTGCAGGGCGATGCGGCCGCTGCATCGATCTCGCGCGGCATTGTCACCCTTGACGCCATGGGATTGGATGTCATTATTATAGGCCGCGGCGGCGGTTCCATTGAGGATCTCTGGGCTTTCAACGAAGAGTCGGTGGCTCGCGCCGTCTTTGCTGCCCGTACTCCCATTGTTACCGCCGTGGGTCATGAAACAGACGTGACCATCGCAGATTTTGTCGCCGACCGTCGTGCCGCGACACCTTCGCAGGCTGCCGAACTGGTCACCTTCGTCTACGACGATTTCCGCAATAGCATTGTTCGTTTTAGCGACCGCCTGGAACGTGCTATGGAGCATCGTCTTGCTCTTGCGAAGAAAAGTCTCACAGACTACAAGGCTCGTCTTTCGGCTATGCGTCCCGACAAAAGGCTCCAGGCCAAGATAGATCGGCTGACGACGCTGAGTCAACAGCTCAATACCATGATGCTGATCAAGTTAGAACGTTTCCATAGTCGGCTGCTTGCCGCCGCCGGTCGTCTCGAGGGGCTCTCGCCGGCCAAGCGGCTTGCCGGCGGTTTTGGCTTTCTTACTACGGCTGACGGCAAGACGGTGACCTCGGTAAATCAGCTGGCAGTACACGACGCGCTCAGCATCCGCCTGCGCGACGGCAGTGTCGAAACCACCATAACGAAAATTGACTATAACACATTAAATCAACAGTTGAAATAATGGAAGACAACAATCAGAAAACCATAGAAGAACGTTTTTCTACAATTGAAAACATCCTGAGCCGTTTGGAGCGCAATGACGTGACGCTCGACGAGTCGTTTGAACTCTATAAGAATGGCATGACCGAGTTGCAAAAAGCCAACGCAATGATTGAGCAGACGCGCAAAGCCGTGATGGCTATCAGCAGCAAGGGTAATCTGGAACCTTTCGAGGAGACTGATGCAGACGCATGATGCATGTTTCCGATGCGCGTGATGCACGCTTCCGATGAAAAAGCCTTCATTTTATTTTGCCAATTCAATTATTTAATATATCTTTGCAGTCATCAAATTCAATGTAAATCATTAATAAAAAACTAACTATCATGAATATAGATTGGCAAAACCTTCCGTTTGGTTACGTAAAAACGGATTATAATGTACGTTGCTGGTATCGCGACGGCAAATGGGGTGAGATTGAGGTTTCCTCCGAAGAGAGCATAAATATCCATATGGCTGCCTCCAGCCTCCACTACGGCCAGGAAGCCTTCGAAGGCCTGAAAGCCTATCGTTGCAAAGACGGTAAAATCCGTATGTTCCGTCCCGATGAGAACGCCGCCCGTCTGCAGAGCACTTGCCGCGGCATCATGATGCCCGAACTGCCTACCGAACGTTTCATCGAGATGTGCAAAACCGTCATCAAGATGAACGAGCGCTTCATCCCGCCTTACGGCACCGGCGCCAGCCTCTACCTGCGTCCGCTGCTCATCGGCACCGGCATCACCGTGGGTGTGAAACCCGCCAACGAGTACCTCTTCCTCATCTTCGTTACCCCCGTTGGACCTTACTTCAAGGGCGGTTTCCAGGCCAACCCCTACGTCATCACCCGCAAATATGACCGTTCGGCTCCTCTTGGCACCGGCATCTACAAGGTTGGTGGCAACTATGCTGCTTCGCTGCGCGCCCACGTCGAGGCTTGCCACGGCGGTCAGTACGCTTGCGAGTTCTATCTCGATGCTAAAGAAAAGAAATATGTCGACGAAGCCGGCGCTGCCAACTTCTTCGCCATCAAGGACGGTGTCTATATCACCCCGAAGTCAACCTCCATCCTGCCTTCTATCACCAACAAGAGCCTGATGCAGTTGGCCGAAGATATGGGTATCAAGGTTGAGCGTCGTCCCATCGCCGTCGAGGAACTGGCCGAATGCCAGGAAGCAGGTGCCTGCGGTACCGCCGCCGTCATCAGCCCCATCGAACGCATCGACGACCCCGAAGTCGGTAAGAGCTACGAGTTTGGCAAGAAACCCGGTCCCATCAGCACCAAACTGTATGAGCACCTCCGTGCCATCCAGCTGGGCGAGGCCGAGGACAAGCACAACTGGAACGTCATTGTCGACTGATAAGAGATATTACTATCCTAATCTTGTGGCGGTTCCCAATTTCGGGAGCCGCCATTTTTTTGCATATATGCCTGCAAAGCTCGCGTAATTAGTCCAGTTTTGACCTGCGTAGCTTCGCGTAATTAGTTCGGTTTTGACCTGCGTAGCTTCGCGTAATTAGTTCAGTTTTGACCTGCAAAGCTTCTCGTAATTAGTGTAGTTTTGACCTGCAAAGTTTCGCGTAATTCGCCGTTAAAAAAGAACACACTAATAGTCTGCCGTCAAAGCATATGCCCCTGAGCCTAAATCAGCCGATAGTAAAAAAAGAAGAGCCCTCCGGATAGGGGAGGGCTCTTGTGTGAGTTTCAGTCGCATGCCTATTAGGCACCGATTTTGGCTTTGTAAGCGGCAGCGTCGAGCAGAGCGTCGACGTCGGCGGCATTGGCGGGTTTGAACTTGATGATCCAGCCTTCGCCGTAAGGATCGTTGTTGATGGAAGAAGCATCCTCGAGGGCGCTGTTGAATTCCACCACTTCGCCGGTGCAGGGCATCAGCAGGTCGGCCACGGTCTTGACAGCCTCGATAGAACCGAAAGCTTCGCCAGCTTCGATGGTATCGCCTTCACAGTCAACATCAACGAAAACGATGTCGCCGAGTTCGTGCTGTGCATAATCGGTAATGCCTACAACGGCAATGTCACCTTCCATTCTTACCCATTCGTCGTCCTGGGTGTACTTGAGATTTTCAGGAATATTCATAATTTTCTGTTTAAATTAAATTACTTATTTTGATTTCTTTGTTTGATTTGCAGTTTGTTATGCTGAAAGGAATCTGTTGCGGAGATTTTTTTTCAGCATTCAAAAATACACTTTTTACTCAGTTTGGCAAAATTTTTTTTGTGAGTCGATTTTTTTTTCTATCTTTGTGAAGTCAAAAGAGGTCAGTTACTCGGCCAATTGTTTCTCCAAAAAACTATTTACTAGACAATTACAATAAGTTTTATTTTTTGAAACAGACGGGAAAATTGATTTTCTGTTGATTCATTTTTATCACTTAATTTCTTTTTAATGTACAGCAAATCTGATTTGTCGAGCAAGGCTCATATTGAGCTCATCGAAATCGCAAAAGAGCTGGGTGTTTCTAGAACCTCGCGTTTGGAGCCCCAGGAACTGATATATAAAATTTTGGATGCTCAGGCCAACAACCCCTCGCAAGAGGAGGTCCGCAAAGAGGAACAGCGCATGAAACCCCATCGCGCCCGTTTGAAACCCGTTCCCGTTGCCGAGTCGAATGTGAAGAATTATCAGTCGCGACAAAAGAAAGAGTCGCA
>CAMNKG010000081.1 GCA_946542135.1 uncultured Bacteroidales bacterium
ACGTTCTCTATATCTTGCTGTTATGGCTACTGTAACATCCACGACGTGGCTTTCACCGACAGCCTCATCATCGCCGCCACCGACAACGGCATGCTGACGGCCGACAAGGACAACAGGTTCCTCAACATCGTCGGCAACTGGCACGCCGACACGCTGACCCTGCTGGCCGGCATGCCGGTACGCCGCTTGGAAGTGACCGCCACAGGCGACCTGCTGGCCGTAAGCCCCGACGAGGGCGACAGCAGCGCCACCCTTTACAGAGGCACGCCAGACGCCTTAGCGCCTTGGCTGACAGGCGACATCCGCAGCCTACGCACCACAGGCAGCAGCATCGTCGTGGTCCGCGACGACGCCACCGAAATATACGACGACAGCTATCAGCAACGCTACGCGCTGCACACCATCGACTGGATGGCCATGGATGTCAACGACGCCACCCTTTCCGCCGACGGCACACTATGGATGGCACACCAATGGGCAGGACTGTGCACCTGCCAGCCCTCCAACCCCGAAGCAACGCTCAGCGCCATCATACCCTCGGGACCCGCCAGCGACGATGTCTACCGGCTGGTCAGCTTCGACGACAAGCTCTACGTCTGTCCCGGCGGCCACTCCTCCACCTACACCTCCATCTACACGCCGGCGACGCTCTACACCTTCGCCGACAACCGCTGGTCGCAGATGGAAGACCCCGACAGGCTGGCCTCCGGACTCTACGACATCATCCATGTCGCCGTGAACCCCCGCAACAAGCGCGTGAAGATGGCGGCATCGTGGGGTGGCGGCATCGTGGAAATCACCGACAACAGCGTCACCGCCCACTATGACCACACCAACAGCGACAACGCGCTGACGCCCTACATCGAAGGGACATTCCAGTCGTTGCGCACCGGCGGCGTGGCCTTCGACCGCAAAGGCGACCTATGGATCACCAACTCGCTGCAGCCCTACGGCCTGGCCGTGCGCCACAACGACGGCACGTGGCAACGCTTCTACACCATGGACATGGTGCAAGGCATCGACATCGACAACATACTCTGCGACAGCATCCACGGCCTCAAACTCTTCTGGGGACGCAGCAACCGCATCTTCGTCCACGACGGCGACCAGAAGATGGCCTACATCGACCCCAACAACGGCGCCCGCTTAGAGACGGCGACGGTGAACTGCATGGCTCAAGACCACAACGGCGCCATCTGGGTGGGCACCAACAAAGGCATCAAGGTCATCTACGACCTCTCCAAGGCATTCCAAAACGGCGGCAACGGCGAGAAATCGCCCGTGATATGCAGCAACATACTCTTCAGCGAGAACGGCATCAACGAATATCTCATGGCCTACGAGAACATCACCAGCATCGCCGTCGACGGCGCCAACCGCAAATGGATAGGCACCAACAGCGGCGGGCTCTACCTCGTTGCCGCCAACGGCTTGAAGCAGCTGGAGCATTTCACCGCTGCCGAATCGCCCCTCTTCTCCGACAAGATAGTGTCGCTCAGCATCATGCCGTGGAGCGGCGAACTCTTCATCGGCACCGACCGTGGCATCCAGTCTTACCGCACCACGGCCACCTATGCCTATGCCACCCCGCAGGACGACATCCACGCCTTCCCCAACCCCGTCAAGCCCGACTATGAGGGCGTCATCGCCATCAAAGGGTTCTCGCGCAACGCCTTGGTCCACATCACCGATGCCGCCGGCCACACCGTCTTCTCCACCACCGCCAACGGCGGACAGGCCATCTGGAACGGATGCACCAACAGCGGCAAGAAAGTAGCCTCGGGCGTATACTACGTCTTTGCCTCGTCGGAGGAAGGCGACATGCGCTCGGTAACCAAAATATTAATTGTCAGATAATACCAATCCTCATCCACCATGCTCCTCACCACCCAAGGACTTGTGCTCCACACCACCCCGTATGCCGACAGCAGCATCATAGCAAAAGTGTTCACACGGGTCATGGGTATGCGTTCCTACATCATCAAGGGCGTAAGGTCACAGTCGGGACGCGCCAAGCAGAACCTGCTGCAACCGCTGTCGCTGCTGGACATGACGGTATACAACAACCCCAAAAAGCAGCTGCAGTTTATCAAAGAGATGCATCCCGCCGGCGCCACGCCCTATGCCACCAACGACGGCGTCAGGATGGCGCTGATGTTCTTCATGGACGAGGTGCTATACAAGTCGCTGAAAGACGAGGAACCCAACGAAAGGCTTTTCGACTACGTGGTCGACACGCTGCAGTCGCTGTCACGCGAGAACGACCTGCGCCATCTGCCCATCAGCTTCATGCTCCACACCTCACGCTTCATCGGCATCGAACCCATGAACAACTACAGCCTCCACGAGCGCCTCTTCAACCTCAAGGAGGGACGCTTCCTGGCCTCGGCCGACAGCGCCGGCGACAATGTCGACTACTATCTCGACGCCTCGTCGAGCAACTGTCTGCACAGCTACCTCAACAGCTTCTACAACAACATACCCCAACCACAACTGACCGCCTCACAACGGTCGGCCACGCTCAACAACCTCATAGAATACTACCACATACACCTCGCCGACTTCAAAAACTTCAAGTCGCACGAAGTGCTCCACGCCGTGCTGCGATAGCCGGCACCCAACGACAGAAAACGATAACCAGAACAACATAATCAAACAAAATATCCACCCTATGAAACACACCACCCTACTCCTCACGCTGCTGATGATGGCCCTGGCCGCCAAGAGCCAGACTGGCTACTGGGTTTTCTTCACCGACAAGAATGAAACGACCTTCGACCCCTACTCCTATTTCGACCCCAAAGCCATAGAACGCTACCGGCAGAACCATGCCGACCTCTACGACATCACCAACTATCCGCTGAACGACAGCTACGTGCAACAAGTCAACACCATCGTCGCCTCGCAGCCGCAACAGGGCCTCACAGCAACCGAGATTTTCGGACACAGCCGCTGGCTCAACGCCGTTGCCGTCACCGCAACGGCCGACCAAATAGACCGCATCCGGCAGCTACCCTTCGTCAGAGAGGTGGCTATGCTTGACGGCGAGATGGTTACCGCCGATAATGTGCAACCCTTCGCCGCCGCCATGCCTACCCAGCAGGGCGATGCCGTTCTCACCGAACAGCTCCTGCGCATGCAAGGACAACATTTTGTCGATAAGGGCATCGACGGCAAAGGCATCCGCATCGCCGTCTTCGACGGCGGATTCCACGGCGTCAACACGCACCGTGCCTTCCAGCACCTGCGCGACAACAACCAGATCGTCGCCACGTGGAATTTCACCAACAAGCAAGAGGATGTCTACGACAACCACACCCACGGCACCATGGTGCTGAGCTGCATCGCCGGCAAGATGGGCGACCGCATGCTGGGCTTGGCTACAGGCGCCACCTTCCTGCTGGCCAAGACCGAAGTGGATCCCGAACCCTACAAGGAAGAGGTGTGGTGGGCACAAGCCATGGAATGGGCCGACAAGAACGGTGCCGACATCATCAACAGTTCGCTGGGCTACACCCAAGACCGCCACTACACCTGGGAGATGGACGGACGCAGCCGCGTCTCCAAAGCCGCCAACATCGCCGCGCGCAAAGGCATACTGGTATGCAACTCGGCGGGCAACTCGGGCGACGACCCCAACTGGAAAATCATCGGATGCCCCGCCGACGCCGACAGCATCCTCTCGGTAGGTGGCATCAACCCGTCGCTGAGCGTCTATTCGCACATCGTGTTCAGCAGCTATGGCCCCACAGCCGACGGCCGCATGAAGCCCAATGTGTGTAACTATGGCTATGCCGAATGCGCCGATGCCTACAACGACACCGCCACAAAATTCGCTGCAGGCACCTCGTTCTCATCGCCGCTGACGGCAGGCTTCTGCGCCTGCGCCATGCAGACGCTGCGCGACCAGCGACTCACTGCCATGCAGATGAAAGAACGGATAGAACGCGCTGCCGACCTCTACCCCTACTACGACTACGCCCTCGGCTACGGCGTGCCGCAAGCCTCCTTCTTTACCGAAAACAGCAACGGCAAGGCTGAAGAGTCGCAACCCGGCTTCGAACTCAAAGAACGCGGAGAATACATACTCATTCACCCCCTCAAGGACGCCAACAGCCAATGGAGACAAGCCCTCGAAGGTTTGCCCGACGACGACGTGCGTGAAGATGCCGTGCTCTTCAAGTTCGAAAACGCCAACGGAACGATAGAACGCTACTTCAACATCGGCATCACCAACTTCAACGACAGTATGGCCATTGCCATCCACAAATCCTTCATAGGCAACAAGACGCTGGTGGCCTGTGTGGATGGCTACACGCTGAAATACAAGATGTCGAAGCTGGAACAGACCCACTATGCCGAAGAGAACGACGAGAAAGGGCCTTACTTCATGATAGACTACGAGACAGGGCGTATACAGCAGGACTTCATAGAACGCGGCGACCGCAGCCTTGCCGACAACCAAATCAGCGACTGGGGCATCGGCAAGAAATATACCGCCGAAGCCTTCTTCCAATACGGCATGCAATGGTTCTTCCCCTACAACACGATGCGCTACAGCGATGGCGCCAATCTGGGCGGTCGCATCATACGCAATTTCACCAAATGGTATGGCCTCGGCTTGGGGTTGGAGATTGCTGGCAAGCAGTTCAACTATGATCCTGCCGCTGCCAACTTATGGGATAACATCCTTGCCATCAACGACTTCACCAACGTCGAAAAGAAACACCTTATCTTCAGCGACATCAATATAGAACTGTTCCAGCGCATACGCATCATCAAGAAAGGCAATAACAAGAAGGGACTGCATTGGGATCTTGGCGTATACGGTGGCCTACATCTTAATGATTATATTATCCGTTATAACGAGAACCAGAACCCCGGTGCCAGCAGCTCACAGACAAACACCTACACCGACTTGAGACCTCTCAACAACTGGAACCTCGGCCTCACCACACGTATGGCATGGAACCAGTGGGGCCTCTATGTCCGCTACCGTTTGAGCCAGCCTGGCCTCGACCTGCCACGATTGGAGTTGGGTCTGCAGATAACATTCTAAAACAACAACAACACAGATACGACAATGAAAAAAGTTAGAAAAAGTCTGATGATTATCCTGGCATTGTTTGCCACTTTCAATGTTCAGATTTCCGCGCTACAGGCGCAGACAGCCTACTGGATTATGCTGACCGACAAAGCCGGCACGACGTTCGACCCCTACAGCTATTTCGACAGCAAAGCCATCGAACGCTATCGCTTGAACAACGCCGACCTCTACGACATCACCAACTATCCCCTCAACGACAGTTACGTGCAGCAAATCGATGCCCTGGCTACCGAGGATTTCGGCCAGAGCCGCTGGCTCAATGCCGTTGCCGTCATCGCCACGCCCGACCAGGTGGAGGCCATCAGACAACTGCCCTTCGTCAGCGACGTCGTGGCACTGGAAAGCAACATGCAGCTGGCCTATGCTGAAGACAGCGAGCCTTTAGACCTGACAGGAGTTTTCATGGAAGGCAATCCCGCCGACCAGCTGATACGTATGGGCCGTGACGACTTCCGCAAAGCCGGCATCAACGGCAAAGGCATCCGCATCGCCGTTTTCGACGGCGGCTTCCCGCAGGTCGACACGCACATCGCCTTCAAGCATCTGCGCGACGAAGGCCGCATACTGAAGACCTGGAACTTCCCCAAAAAGAAAGAAAACGTCTACGGATGGAACAGCCACGGAACGATGACGCTCAGCTGCATTGCCGGCATACGTTACTTTGAGGACGAAAAGGGCACCCAGAGCGAAGACATCGGCATGGCCACCGGCGCCGAATTTCTGCTGGCGCGCACCGAGGTGGGTCCCGAACCCTTCAAAGAGGAGGTATGGTGGCAGATGGCCGTAGAATGGGCCGACAAGAACGGCGCGCAGATCATCAGCTCGTCGCTCGGCTACGGCAAAGACCGCTACTATACTAAAGATATGAACGGTCAGAGTTATGTGGCCAAAGCCGGCAACCTGGCAGCCCGCAAAGGCATCCTGGTCTGCAACAGCGCCGGCAACGAAGGCGACGACAAAAGTTGGCGCACCATCATCACCCCTGCCGATGCCGACAGCGTGCTCTGCGTAGGCGGCATCGCCAACAGTCTGACGGAATACGCGCACATATCCTTCAGCAGCTACGGCCCCAGCGCCGACGGCCGCCAAAAGCCCAACGTCGTGGCGTTCGGTCACGCTTATACCGCCAACACCGGCTCGAGCAACAAGGAATTCCACTATGTCGACGGCACCAGCTTCAGCTGTCCCCTCGTGGCTGGCTTCGCCGCCTGTGCCCTGCAGGTCCAACCCAAGTTGACAGCTATGCAGCTCTTCCACGAAATCGAGAAGAGTGCAGACCTCTACCCCTACTGCGACTACAGCTACGGCTACGGTGTGCCGCAGGCCGACTACTTCACCGGCACCCGCAAAGCCGTCGAGCCCACCTTCGAGTTCCAAAAGACCGACAAAGGTGTTCTGGTCGTCTTCCTCAAAAACGTGAAGAATTCATACATGTACGCCAAAAACAGCAAGGCGGACGGCACCATCACGGCATACTCGCAGAAAAAGATAGAATCCGTCAATAAAAACAGCCATTTCCTCATCACGGAGGGCGACATCGTCACCATCAACATTGGCGGTTACACACAGAGTTACACGGTCGACAATCATTCCAGCGTGAGTTCTACTGATGGCATCACCATCGAATCCGATGACGACTCCCTGTATGTGTCCCCCTTCTATACGATCCCCTCCACCTACACCCCACCCATAGAGAAAAAATTAGCAAAAGAGTCATACTATATGCTCGGTCTGCCCATCAACATACAGACCGACGAACTAGACCACAATTTCTGGTCGCCAACCTTGCGTATCGGATTCCGCTCGGTGTTCAATATCACCAAAAGCTACGGCTGGGGTCTGGCATTCGAGTATGGCCACTCCTCATTCCGTTTTGGCAACGAGGCGAACCGTCTTGACAGTCTGGCTGCCATGGACGACAATGTGCGCTGGCTCGACAAAAAAGTCAAAAAGCACAAACTCAACCTCGGCGAAGTCGGCATCGAGCTCTTCCAGCGTGTCCGCATCATCCCGTTGGGCTTGACTCACAAAGGCCTGCATTGGGACCTCGGCATCTACGGCAACTGGGCACACAATGCCTACAAACTCGCCGGCAGCCATGACGGCGACATCGCTACGACACGCAAAGAGGTGGTCCGCAACCTCGACCTTCTCGACAGCTACCGTTGGAACTGGGGCGTCACCACACGACTGACTTACGACGTCATCGGTCTCTATGCACGTCTGCGTCTCAACGACATCGGTAAGGAAGTGCCCGCAGGTCAATTCATCCTGCCCCAACTCGAGGTAGGCCTGCACCTGGCATTCTAACCGCTGCAGACAATATTCTACCAAAAGTAACGTTATAAAAGAAAGAAACTAAAAAACAACATAATATGACACTCGAAGAATTTCAGAACGAATTGCGTCAGGGTATTCCCAATCCGCTGCCCGAACCGCAACCCTATGACCCCACAGTAAACCACGCCCCCAAGCGCAAGGACATCCTCACCCCCGCCGAAAAGAAGCTGGCTATCCGCAACGCGCTGCGCTACTTCGACCCCAAGGACCACGCCATGCTGGCCCCCGAATTTGCCGAAGAGCTGCGCAAATACGGCCGCATCTATATGTACCGCCTGCGTCCAACCTACCCGATGTATGCACGCCCCATCGAGCAATATCCCGCCAAATGCCGCCAGGCTGCCGCCATCATGCTGATGATCCAGAACAACCTGGACCCCGCCGTGGCTCAGCATCCCCACGAGCTCATCACCTACGGTGGCAACGGCGCCGTCTTCCAGAACTGGGCTCAGTACCGCCTCGTGATGAAATACCTCAGCGAGATGACCGACGAGCAGACCCTCGTGATGTACAGCGGCCACCCCATGGGACTCTATCCCAGCCACAAGGACGCTCCGCGTGTGGTGGTCACCAACGGTATGATGATACCCAACTACAGCAAACCCGACGACTGGGAGCGCTACAACGCCCTCGGCGTGACGCAGTACGGCCAGATGA
>CAMNKG010000082.1 GCA_946542135.1 uncultured Bacteroidales bacterium
TACCTCTTCCTTCGAGAAGAGCGTGAAGATGCGGATGTAGCGGGCCGTGTCGACATCGGAGCAGTTGAGCCAGAACTGGTAGAACTTATACGGGCTGGTCTTTTCTGCGTCGAGCCATACGTTGCCGCCCTCGGTCTTGCCGAACTTGGTGCCGTCGGCTTTGGTGATGAGCGGACATGTCAAAGCAAACGCCTCGCCACCTTCCATGCGGCGGATGAGTTCGGTACCCGTGGTGATGTTGCCCCATTGGTCGGAGCCGCCCATCTGGAGTTTGCAGCCCTTGGTGCGGTAGAGCGTCAGGAAGTCGTAACCCTGCAGCAGCTGGTAGCTGAATTCGGTAAAGGAGATACCCGTTTCCATACGCTTCTTGACGGAGTCCTTGGTCATCATATAGTTGACCGTGATGTGTTTGCCCACATCGCGGATAAAATCGAGGAAGAGGTAATCCTTCATCCAATCGTAGTTGTTGAGGATTTCGGCGCCGTTGACGGGGTTGTCGAAATCGAGGAAGCGTTCCAGCTGCTTCTTGATGCAGCTGACGTTGTGCTGTATTTCCTCAGGGGTCAGCAGTTTGCGTTCGGCGGCCTTGAAGGAGGGGTCGCCAATCATGCCCGTGGCACCGCCCACGACGGCCAGAGGTTTGTGACCTGCCATCTGGAGGTGTTTCAGCAGCATGATGCTGACGAGGTGTCCGATGTGGAGGCTGTCGGCCGTGGGGTCGATACCCACATAGGCTGTGGTGACTTCTTTGTTGAGCTGTTCTTCGGTGCCAGGCATCATGTCGTGAATCATGCCGCGCCATTTCAGTTCTTCTACTAAGTTAGCCATAATAATATAGTATTATTCTTATTTATAGTATTGCAAAAAAAAAGAGGTACCGCTTGGGAGTCAGTACCTCTTTCTCTATTTAATTATTATTATCGAACGATCAGTTTGGAGGTGGCAGACTCTTTTCCGAGGTTGATGTTCACCAGATACATGCCATGGCTGAACTTGCTGCAGTCGAGGCTATACTGATGTACGCCTTCAGAAAGGATACCGAGCGACTCGGTGTGGACCAGCTTGCCGTTGAGGTCGTAGATCTTGACGATGGCGTTGCCACCGTTGACCACGGTGAGTTCGAGGGTAGCGTTGTCGACGACAGGGTTAGGATAGATCTTCACCTGGTTGTCGCCCTTGTCGACGGTGTTGATACCGACCCAGTCTTCAGGATCGCAGATTTCAGCAACATGGTCTTCGACATAGGTGGTGTCCATGAAGACGCCACGGCCATAGGTACCGAAATAGATAGCGTAAGGATATTTAGTCTTGGCGAAGATGTAGGTCTCCAAGTTGACGCCCTCGCGGACCTGGAAACGCTGACGTTCGAGAGACTTGGTCTGCTGGACGATGGAAGTCACAGGGACACCGGCGAAGGCGCCGAAGCACTGCCAAGTGGGGTTGGTGACGGGGGAGATAAAGACACCCTTCTCAGTACCTGCATAGACGTTGCCGGTCTTGTATTCGATAAGAGCGGAATAGACAGGATCAGCGGTACCCATTGCATATTCGGAATTGTTGACCGTCAGAGCGGTGACAGTGCGAGTGCTTTCATTGCTGGCGTTCTTGACATAAACCATGTTGGGTTCGAGAATAGAATAGCCACCAAAGGTGAAGATGAGGTTGTCCTCACCATCGCGCGGGTCGACGACAATGGAGGTAAGGGGGCGTTTGAAGAGACCGCCATCGGGAGCATAGATGTAGTCGAAGTGGGTGATACGGCTCATACCCTCGAAGTCGGGAGTATAGGTGAGCTGGGTCTTCATGGTGTTGGAGTTGTTGACATCGGCATTGACGAAGTCATAGATGCGTACCACGAAGCTCTCCATGGTTTCCTTGTCGTAGACGTTGCAATAGATGCTCTTACCGTCGCGGCTGAAAGCGATAGCGCCGAGGCCGTAGCCTTCACTGGTGACGTAGAGGGGAGCCCAGTGCATAAGGCGTTCCAATGCATCGCCAGTAGCGCTGACAGCTTCGTTAGGATCCCAAACGTTGCGGTAGTAGTTAGGTGTGCAGTTGAGATAGACAACGCCGTTGCCATTGGTGTTGATACCATTGACGATGATACGGCTGACGACAGGGTTGTGGACCGTATGCTTCAACATGTTCTTCACCACGAAGGTGGTGTCGAAGGTGTGGTAGAAAGGATAATCGAAGTTGGGTTTGGAGCAGACAAGGATTTTGTCGCCAGGGACGATGGTGGTGTTACCGCTAAGCTGGGTTTCAACGCCGTTGTGGATATAGGTCATCGTGGTATCGATGGTGAAGGTGATCTTGTCGTTCCAGATGGTGTTGTTGGTAGTCTCCCAAAGTTTGATCTGAGGAATGGGGTTGCTGTTGGGGACAACATCGGAGAGGAAGCCTTCGGCGATGGTCCAAGTCTGCGTGTTGGTGTAGTCAGCATAGTCGTTGCAAGCGCGGCCCATGCTGGCGACGGTAGAGTTACCCATACCGCCGGCAAAGGCGAAGGAGCCAGGTTCGCTGGACACGAAGATAGAACGGCGAACCGTGGGGATGATACGCTGGAACATGGAGCTGGCGACACCGCCGCCGTTGCCGAACCAGGTGATGCTGGCCATGTGGTTCATGATGGAAGCCGTATCGTTGTCATACCACTGGTTGGTGGGAACGCTGCCGTGGTGGGCGTTGCGAGCCTGGATGAAGGGGCAGCTGTTGTCGACGGCGCCGCCGATGATGGAGCCATCAGGGGAGACAGCGATGTCGTTGAACTGAACGGTATTGAAACCTTTGTTGAGGTTGATGAAGGTGTCGTTGACTTCTTTGTAGACACCGCCGTCGGTAGCGAAATACACCACCCAGGAAGTATCATTATCTTCGTTGACAGTGAACGTGGGGACAATCTGATTGATGCCCGAATGGAGGAACATGGGCGAAGTGTAGACCTGGCCCATATAGTTACCAGCGTTGAGGTTGTACTCGTTGTAGGACATCATAGTCCACTGGTAGTAGGAATTCTCCACGAAGCCAGAACCCTTGTAGAGGTTAGAGCCGCCGACGTAGATGGTCTTATAGTCGCGGGGGTCGATAGCGATGGAGGCGTTGATCGTGCCGGGTTTCTGGCGGGTGAAGGGCGCGATGGTGTTGGTGGTCAGACGCGTCCAGTTCTGCTGGTCGTACGAGAGATAGACAGCGTTGAGGAGACCCACGGTGTCGACGACAACAGCGTAAAGATAAGTGGTGTGGACATAGTTGCCAGTAGCGGCATCGAGTTTATGAGCAGTGTTGGCAGACAGCTCGATGCGGCCTGCAGAGGCGAAAGCCGAATTGCTGGCGGTGACATCGATGGCAGCAGACTCTTCGACCACATTGCCGATGCGATAAAGTTTGCCGGGGCCCGAAACGTAGGCGATATTGTCGGCCGAGATGATGACGACATCATGAATCATGCCGCTGACGACGAGCGAAGGCTCAGCCGTCCAGTCAGGATCGGCGGAATTGAGTTTCCATCTGTAGAGACCCTCGTTGGTGGCTGCATAAATATAGAGAAAACCATTTCTTTCGATAGTAGCCAAACGGTTGATGTAAGACCATTCAGGATAGACGGAGGGGTTGGTCTTGCTGAGCAGCTGGAAGCTTTCGTCGCTGGGGTCGAAGTGGAAGATGCCATGACCTTTGGGTGACATCACGTCATTGTTGACGCCATGGTTGCCAATGAAACCTTCACCGGTGGCAAGCAGCAGGCTGTTGTCGTGCAGCTGAACCATGTCGCTGATGGGGAGGGTGAGTTCATAGCCATTCATGTGGCAGGGCATGTATTGCCAGTAGCCCTGACCCATTTTTTTGTAGAGACCACCGGCGACGCCGCCAGCGTAGAGCGTGTTGTGGGTAGGATCAGCTTCGTCGACAATGATTGCACGGACACGGCCGCCGACATTATCGGGACCAATTTCAATTAAATCGTTGTGGTAATTTGCCTTCGGTTGAGCGGATGCAACGTGTGCTCCTCCAAAGAAAGCAGCGACAATTAAGCCGATTAGTACTTTTTTACTTTTCATAAGATATTAATAATTAATTAGATTTTTGATTTCGCGCTTAAATTATAACATGCAAAGATAGTGTTTTTTTTTGGAACCGTCACATTTTTTCATTAAAAAAATAAAAAAAAGCACACATGACAACAATTTTTTGCATACGGTATCGTTTGTAGACTGTCTTTGGAAAGTGATTGCCAAAGCCTCAAAAAGCGACAATAAAAAATCATCATATCATGAACGAACCTGTTAATATTCAAGAATTAAACATGCGCATCGAGCGAGAGAGCGCCATCGTTGACGCCTTGGTCATGGAGATGCGCAAAAACATTGTGGGACAGAAACACATGGTGGAAAGTCTGATGATAGGACTGCTGTCCAACGGCCACGTGCTGCTGGAAGGTGTTCCGGGTCTTGCAAAGACACTGACCATCACCTCGTTGGCCAAGGCCATCGATGCCAAGTTCAGCCGCATACAGTTCACACCCGACCTCTTGCCTGCCGACCTGATAGGCACCATGATATACAGCCAAAAGAACGAGGCCTTCCAAGTGAAGAAAGGCCCCATCTTCTCCAACTTCATCCTCGCCGACGAAATCAACCGTGCCCCCGCCAAGGTGCAGAGCGCCTTGCTCGAGGCCATGCAGGAGCGCCAGGTGACCATCGGTGAGAACACCTACAAGCTTGAAGAGCCCTTCCTGGTGATGGCCACGCAGAACCCCATCGAGCAGGAAGGCACCTATCCGTTGCCGGAAGCACAGGTGGACCGTTTCATGCTCAAGGTCGTCATCACCTATCCCGACAAAGAAGAGGAACGCCAGATCCTGCACCAGAGCCTGGGCGAAGGCTTCAACCGCCAGACGGCCATGATGAAACCCGCCGACATATTGAAAGCCAGAGAATTGGTACGCGAGGTCTATATGGACGAGAAGATTGAGAACTACATCACCGACATCGTGTTCGCCACCCGCTATCCGGAGCAGTACCGACTGGAGAAGCTGAAGGGCATGATCAGCTACGGCGCGTCGCCGCGTGGCTCCATCAGCTTGGCGCAAGCCGCCAAAAGCTATGCTTTCATGCGCCGTCGCGGCTACGTCATTCCCGAAGATGTGCGAGCCATAGCCCTCGATGTGCTGCGTCATCGTGTGGGTCTCACCTACGAGGCCGAGGCCGAGAACGTGAAAAGCGAGGAGATTGTCAACGAAATACTCAACCGTGTCGATGTGCCCTGATGCCGGGGCGAGAAAGGGAAGCGAGCGAAGATATGCAAGAAAGTGAAATCATCAAGCAAGTACGCCGCATTGAGATACGGGCACGAGGACTCTCACAGCAGATGTTCTCGGGCGAATACCACAGTGCGTTCAAGGGTCGCGGCATGGCCTTCAGCGAAGTGCGTGAATATCAGTATGGCGATGATGTCCGCAACATCGACTGGAATGTCACAGCCCGACTGAACCACCCTTACGTCAAAGTGTTTGAAGAGGAGCGCGAGCTCACCGTGATGCTGCTGATCGACGTCAGCGGCTCGCACCGTTTCGGCACCACAAGCCAATACAAGTCGGAACTGATTGCCGAGATTGCCGCCACGCTGGCCTTCTCGGCCATCCACAACAACGACAAGGTTGGCGTGGTCATGTTCAGCGACCGCATTGAAAAATTCATTCCACCCAAGAAAGGCAGCAGCCACATCCTGCGCATCATACGTGAACTCATCGATTTCCGTCCCGAGGGGCAAGGCACCGACATCGCAGAGGCTTTGCGCTATTTCACCAATGTGACCAAGAAGCGTTCTACAGCCTTTCTGATGAGCGACTTCTACGACGACGGCTACGAAAACGCCCTTAAGATTGCCGCCGGCAAGCACGACCTTGTGGTGCTGCGCATCGACGACCCCCGCGAGCGGGAGCTGCCGCGCATGGGCCTGACGGCTTTTGAAGACCTTGAAAACGGCACCGTGCGATGGGTCGACACCTCGTCGGCCAGCGTCCGCGAAGCCTACAGTCAACATTACCGCCGCTACGACACGCTTAGCGAGACCCTACTGCAGAAATACGGCATTGACCATGCCACCATCACTACGGGGCAGGATTTTGTGAAGCCCCTGATCGGCATCTTCAAGCGAAGAGCCTACTAACCTGCTATGAGCAAAAAGATTACAGCATCAATGAAACGATTGAAAATCATCAGATATTGGCTTTGGGGCTGCATGTGGCTGTTTCCCGCCACGCTGTGTGCCCAACAAGCCGACAGCACAGGGGGGGCTCCCCTCCCCGACCGCCACGGCGCCATACACGTCACGGCATCGCTTGACAGCTCCCAAATCACGGTGGGCGATCAGGTGACGCTGCACATCTTTGTGGACGGCAGCGGCGCCACTCCTGTGGCTTTCCCCACCGTCGAGGCACTGACACAAGGCGCCGTAGAAGCCCTGACGGCACATACCGACACCGTCATGGACGAATCGGGCCACATCAAGCGTCTTGATTACCAGGTGACACTGACATCCTTCGATGCCGGAAAGCATAGCGTCGGCGCCATCGTAGTGCGCATCGACGGCAACGATGGCGCCGTGCAGCTCTCGCCCGCCGACAGCCTGCAGATGGAGGTTGTATGGATGGACGGCGCCGACACCACGCAGTGCAAGATGAAAGGCGATGTGGCGCCGCTGAACGAGCCTTACACTTTCTGGGACATAGCCCGATGGCCTGTGCTGATCCTCATCGCCGCCGCCATAGTGGCAGCGCTGGTATGGGTCATCATGCGTCGCAGGCAGAACAAGCCCGTCTTCGTGCTGCCCAAAGGGAAACCAGTGCCTGCCGACAAGCGTGCACTGGCAGAGCTGGAAGCACTGCGCCGCAAGGAGTTGTGGCAGAAAGGCCTCGTCAAGCGCTACTACACGGACCTTACTGACATCGTGCGCCGCTATCTTCACGCCATGTATGGCATCAAGGCCGCCGAGATGACCTCACGACAGACCTTGCGGGCATTCCACAGCGTTGCCGACTGGAGCGAAGAGAGCGAAGCGCTACTGCGACAGCTATTTCAGAAAGCCGACATGGTGAAATTCGCCAAGTCGCAGCCCGAAAGCTTCGAGCACGACCAGGCCATGCAAAACGCCGTTGACTTTGTGCGCCAAGTGGCAGAGACCCACCGGATCAACAATCCGGAGAAAGGAGACGAGAAATGATGTTCCATGATTTCAGTTTTGCCCATCCCTGGATGTTGCTGCTGCTTGCCGTGGTGCCGCTGATGGTGGTATGGTATGTGATGCGCCACAAACGCATCAAGGCCCCCATCCATATAGCCTCGACCGAGATGTTCGGCACGCAGACCCGCAGTTGGCGGCAGACATGCTACCACCTGCGTTTCGCGTTGCGCTGCATCGCCGTAACGATGCTCGTCATCTGTCTGGCACGGCCCCAGAGCCGGCTGAGCTTAGAGGAGATGGAAGTGGAAGGCATCGACATCGTGCTGGCCATCGACGTGTCGGGCAGCATGAAAGCCGAAGACTTCAAACCCAACAGGCTGGAAGCCGCCAAGGAGGTGGCGCTCCACTTCATCGAGGGACGCCAGAACGACCGCATCGCCCTCGTGGAGTTTGCCGGCGAGGCCTTCACGCAGACCCCGCTGACCATCGACCACCCTGTGCTCAACAGCCAGCTGAAATCGATGCGTACCGGTCTGCTTGAGGACGGCACCGCCATCGGCGACGGATTGGCCACAGCCATCAACAGGATAAAAGACAGCAAAGCCGTG
>CAMNKG010000083.1 GCA_946542135.1 uncultured Bacteroidales bacterium
CGTCCTCGGGGTTGGTCTCCTCGCGGACGAGGATATTCTTGATACCGGCAGCCTGGTACTCTTTGGCTTTCTCGCTGGTGAGGGCTATGACACCCACGGCACCGCCGGGGCCGGCGGGCAGACCCTTGGCCAGCACTGTGTGCTTCTTCTCGTCGGCGGCATCCAGAATCGGGTGCAGCAACTCGTCGAGCTGGGCGGGGCTTATGCGCATCACCACCTCGCTGTCGTCAATCAGGCCTTCCTTCAACATATCCATGGCCATGGTGAGGGCGGCCACACCGGTACGCTTGCCCACGCGGCACTGCAGCATGTACAGCTTGCCGTCCTGGATGGTGAACTCGATGTCAAGCATGTCGTGGTAGTTCTTCTCAAGGATGCTGCGGATGTTGCACAGCTCCTTGTATGTCTCGGGCATCAGCTCCTGCATCGAGTGCATGTGCTTGTTCTGCTCGTTCTTGGTGTCGTCGTTCAGGGGGTTGGGGGTGCGGATACCGGCCACCACATCCTCGCCCTGCGCGTTGATGAGCCACTCTCCATAGAACTGGTTGTCGCCGGTGGCGGGGTTGCGGGTGAAAGCCACGCCGGTGGCGCTGGTGTCACCCATGTTGCCGAAGACCATGGCCTGCACGTTGACGGCGGTGCCCCAATCGTCGGGGATACCCTCGATCTTGCGGTAGCTGACGGCCTTCTTGCCGTTCCAGCTCTTGAAGACGGCCTTGATGCCACCTTCCATCTGGGCTTTAGCATCGTCGGGGAATTCGGCACCGAGCACTTCTTTCACCTTTTTCTTGAAGTCCTCGGCCAGCTGCTTCAGCTCGTCGGCGGTAATCTCGGTGTCGCTCTTGTAGCCGCGTTTAGCCTTGAACTCGTCGAGCATGTCGTCGAGCTGTTTGCGGATGCCTTTGCCGTCGGCAGGCTCGATGCCCTCTGATTTTTCCATCACGACATCGGCGTACATCATAATGAGACGACGGTACGAATCGTACACAAATCGGGGGTTGCCTGTCTTCTTCAGCATACCGGGTATCGTCTTGCTGCTGAGGCCGATGTTCAGAACGGTGTCCATCATGCCGGGCATAGAGCTGCGTGCACCCGAGCGGCACGAGACCAGCAGCGGGTTTTCGGGGTCGTCATAGCGCATACCCATTATGTTCTCAACGTTTTTCATTGCTTTCCACACATCGTCCATCAGGCCTGCCGGCAGCTGGCAGTTGTTGGCATAATATGCCGTGCAGCATTCTGTAGTAATTGTAAGACCTGCCGGAACGGGCAGACCAAGCAGACACATTTCAGCCAGATTGGCGCCTTTGCCTCCAAGCAAATTTTTCATGTCGGCCTTTCCTTCAGCCGTCTTTCCTCCAAAAGTATAAACGTATTTTGTCATAATGGAAAAATAAATTATTAATTATTAGTGATTTAAAGTTTGTTTCTTTCTGTTTTGAAAACTGCAAAGTTAAACAAAAACAGCAATATGACCAAATTTATTTATTATGAATATATTTATTATTCATAAAATTTGATTCGAAACGGGAAAACATGCGGTAGACACATGCTCTCAAAATAAAAAAAGCATCCCTGTCGACAGCATCTGATCACAGCTGCGACAGCAGTATACGGGCATTGGCCTCGTTGCTGTAAAGATTTCCCAGCAACGAGCGCCGTAGCGCCACGTCTGCATCGGTGAAAGGCTTCTCCATCAGGACCTTCAACGATTCTATCAGTGATGATGGTGTATCTGCCACAGTGCAGACCTTTCCCAATTCGGTGCCCGACACCATGGCGCTGTTCACCAGGCAGTGGCGGCCGGCATAGAGCGAGTTGAGCAGCTTCAACTTGAGTCCCGTGGCCATCTTTGTCACCAGCACCAGAACCTGAGCATTGGCTATGAGGCGCTGCATGGTGTCATCGTCGGGATTGGCTTCGATGACGATATTGTCTCTCCCTTCGGCAGCCTTGTATAACAGCGGCGACGGGTTGCGTCCCGCAACAACAAAACGGCAACGGTACTGGCTGAAAACATGTTCTATAAGATAGCACACAGCGTCAACGTTTTCGCCCACCGACAGGTCGCCATGGTAGAGGGCATAGTCGCCCTTCCCCACCTGCGACACCACTTCGTCGTCGGGATGCGACGACGGCATCAGCACCACATTGGCGCATCCGATAGACCTGAAATGGGCGGCATCGGCCTCCGTCACGGCAAAAACAGTGTCGGCTTTCAGCAACACAGGTTCGTAGCGTCGCAATCGGTTGGCGTCGGTGCGCAAATACAGTCGCCGCAACGGGTTTCGCTCCACTTGCGCCAGATTGCCATAATACTGATGCTCCACATTGTGCGCCCGCACCATTATCTTTCGCCCCTGCAGTGCCTCAAGCACCGAGCAGCAATGCAACCCCTCTAAAAAAATCGGCTCGTTGTCTTGCTTCAAGGTGGCTATCAAATCCGCGCTCTCGCGCGACTTGACGATATAGGGCTTCGACGACAATGCACTCCGCAGCCCCGTGGCACGCGGGTAATAATAGACCTTGCTGCACCATTTCAGCAATTCATCGTCTGCAGCCGCCCGTCCATAGCAGAAGCTATGAAGCGTCACCTCCTGTCCAAGCCGATGCAGCGCCCGCAGACGATAGTATACGTCGATGACGCCACCATAGTCGGCCGGATATGGAACATTGAAAGAAACGATGTGCAGCATGTCTGGATTGAAAGTTTGGTGTGGTTGGGTCTACAATTGTACTACTAAATTGTCGTAAGCCAGATGAACGGGTGCCGGCAAGGTGGCATCAACATCGCCATGAAAACCCATCTCGTGGCTCATATGGGTCAGGTAGGCCCTGCCCGGTCGACACGCCTCTATCACCTGTAGCGCCTCCGGCAAACAGAAATGCGAAAAATGTTTCTTTTGACGCAGCGCATTGATAACCAAAACATCCAACCCTTCCAGCTTAACCATCTCTTCGGCAGGTATATGGTTCATGTCCGTAATGTACGCCATGGTGGCTCCCGTCGACTCTTGGATGCGGAATCCCAAGACGGGAAGGTCTTTATGCATGCCGCGTATCGGCGTAATCAGATTGTCGGCCACGCGAAACGGCTGGGCATCGCCAACATCGTGCAGTGTGGCCTCCGGCAACCCCGGATAGATATGCTCCTCGAAGATGTAATGATAGTCATGACGGATGGATGCAAGCGCTTGACTGTTGGCATAAAGGTCCATGTTCTTGTTCTGCACCCAGTTGAAAGGACGGATGTCGTCGATGCCACCCACATGGTCCCGATGGGCATGCGTCACAAGGATGGCTTCGAGATGGGTGACCCCGTGGCGCAGCATCTGCATGCGGAAATCGGGTCCTATATCTATAAGGATATTGTTGCCCTTACTGTCGGTAACCAGTGCCGACGTACGCAACCGCTTGTCGCGGCTGTCGGCAGAATGGCACACCTGACATGGACAGGCTATAACCGGCACCCCTTGCGAGGTGCCTGTCCCTAAAAATGTTATGGTCATGCAAATACCGCTTTGTTGTATCCGTTTTGCTTCAATCCACCTTTTGCGTCAGCTTGAAGCCCACACCATGCACATTGACAATCTGCACACTGGGGTCGGCCTTCAGGTATTTGCGGAGCTTGGTGATATAGACATCCATACTGCGCGCTGCAAAATAGGAATCGTCTTTCCATATCTTCTGCAGCGTGCTGGAACGGTCTATCAACTGGTTGAAATTGATGCAGAACAAACGCAGCAACTCGCTTTCCTTCGAGGTAAGCCGCTGCGGGGTCTGGTCTTCAAAGGTGAGGGTCTGATAATTGTAGTCGAATTTGAACTTGCCTATCTGGAACTGGTTGTTCTCGGGCTTGTTCTCATCAAATGAACGTCGGATCGTGGCGTTGATGCGCGCAAGCAGCTCTTCCATGCTGAAAGGCTTGGTGATATAATCATCTGCTCCCACTTCAAAACCCTTCAGTTTGTCTGCTTCAAGCGATTTGGCCGTAAGAAATAATATAGGGATATTTTTGTCGATACGACGCAATTCTTTTGCTACTGTGAATCCGTCTTTGACGGGCATCATAACATCGAGAATACAGGCGTCGACATTGCTTTCTTTGTACACATCGAGAGCCTGCTGACCGTCGGAAGCCAGGAAGACGGTGAAACCTTTCTGGGTAAGGTAGGCCTTCAAGATGGTCCCCATGTTGGTGTCGTCTTCTGCGACTAACAATTTGATTCCTAAATTCATCTTTTTTGTTTTATAACGTTTTATCTTACTGGGAGGATCCCCTCCCGGGTCTTGAAAAACAAATACTGCCTATTTAACTTAAAAATTCTTATTTTATTGTCTATGCTTATTATTTTTTAATGAAAAAAAATGCGAGTTCTAAACACTAAACACATGCATCCACATATAAACCAAACGATTATATATCATAAAAATCATGCAATAATTTCTTAAAAAGATTTCATCAACGGAGTATTTCGAGTCGCGGTGCCGGACTCAGAGCCCTGAATTCGGGCGCGTAGAGACATTGCATGACGGTGGGTGCCGTCGTGAAAGTACCAGCATTGTTGGCGAAAAAGTCGACTTCTACTACGTATTGTCCCTTGTCAATCCGATCGATATAGAGCGTTGTGGCTGTGTTGGTGACGGCAGCATAATAGCTCAGCCCACTGTTCCAGCGCCATCCGCTCGCGGTGTTGACGGGCTCAAAACCGGCGTGGCGCGGCATCGTCAACTCGATGTATTCCATATTGCGGTCGCAACTGATTTCCAGGCGCACCCGCACCCTGTCGCCCACATGCAGCGTGGCATCGCTGCCCACGGGGGTCAGCCTGCCGTCGGTGGCAACGGCATAGACGGTCTGCTTGAGCGTTATGCCCATGCTGATGGCGGGAATCTTGTCCACCTGTTCGAAATACTGCCAATACATGGCGCCCCATGCTATGCCGGCATCGCCCTTGCGGACGGTAAGCCGTCCGTCGGCAGGGGTCACCTCGTCGCCTTTGAGCCGCTGACTGACATGCAGCTGCAATCGTGTGGTGTCGGTCTGCAGCTGATGGTTGCCGAAAGCAACACCCATATCGGAGTTTCGTATCTTCAGACTTCCTACCGTCGTAGGCTGCGCCTTCGTGGTCTCTTTCTGACGCTTCTTGGCAGGCTGCTGCCCGATTACCAGCAATGCCTGGATGGCGTTGACCGTAGCAACGTCGGTCTCCCAGTTAGTGGTCTGCTTCTGTTTGAGGAGCCACTGCTGCATCTTCGTGATGCTTTCGCCATCGTCGCCAAGCACCTCGGCAAAGGTACGTATCAGCATTGCCTGTGTCTCGATGGGACGCTCGCTCCATCGCCACCCGCTGGTGTTGTCGCGCCAATACATACCCATCTCGTCGTTGTAGAGCGCCTTTTCGCGGATGCGGACAGCCATTTCACGCGCCAGCTTCTTGTCGCCTCCGCGGTTGAAGACATAGCTGAGCAGGGCTTGCGTATACAGCCCCTGATAACTCTTGTTGTATTTCTTGGCGTTGTTGTAGAAGAAGTTGTAGGCCTCTGCCTGCTTCTTGCTGAGCTTGTTGTCTGCATACAGGCTGCGCAGATACAGATAGTCGAGGTTGACGACATCGTAACCGTGGTCTTTGATGTATTTGCGGTAATATTCGTACGTCTCCTTGTCCACATAGTCCATGGCTTTGTTGAGCATGCGCATCACCTTCTTGTCCAGTTCCACACCCTGCTGCCGCAATTGTCCGAATGTCTTCAAGATGTATTGTGTGGTGTAGAGACTTGTATAACGCCCTCCGTCAATCCAGCTCCATCCGCCGTCGCTGCGCTGCGCAACCATTAGCTGGTCGATGTCTTTCTGCAGCTGTCGGCTCAGGCTGACGCGGTTGAAGTAATGGGCCACATCGTGGTGACGCTGTTCCTCGCTGATGGCATCCTGCAGCCACGGGGTGGCTTCCATCACGGTCTGCTTGAGGTCGGCATTGCGATCCAGTTCCGACTGGAAGGCGTCGGGGTCGTTCTTTTCCCACTCACGAAACACCTGTTCTATCTGCGGGTTGTTCTTCACTATGTCAAACGACAGGCTGTTGGCATAGATGGCGTTGGCAAGGTAGATGTTAGAAGGATTCTGCTGTCGCGCCACATAGGGCAGCGTCTGGATGGCCATCCAGATGGGGTTGGGTGTGAGCTCGACTGTGAGCCCCCGCGAAACATAGCGCAGCGCTTCCATCGCTTCTTGCGTCGTGTCCCTTTCCGCCAGATGCTTCATGACGAAGGTCTTCTCCCCTGCCCCATTGATATAGAACGCCATCGACTCCGTCACCAGTTGACGGCTGGGCAAAAGCGGTATGGCGGCTTGTTCGCCGTCGCTGACGCCGTCACCACGGGCTATAACCTTGTAATTGGTCACGAAGACCGGCGCTCTCGGCACAGCAAGGGCAAAACAAACCTCGCCGCTGGCTCCATCCTTGAGGGTTATGCTTCTGCTTGCGCCGTCCACAAGCATCGGCAGGGGTTCGCCGCCATCGGCATTGGTCATCTCAAGCGTTACCGCTATCTGCTGCTCTTTGCCGCTGAGGTTGCTGACCTTGACGGAAAAGAGGCAGGTGTCGCCGTGTCGCAAGAAGCGCGGCACATTGGGCGTCACCATCAGACGCTTTTGCGTGATGGCCTTGCCGCTGACTTTCCCAACCTTGAGGTCTTTGGTCCACGCCAACCCGCTGATGCTCCACTCGGTGAGCAGGTCGGGAACGGTGAAGGCGAGCTCCACGCTGCCGTCGGAGGCGCTACGCATAGTGGGTCGGAAAAACGCCAACGTATTGAGGTTCTGACGTATCTGAACGGCTTCTCCATTGTCTGATGATTCATCAAATTCAATCATCCCAAATATCTCTTCTTCCTCTTCTACCTCTTCTTCCACCATGTCGCTCGCATCAACGTATCCCACTCCCGCCACAGCCGCAACCACGCTATTGACGGCGTTCTCCGGCTCCACGATGTTTCTATTGACGGCTATCGACTCCAAGGCATCCTCCTCCATTACGACCATGTTTTTCTCGCCGCGGGCTGTGGCTGTCTTGTACATAACATATTGCCGATGGATATACCGATCCTCGATAATCGGTTTCAACGTGGAATAACGGTTGTAGTAATACATCGGGTCCAGGTACTGCAATAATGGCTCTAACCTGTAGTATCCTGAACAGATATTGTTTCTTGAAACGAAAGCATCGTAGGCGAATGAGGAAAACCATGTACGTAAGGAGTAGTCCAGAATTCCATAGTTGTCGAGGGCATGGTCATACATGGTCATCAGCAGGTTGGCAGCAGAAGGCTGTCCTGTCAAGGATTCGCTGACACGGAGGGTCCACCGCTCCTTGCTGCCGGGTTCCAGTTTGTTGCGGAATGTCTCGAAGACGACATCGAGTTTTTTATGGGCATAGGGCACATTGATATTGAATCGCTCTATCTTCATCTGGTTAGCCTTCACGGCGGCAACCTCTATCGTTACACCGCCCAACAACTCGTCGGTGACGGGGATCTTGATGTCGACGAAACCATGGCTGACGCCGTGAAGTTCGTGACGGTAGCTGACTTTGTCTTTGTTCACCAACACGAAGCAGGTGACATCATCGAAGCGGCTGCCCACACGCAGCGTGACACTGTCGCCTACCAGGCATTCACTCTTGTCGACCGACGCCGTCAGCAGTGCGGAACTTACGG
>CAMNKG010000084.1 GCA_946542135.1 uncultured Bacteroidales bacterium
CTGGCGTACCCTACACCGCGGGCTTCGTCCACAACGTGATGTACGAGACCTACCTCAAGAACCATCCCGCCCCCGAGGACATCGAATACTACATGTGCGGCCCCGGACCCATGTCCAAGGCCGTCATCGACATGCTCGACAACCTCGGCGTCCAGCGCGAGAACATCATGTTCGACGATTTCGGCGGATGATCAGCAATAAAGCATTAACACATTAACGCACGTGCAGGCCGCATTCGCGATGGTCGGGGCTCTCCCACCACCAACGGCCAGCACGCACATCATCAATACGGCGCACAGCGCGAGTACAGGGTTCACAGCCAATGCTGGGGAACCCTTTGTCGTGTAGACGGTTGTAAGGAACGCGGTTTTCCTTAATATAGTCCCACACCTGCTGCTCGGTCCAGTGTATGAGCGGATTGATTTTGAGCAGCCCGTGACGTTCGTCCCACTCTATCAGCCTCATATCGCTACGCGTTACAGACTGGGCGCTGCGCAAGCCGCACACCCATACATCCAGATCACGAAAGGCGCGCCGTAGAGGTTCCAACTTGCGCACCTCGCAACAGGCATGCCTTTTCTCGATGCTTTCGTAGAATGGGTTGACACCTTCGGTTGCTACGAATTGCTGCAGAGCCTCGGTCTGCGGACAAAACACCTTCAGTTTCACCCCGTAATGTTCATTGGTCCGCTCTATTAGCTCGTAGGTCTCAGGAAAAAGCCGCCCCGTATCGAGGGTGAAAATATTGGCCTGTGGATCAATGCGGAGCATCATATCGGTCAATGTCTGATCTTCAATGCTGAGACTTGACGACAAAGCAAGACGAGCACCGTATTGGGACATAAAAGTTTGCAACAGCTCCTGTGCCGAAGCATCGGCATACTTTATGTTCAGACTGTCAATTTCTTCTTTTGTATACATAGTATTATTGTTAAAAAAAATCAATCCACCATTCCGGCACAAATAGTCTCAAAACTGGCGGGATCGATAAGTATCAGTGAGCCTGTGGTGCGGTTTTGACGATAACTGTCGAAAGGCAACGGACTGGAGATGCGCAGCGTAACGTGGGCTATATCATTCATCGCAAGTTCCGTGACTCCGGCTTCTTTCTGCATCGAGTTAATATCCAAGCGGTAATCAATATTCTTAACGATAGCTATTCTTTCGTCCGTAGCGGTTTTGAGGATATAGCGTTTGCCGAGTTGCATAGGTTCAGGGTTGAGCCAGCAGCAAGTCATTGAGATGGTCTGTTCTACGCACGGGCGAGGGCCTTGAGCCGACACTATAATGTCGCCGCGACTGATGTCTATGTCGTCGCTTAAGAGAACCGACACCGATTGAGGCGCATAAGCGACCTCCAACGATTGCTCGGCCTGCATGATGGCTTTGACGGTAGACGACATTCCAGAGGGATAGACGACAACTTGGTCGCCCACACGGAGCACACCTGAAGCAAGACGGCCCGCATAGGCTCTGTAGTCGGGGAAACGGTCGGAGATTGGCCGAATGACATACTGTACAGGCAGACGCACAGGCTCGTTGATGTCACCACACTTGTGGTCGATCGGAACTGTCTCGAGCAGATGCATCAATGTGTGACCCTCGTACCACGGCATATTGGATGACTGCTGCACTACATTGTCGCCATTCTTGGCCGAGATGGGGATAAAAAACAATTGCGAGCGTATCTCCATATTTTCCGCCATCGCAAGGTATTGTCTCTTTATCTCTTCGAAGCGTGCCATATCGAACTCGACGAGGTCCATCTTGTTGATGCAGACCGCAATGTAAGGGATGCCCAACAGTGACGCGATGCAGCTGTGTCGCACAGTCTGCTCCACCACTCCGTTGCGCGCGTCGACAATAATAAGTGCCAGGTCTGCTGTCGAAGCACCGGTAACCATATTGCGGGTATACTGCACATGACCCGGCGTGTCAGCAATGATAAACTTGCGCTTCGGAGTAGCAAAATAGCGATAAGCAACGTCGATGGTGATGCCTTGTTCGCGTTCGGCACGCAAACCATCGGTGAGCAAGGCAAGATTGACTTCTTCGTTGCCACGACTGACGGAGGCTTGTTTGACGGCTTCAAGCTGGTCTTCAAAGATGCTCTTGCTGTCATAGAGCAGTCTGCCAATCAGCGTACTTTTGCCGTCGTCGACACTGCCTGCCGTTGTGAATCGCAACAATTCCATATCGAGATATCCATTATTCATAATCAATCTATTATAATGAACAATTAACTTTGACTTTAACGTTAACTTTTTAATTCAAACGCAAAACTTTAGGAAACCTCTAACAATTATTTTTAAACGGTGAATTACTCGGATTTAGCGAATTTGATTATTTGTTAATCAAAATTTGTTTTGCAAGCAAAACACGAATTAAACGAATTTTAGAAGTCACCTTTTAATTTCACTAAAAATACCCTTCCTTTTTGCGGTCTTCCATAGCCGTTTCGCTGCGTTTGTCGTCGGCGCGGCCGCCACGTTCGGTGACACGGGTGGCAGCAATCTCGGCAATGATGTCCTCCAGGCTGTTGGCCTCGCTGACAGTGAGGCCTGTGCAGGTGATATCGCCAATGGTGCGGCAACGCACACGCTGCTCCACCACCACCTCGTCGGGTCGCAGATTGATGCAGGGTTCTGCAGCCAGCCACACCCCGTCGCGAAGCACACAACGACGGCTATGGGTAAAATAAAGCGACGGCAACGGAATATGCTCAGCATAAATATATTGCCACACATCCATTTCCGTCCAATTGCTGATGGGGAATACACGGAAATGCTCACCTATGTTTTTTTTGCCGTTGAAGTTGTTCCACAACTCTGGCCGTTGGTTTTTAGGGTTCCACTGGCCAAACTCGTCGCGGTGCGAGAAGAAACGTTCCTTGGCACGAGCCTTCTCCTCATCGCGGCGTGCTCCACCGATACAGGCATCGAACTTGTATTTTTCGATGGTATCCAGTAGCGTCGTGGTCTGCAAACGGTTGCGACTGGCATTGTAGCCTTTCTCTTCTTTGACGCGGCCGGTGTCAATGCTTTCCTGCACCGAACCGACGACGAGGCGAGCGCCGAGTTTTTGCACCAGACTGTCGCGGTATTCCATTGTTTCCTGAAAGTTGTGTCCCGTGTCGATATGCAGCAGGGGGAATGGAATCTTGGCCGGATAGAAGGCTTTGTAAGCCAAGTAGGTGACGACAATAGAATCCTTGCCACCGGAAAAAAGTATTACCGGCCGCTCGAATTGTGCCGCCACTTCGCGAAGCACATATATCGATTCCGATTCCAGTTCTTTAAGATGAGTGAGTTTCATAGCAAAAAAGCTGTTACAAGTTGTTACAAAATGAATTATCAGCTGAATGCCCCCGACAGGTATTTCTGGGTCAGCTCGTTTTGGGGGTTGTTGAAGACCTGCGATGCCGGACCCGTTTCGATGATTTCGCCAAGATACATAAACACCACATTGTCGGCAATGCGGAGTGCCTGTCGCAAGGTATGCGTAACCATAATGATGCTGTATTTGTCTTTGAGCGAAACGAAGAGGTCCTCAACCGTCTTGCTTGAGATGGGGTCGAGGGCACTGGTGGCTTCGTCGGCAAGAATATAGTCAGGATGCACCGCCAACGAACGGGCCAGACACAGACGTTGCTGCTGACCGATAGAAAGACGCGAGGCGGGAGCATGCATGCGGCCTTTGATTTCGTCCATGAGGCCTACGGCTCGCAGGCATTGACGCACGTGGAGAACCAGCTCGCGGCGCTTTTTGAACATACGGTTGATGCGGCAGCCATAGGCCACATTATCATAGATTGACATCGGCAGCGGACAAGGGCGCTGGCTGACAAGACCGATACGGCGGCGCAGCTCCGTGATGTCCGACTGGCTGTCGATTATGTCTTCACCATCGACAAGCACCTGACCGTCAATACGCACACCCTCCGTCGAATCGATCAGGCGGTTGAGGGTGCGCAGCAGCGTGCTTTTGCCACATCCCGACGGACCGATGATGCAGGTTATGCTTCTTTCCGGAAAGAGCAGATCTATATCCTTGAGAATATGATTGTCTCCTATATGGACATTCAATTTTTTTACTTCTATCATCTATTTCGGCAATTAAATAATCAAGACACTTTGTTTCTCGAGAATTGAGCGGTAATGAACCTGCCCGCAATGCTCAGCAGCAACACAATAGCCGTCAGCACCAAGGCGGCAGCATAGGCGCGGTCGACAACCTCGGGAATGGGGCTGCTAAGTTGGAAAAAGACAGCCAGCGGCAACGTTGCGGCCGGTTGCGAAAGCGATGTAGGAATGCTGTCGGTATAACCCGCCGTGAACATCACGCTGGCGGCGTCGCCGATGGCGCGCCCCACCGAAAGCAGCGTGGCGGTTGCTATTCCGGGAGCAATCTGACGCACCACCACCTTGAGGGTCTCCCAGCGTGTGGCACCAAGCGACAGACAGGCGTCGAGGATGCCTGTCGGGAAATTGCGCGAGGCCTCATCCATCGTACGGATAAATATCGGTATGATCAACAATGTAATCACAATGATACCACCCAGCAACGATGTACGGAGCCCGAACCATATCATCACCGTAAAACCAAAGGCACCATACACAATACTCGGCACACCAAACAGGACGTCGAAAGCCAGACGCGCCACATAGGCCAGCCGCGAACCTTTTGTCAAATATACGTTGAGAAAGAAAACCACCGGCACCGAGACGAGAAGGCCAAGCAAGGTGGAGGCACCCACTATCATCAGCGACCCCACTATGGCGTTGAGGAATCCGCCCTCCTTGCCGATATAGAAACCTCCACCTGGCAACTTGGACACCATATCCCAGCTCATAGCCTTTATACCTTTCGAAAAAATCGTCCACAACACGCTGACAACAAGCACAAAGACAATAGCCATCGAAATCCACATCAGTGATTTGGCTATAAACTCTTTGACTCTCTTGCCAACAGTGACTTTATTCTTTTTATTATTCATTTTGTTTTTCAATTCTATAAGGCAACCTCTATAAATTCGTTTAATTCGCGTTTTTGCTTGGTACTACCGCGCCAGCCACGCTTTCCGCTCTCCGCTTCCCGCTTTCCGCTTTCCTATTCATTTTGTTTTTCAATTCTATAAAGGACTATACGCGATAGCAGATTAAAAATCAGCACAACAACAAACAGAATAAGGGCGGCAAACATCAGCGCCGATTCGTAGAGCGGTATCGACAGCATCTCGCCATAATTGTTGGCTATCAATGCCGGAATCGGATAACAGGCGTCGAGCAGGCCGTGAGGCATCCCGACGACACATCCGCATACCATCAGCACCGCTATCGTCTCGCCCATAGCACGCGATACCGCCAGCACACTCGATGCCAATATGCCCGACAGCGACCTGCGCACCACCACCCTCAACGCGGTCTGCCATTGCGTGGCACCTAACGAGAGCGACGCCTCGCGCAATTCGGCGGGCACCGACGAGAACACCTCGATAAACAAGCTGACCAACAGCGGCAGCACCATAATGCCGAGCACTATGCCGGCAGCAAGGACGGTATAGCCTGTTGAAAAGTCGACAAAATGCGGTGCCACGTGTTTCGATATCCACGGCACCACGACCAAGATGCCCCACACGCCATATATCACCGATGGCAACGCCGCCAGGATGTCGAGCACCGGAAAGACGAAACGTTTGACCATCGGACGGGCATATTCAGTGATGAAGATAGCCGTAAGCAACGAAATCGGCAAGGCGAACGCAATCGCGAGAAGCGTGACCCACACCGTACCCATCAAAAAAGGAAGGAAGCCAAACTGCCCCTTCAGGGGTTTCCACTGCGAGCCGAACAGCAACGACGAAAGCGACTGCGACTCAAGAACAGGCCTGGATTTCAGATACAGCCCTATGGCAATGGCGACCACCATAAGTATGGCCACTACTGTCATGGTAAGCATCAGTCCCTTCGCCGTACGGTCTTTCAGAATTCTGACATTCATTTTTTCAACAATTCTCGTCCGCGCTGCAGCTTTTCTTCATCGATGCCGATATAGCCAGCCGGCACATTATGACTCTGCCCATCGCCCAACACGTATTCCAAGAAAGCAATGACTACAGGATTCTTCGGGACACCATGGCTTACAAGATAGAGATCGCGGGCCGGCGGAGAGGGATATTTGTTCGCTGAAACAGCGGCAATAAAATCATCCTTTGTATCGTAGAAATACTCTTCGCTGCTTATCGCTCCGTCATTGTCGCGATCGATAGGCACCACCAGCAGACCCGGGTTGGGTTTGCGGCTCTTCTCATCGTAGGCATAGCCGATATTGTTGAGACCCACAGCGAGCTTGTCGGCCTGTACTGCCGAAGCCAGACCGGGGTCGCCAAAGACGGCTGTACCTCTCAGGTCTTCCTGTTTGTGACCCATCCACAAGGCAAAAGTCTCGGCGGCGCCACAGGCATCGGAGCGGGTATAGACGTGAATGGGAGTGGCATCGTTGGTTCCAAGCACCTGACCCCAAGCGACATCCTCGCCTGTAATCCATATCTTTGTAGCTGTCTCTTTGGAGATGCCTTTCTTCATAAGCTCGTCGGCAAACGGGTTGTCGGCATTGATGGTGATGACGACGGCATCCTTGGCAGTGGCAAAAGGAACTGCACCTTTCTGAAGCTCGGCGTCATAGACTTCGCGCGACACCATTCCAAGGTCCACAACATCAGCGAGCACATCGGTCATACCTTTACCCGCTCCACCAGCCGAGAGATCGATGCGCACACCGGGATGCATCTTCTGAAACTCCTCAGACCACTTCACAGCCAAAGGATAGAGCGCAAAGGCACCCGAAATAGAAATGTTACCCTTCAACTCGTCACTATCGTTCGTGGCTTCAGAGCTTCCACCTTTGCACGAAATGCTCATCGAAACAATCAGAGCCGATAGGCAAGTTGTCAACAAAATTCTTGTCTTCATAACTTTTTATAGTATTTATAATTATATATTTTTTTCTGAAGATAAAGTTAAGGTTAAGGTTAAAGTTAAGGTTAAAGTTAAGGAACCTCAGAACTTCACAGTGGTCATCGCCGTAAGCCTGTGGTCGTAGTTCCTGCTATTGTCATCCTTGTGTATTCTGTAGGCCAGCTGCAGACGCAGATGTTTCTCGGGCCACCATTCCACACCAGCCCAATAAAAGGTGGTTGACGCATCTGTATCGTAATCTCTGGTATAGTAGTCCCAGCGCACTATCGGACGTAATTTCTGGACAAAGCCCGACTCTGACGTCCGACCCAACCGGAACCAACGGCTTGCCGTAAAATAACACCCTCGCGTGGCAATATTGTCAAGATTATACAGTTCCGTACCTGCATCAAGCGTTGCCATTCCTGTATAACCCCACAGGTATTCGCCTCTGAGCACAAAAGACTCGTCAACGTATTGGACACCAGCAGCAACACGCCTCCTCGCTCCCTTCTCATCACCGGCAACGGTGCTATGGGGCAACCCATACTCGCCCCAATACAGCGAAGCGGAAAGGGTCAGATTCCTCACATAGGGACATATCCTAATCCTGCACGCCACATCCTTGCCCCACCGCGACGGCGCGACG
>CAMNKG010000085.1 GCA_946542135.1 uncultured Bacteroidales bacterium
TGCTGCCTACAGACTTCGTCGAGATGCACACCTACCACCCCTTGCGCGTCTACTCCGAAATGTGGTGGTACAGCCGCTATTGCGGCAAGCCCTGGATGGTGGGCGAGACGGGCCTACCGGCCGACAACGACTCGGTGCCTTACGAATGGCAGGCACAGTTTATGTGGGACACCTATCGATTTGCTTACATCCACGGTGCTATTGGCTTTGGCTGGTGGGAGTTTCAGGACAACCCGCAGGGTGTCAATTTCGAAGCGCAGTACACAGGTCTGAGCGACTGCAATGGCAAGCGGAAACCTGCTCTGGACCTGGTGTGGCATCTTGGCAAGATGTGCCTGGGTGTCGGTGTTGATAGCGACATCATTCCTCCGGTCAACTATTACAATATGCTTGCCTACAGCAATATTCGCCTGACTGGTACGGTGATTGATGAGACGACGGGCAAGCCTGTCGAAGGTGCCGTCATCCGCGGCTGGAACGACGACTGGTCGGTGGGGATGAACACCTACACCGACAGCAATGGCCGTTTCACGCTCTACAGCAACGACTATAACGTCCATTTCGAGGTCTCTGCTGCGCGGATGAGCCACAAGAAGTTCGACCGCCGCAATATTCGCTATTCAAACCCGCAAGGCATCGATGCCAAGAACCTGCCCGACCGGCAGCGCGAATACCAGCAGATTGACTATAAGCCCTATCTAAATAAAAGCATACCTGAAATCACGTTCAACACAGATTACGACTCGACACACTTCTTCCGCTACAGCCTTGATGGCGATATGGGCACCATTAAACTTTCCAGGCTCTGACGTGCACGTCGTCAGTCTCGCTGTGCCGTTGGGGCTTTTGTGCGGCTGGACAACGCCTTTGTCTGACGTAAGCCTTCCACCGTCAGGAGGATAATCAGCGGCACGAAACTGAACAGGTAGCGGGCACGGGCCTCACAAAGCATGTGGAACAGGAACAGCAGCAGTAGCGTCAGCATAACAACTTTGAGTATGCGCTCGGTTGGCTGGTTCCGAGATGTGGCATCCTGCCGCAAAGGGAAAGCGGCCATAAGCGCGAACAGCAGCATGCCGAACCACAGACTGGTGTTGACGACGCCCCACTTCACATTGTGTCGCCCTCCGTGGTCCTGGTTGTAATAGACGCTGCGGGTCATCTGCGAGAGGCGTGAATGCCGTTCGGGCACTATCTTGTAGAATTGTCCCTCGCGACCCCAGTAGAAGGTGCCATCGCTGAAATTGAGCAGCATCTTCCTACCCCACAGAATCAGGGTGCCGTCGACTCCGAGATCAGCGTAGCGTTGGCGTGTCATGGCCATCTCGGCGCGCGCCCGTTCACTTTTACGTTTGAAGCTGCGCGAATAGTCAACGTCATTGGCGCTATAGATGCCGATTGACTGGTAGTTGGCACCCATCATCAGGTAGTGTGTGGGTCCGAAAGCCCTGCGTGAATGCAGGCTCATGGGACTTCCAATCATGCAGATGTGTACCAGCAGAAAGGCCGCCGCCACGCCGCCAAAGGCTATGCCGGAGGGCTTGAGAAGCGTCCGTAGCGCTTGCTTGGAGCGTAGGGCTGCCACCAGTTCAACGAAGCCTATAGCCATGCCGATGAAAAGAACCTGCGGACGGATGTAGTAGCCTGTGACCGATGCCGCTGCAATCAGGAATACCTTCAGCCAACGCCGTTTGAAGGGCAGCACAGCGTAGAGCCACAGGATGGTGACCACAGCCATCAGTCCCCACACGTCGGAATAGGGGATGGACCACCAGGGCGAGAACCATACCAGCAGGCTATAGAAAAGGTAGACCATCACGGCTAAGTTTTTTTTGTGCCAGAGATGGATGGCAATCTGGAAGAGCATCAACGCTGTCAGCGCAGCAAAGAGACATTGCAGCACCAACAGCGGAAAGAGCATGGTGCGCAGACCCCACAGCGGCCCTGTGAGGAAGAAGACAAGGGCAAAGATGCGCGTGAGAAACAGATTGTTGGGAGCGAAACGGAAATAGTCCTTGAATTCGTCGACGGGACGTCCTTCGGCCATCGCCTCTGCAGCTCCGGTCAGCTGCTGTACATCCCAGTCGGTGAAGACGTAATAGCTGTATACGAGGATGATGTGGAATAGGCTGAGTATGCCGGTGACAATCAGCAGACGCCCGCGGTGGATGCTGTCGTTGCGGCAACAGCGAACGCATACGACGGCCAGCAGCAGCGTGAGCAGCAAGCCGCCCAGCATCATGGGGATATGGTAATGCCCGTTGAGGGGCAACAGCCAATGCCAATCGGCACCTTCGGGAAAATGACAGAAGGCGACGATGGCGAGTATGATAGTCATCAGAACAAGCCAGCTTGTACGGATGAAGCTAAGTCGTGCAGTTTTGCTTGGTCGATCCATAATGAATTCTTTTGCAAAGGTAACGCAATAGGGGTTTCTTTATTGTTGAGGATAGCATAATAAAACAAGGGGTTGTCCGTTTCCCAAGCAAAATACAATATCCCATGCATACTATCATGTACATTCACGGCTACGGCTCGAACGGCAATGCCACCAAGGGGCAGCTGCTCCGCACGATGTTGCCGGAATGTCGTGTGGTGTCTCCCACTTTCGACTACGACCACCGCACCCCTTACGAGATTCAGCATCAAATACGCAACGTCGTTGCACAAGAGGATGTCAGGATGATTGTCGGCAGCAGTTTCGGAGGCTACCAGTCGCTCTGCGCCACGGTATTTTTCCAGGGGCCTGTGTGGACCGTCAATCCTGCCCATGATGTGGTCCAAACCATCCATCGTGTCATTCTGAAGGGGGGAACGGAACAACCCACTGACGAGGGTAAGAGGTTGTTGGACTGCTATCAGCGATTTGATGCCGAGGTCTTCCGTCGGCAGGTGCGGCGCAATCAGGAAGGGCATTGGCCGCAGTCCACGCCACTCCATTTTGCCTTGAGCACCGACGACGAGCTGCTCGGCGACCACAGGCCGCTGCTCCAGCTCTTCCCTCATCACGCCCAAGTGGTCTGGAAAGACAACTGTGGTCACCGTTTTTTCAGGTTCGAAGAACTTGCCGCCGACATAAGAGCCTCTATGCCGTGAACCCGCAGCGTCGCAGCAAAGCGCCGTTGTCGGGGTCGCGTCCCATGAAGTTGCGGAACAGCACCGCAGGGTGCTCGCTGCCCCCGCGCGACAGGATCTCGCGCCGGAAAGCATTGGCTGTGTTACGGTCAAAGATGCCATGCTCCTTGAAACGCGAAAAGATGTCGGCATCCAGCACCTCGGCCCATTTGTAACCATAGTATCCGGCAGCGTAGCCGCCACAGAAGATGTGCGTGAATGCGGTGCTGGTGCAGCATCCAGCCACCGTGGGCAGCAGCTCCACCATGCTGCGGTGTTCGAACTGCTCTATGGTGGTGTCTTGAGGCAACGGATGGCGCAGCGTGTGGTAGGCCATGTCCACGCGACCAAAATTGAGCTGACGCACGCAGAGCCATCCAGCCAGGTAGCGTTCCGCGCGGCGCAGCTTGTCGATATAGTCCGTCGGTATGGTGTCGCCTGTCTGGTAGTGGCGGGCGAAGGTGTTGAGGAATTCGGGCTCGTAGCACCAGTTCTCCATCACCTGCGAGGGCATCTCCACAAAGTCGTGGCGCACGTTGGTGCCGCTGACCGAAGGGTAGCGCACGTCGCTGAGCATGCCATGCATGGCGTGGCCCATTTCGTGCATGAAGGTCTCCACCTCGTCGAAGGTGAGCAGCGACGGACGGTCGGCGGTGGGCTTGGTGAAATTGCACACCACCTGTATCAATGGGCGCACCTCGTGGTCGCCTATATGTTGCTGACCGCGGAAGTCTGTCATCCAGGCGCCGCTGCGCTTGCTTTCACGAGGATACATGTCAAGATAAAGCAGTCCCATCAGTCGCTCCCCGTCGCGCACTTCATAGACGTTCACGTCGTCGTGGTAGACGGGGATGTCCTTACGCTCGCTGAAGGTCAGCCCGTAGAGGCGTCCGTAGAGGCCGAAGATGCCGTTGCGCACGTTGTCGAGCATGAAGTAGGGGCGAAGGGCTTCGCTGTCGAAGCTGTAACGCTGCTGCTTGAGCCGCTCGCTCCAATAGCTAAAGTCCCAGTTCTGCAACTCATAGTCAGCCCCTTGCTCGTGGGCGAACTGTTGCACGGCGGCAAGATCGCCCTTGGCATAAGGCAGCGAAGCCTCCATGAGGCTGTCGAGGAAACGGTTCACCGTGGCGACGTCTTGCGCCATGGTGCGGCACAGGGAATAGGAGGCATAGTCGTCGTAGCCCAGCAGTTGGGCCATCTCGAGACGCAGCGCCACAATCTGGGCTATGATGGCCTTGTTGTCGTGGCTGCCGCCGCGGTTGCCGCGGCTGTTGTAGGCTCGCCACATGCGCTCGCGCAGGTCGCGCCGTGCGGCGTAGGTCATGAAGGGACGGTAGGAGGGGGCATGGAGGGTGAAAACCCATCCCGGCAGGCCTCTACGGCTGGCTTCGTCGTGGGCGGCACCTTTGACGCCGTCGGGCAACCCTTCCACCTCTGCGTCCTCGGTAAGATGGAGCGCGAAGTCGTTGGTGTCGTGCAGCGCGTTCTGGTTGAAGGTCTCCGTCAGCGTGGCCAGCGTCTCGCTGCAGGCGGCAAAACGTTGCCGCTTGGCGTCGTCAAGGTTCACCCCATTGCGCACAAAGCGCTGATAGTATTTTTCAAGCAATTGCAGCTGTTCTCCGTCAAAGCCGCTTTCGTGGCGTTTCTCGTAGAGCGCCTCCACGCGGGCAAAGAGACGACGGTCCATCCACACGCGGTTCTCGAAGCGCGTCAGCTCGGGCATGAGTTCCAGCACGGTCTGCTGCATCGTGGGCGTGGTGCAGCATTCGTTGAGGTTGAAAAGCATGGCGCTGCATCGGTCCAAGAGGTCTGTGGCGGTTTCGAGCGCCACAAGGGTATTGTCAAAAGAGGGGTCAGCCTGCTGGCAGGCAATGGCATCGATACGCTCCCCGGCAACGCGGATGCCCTCGCGAAGGGCCGGCGCATAGTGCTCCTCGCCGATAAGGTCGAAGGGTGGCGTCTGGAAGGGCGTACTCCATGTCGCCAAGAGCGGATTTTGGGCTATTATTTTTTCTGACATGACAATATTTCGGAATATTTCTGCGTTATGACAATGTTTTTTATTTTAACGATGATACCATTAAAACATTGTAATGTCATGAAAAAACTTCTCATCATTGCGCTTTCGGTAATGCCACTGCTGCTCGCCTCTTGCAAGGGTGGCGAAGATCCCCAAGTGGCTATCGCTCAGAAAAAAGTGGATTCGCTCCAGTCTATCGTCGACGCCAAAGACGGCGAAATTGATGCCCTTTTCGAGGTGCTCAACGAGATCGAGACCAACCTTTCGGAAATATCCTCTCGCTACAGCCAGGTGAACGACCTTAAACGCGGCAACCCTGAAATGAGCGCCCATGTCAAGGGCCAAATCACAGACCAGCTGGCTGTCATTGAAAACATGCTGCAGCAGAACAAAGAGAAAATTGCCGCACTCAACGCCAAAATCGCCAACCTCGGCAAGGAAAACACCCGCCTGCAGGAATTCATCGAAACGCTCAACACCCGCATCGCCGACCAGGAAAACAAGATCAACTCCCTTATGGGCGAGCTGAATGTCAGCAGAGCCAAGATTCAGCAGCTCTCTTCCAATGTCGAAGAACTCACCAAGTCGAATCAGGAAAAGGATGAATACATCGCCTATCAGACCAACGAGGCCAACAAAGCCTATTATATCGTCGGCTCCTACAAAGAGCTGAAGGACATGGGCATCGTCAACAAGAGTGGCGGGTTCATCGGTATCGGCAAAAAGCAGAACACGTCGGAAGATATGGATATCAGCAAGTTCAAATCCATCGACCGCACGAAGGTCACCACGGTCACCATCAATCAGAAGAAGGCTCAGGTGATCTCCAAGCACCCCGAAGGATCCTACGAACTTGTCATGGACGAGAACGACGACAAGACGGTGGCATACCTGGTCATCAAGGATGTCAACGCTTTCTGGCGCTATACCAACTATCTGGTGGTCTCCACCAAGAAATAACGCTTTTGTGGCTTCTTCGCTATGACAGCTGACAAAGCCGATATCTTTTATATGCAGCGCTGTCTGCAGCTGGCCGTCAAGGGGTTGGGTCGCACGCGTCCCAACCCCTTGGTGGGTTGTGTGGTGGTCAAAGACGGCGTCGTCGTCAGCGAAGGCTACCATCAGGAGTATGGCCACAACCATGCCGAACGCAATGCGTTGCTTCGCCAAGGCGATTTTCGCGGTGCCACGCTCTATGTCAACTTGGAACCCTGCTCTCACTTTGGCAAGACACCCCCCTGTGCCGACCTCATCGTCGAAAAAGGGATCAGCCGTGTGGTGTGCTGCAACGATGACCCTAACCCGCTTGTTGCCGGTCGCGGATTCGCCAAGCTCGAAGCTGCCGGCATCGAGGTGGTGCGCCATGTCCTCGAGGACGAAGGACGCGAACTGAACCGCCGTTTTTTCACCTTCATGGAAAAGAAGCGTCCCTACGTCATACTGAAGTGGGCCGAGAGCGCCGACGGATTCATGGCGCCGGCGGCGGCAGGCAACTACTGGATCAGCGACGATGTGCAGACAGCATTGAGCCATCGCATGCGCACCGAGGAGGCTGCTATCCTGGTGGGTTCACAGACCTATCTCGACGACCGGCCCCGCCTTACGGCACGCCGCTATCGGGGTCTCGACCCTCTGCCCATTGTCCTCGACCGCCGCGGTCGTCTGCACAACGTGCCTCCCCACTGGCTCCACCTGCAGTGCCAGTCGCTCGACGAGGTGATGCACCTCCTCCGTCAGCGCAACGTACAGTCGCTCATTGTCGAAGGGGGTCGCACCATTCTTGACGCCTTCATCGCCGAGGGTCTCTACGACGAAGTGGTACTGTTCAGGGGCTGTCGCAACTTTGGCGACGGTCTCCGTGCTCCTGCTGTGCCCCCGCTTCCCGAAGGCCGCCTACATATCATGTAGCGTTTGCTTTGCCTTAATGCTTCCGCCAACAGGCAAAGAAGGCCCCTCATCGGAAAGGAATCCGGCTAACGGCCCTCAGCCCAGGGAATGCTTAGCGTGAAGCTGGTGACGGCACCATGCTGCTGAGCGTTTCCACCGACGCCATGAACACCGATCTCGACCTGTCGTCGCTGCCTGCCGGCACCTATATAGTTCGCATACACACCAACAACGGGTACGCCACCAAGCGGTTGGTGAAAAAATAGAAAAACATGACTGCTCGATAAAGGAGACCCATGAGGGCCTCCTTTTTTAGTCTATTCCTGATTACAATGCATAGTTGTCCCGCTTACTCGTGGTCTTAATTCGAGCAAGGGATTACAGTTTTGTCTGTTCCTTGTTGCGATGCAACATTTTTTTGTAAATTTGCATGACGGAACTGATTATATTATGGTATCGTAAGATGCATAATATGAATGATATGTATTAAACCATAAAACGATATCCTGATGTTTGACGACATTTTTCATACAATCAAATCGGCCTCGGAGGGCTTATACAAG
>CAMNKG010000086.1 GCA_946542135.1 uncultured Bacteroidales bacterium
AAAGCCTCTATTCCGACCCCGCAAGGGTAGCAAGCAACACCTTGGTGCTGCTCAAAAACAACGGCATACTACCACTGAACGACCCCGAAAGAATGGAGCAAATAGCCGTCATCGGCCCCAATGCTGCCGACTCTGCGATGGCGCTGGGCAACTACAACGGCACCCCACCCTATCAGAAGACCATTCTCAAAGCCTTCGAGGAATATATCCGTCACTATATGTTTTATTCTTCGACCTACGGCTACGGCGCCAAATTCGCGTCGATCTATTTCGACACCGCCTGCCACCTGGCCGACAACGGCTACAAGCCCGGCCGCAAGTTCTGGAAACAGATTGCCAAGAGCGACGTCGTCGTCTTCTGCGGCGGCCTCTCCCCTGCCCTCGAAGGCGAAGAGCTGCAGGTCGATATGCCCGGCTTCTACCGCGGCGACCGCACCGCCATCGAGCTGCCCGCACCGCAGCGCGACCTAATCAAGGAAATCAAACGCCGCACAGGCAAGCCCATCGTGCTCGTTCTCTGCACCGGCAGCGCCATAGGCCTTGAAGAGGTGGTCGACGATGTCGACGCCATCCTTGTCGCTTGGTACGGCGGCCAGGATATGGGCACCGCCGTCGTCAATGCCCTGTGTGGCTATACCGACGGCTTCGGACGCCTGCCGGTGACCTTCTACAAATCGACCGCCCAGCTGCCTGAGTTCGAGGACTATGATATGAGCCGACGCACCTATAGATATATGGAAGAGGAGCCTCTGTTTCCCTTCGGCTACGGCCTCAGCTACGGCCATTTTCACTACGACAGCATCCAGTTCGACCGCCCGACGCTGACAGTCAGCGGCACCCTTGTCCTCGACAGCGTCGACGGCTTCCTTCATTCGCAACGCGAAGTAATTCAGGTCTATCTTGAAGGCGACGGCATCACCGCACCGCGCCGCCAGCTCGTGGCCGTCCAGAATGCAACCCTCGAGCTGATAACCGCCGGCTGCGACCGCTACCGATTCTCCATACCGATCGACCCCTTCTGGCTGCGCCGCTACAACGAGGCAACCGACGCGATGGAACTGCCACCGACCGGCACGCCTATAACCCTGAAAATCACAAATGGACCCCGCGTAACATTCACGTGGTGAACTGAAGAGGTATAAAATAAAGGTTAAAGAATGCTCTATTGAAGGTGAATCCTTAGCGAAACACCTTTTATTAATCAGGTTCATGATACAAAAAAGGGAATTGTAACCAAGTTACAAATTCCCTTTATAATTATATGCCAGCGGCATGAAAACTGGCGTTTACAACATGCCGTGACTACTCTTAGAAGTGGAAACCGATGCGGAGCGAGAAGAGACCGATGCTGCGGGTCTGCGTCTTGGTGTCGGCGGCGTCTTCGACCTGGAGAGCGGTGGGAACATCAGTAGCGCTGGTGTACTTGATGGCATGCTTGCCGTAGCCGCTGTAGTGGAGGCTGGCGCTGACATGCTGTCCGAAATAAGAGCCGAGGCCGATCTGCCAAGCCACGTTGACGGTAGACTGGTAGCGGAGTTTGAAGTCGCCACAGAGAGGGGTGGTACCCGTTTCCTTGGTGATAAGGAGGAAGTCGGGGCCGATGCCGAATTCGGCGAAAGGCGTGAAGATGTCAGTCAGTTGATAACGATAGTTGACACCCACATAGATAGGGATATTGAAATAGTTGGGGGCTTTGCCGTCGGCATCCATGAAACGGTCGCGCATGTCGCCCTTGGTGCGGTTCCACATGAGATCGGCATGGATATAAGGCGACACCTCGCCGAAGCCGACATCGAAGCGGTAAGAGGCGCGGTAGCCGAGACCGACGCCGAAGCCGGCATTCTTGCCGACATTGAAACGCGTCATAGGCACCATGTCGCCCAGGCCGTTGACGGCAACGTCGTCGTTGAACTGAGCCGTGGCGAGGTTAAAATTCAAATAAATGGACTGTTCCAGATGAGTCAACTGGGCGTTTGCGCCGATTCCGGCGAAAACAAACAGTGCTAAAAAGCACAATCCTCTGAAAGTATTACTCTTATGCATAATAATAGATTTTGATTTTGGGAGCAAAGATAATACTTTTTTTTGATATCGACACAAAAATATCGTCCCAACAGAAGATGATATTTTGGATATCATTATTTTTTATGTAATTTTGCATTTTCATAAATATTAACAAAATAACTTTAATACATTGAAAACAAAAAGACTATCACGCGTTCTACTTCTAACGCTTATGCTGTTTGCCGCCTTGGGGTCGCAAGCCCAGGTGGTGTTCTCGCCCGTCTTCACACAGATACGTCTCGAGGCACGAGCCGATTTCGACTACATGCACACCGAGATGTGGGACACCCTTACCAACCAGACGACCACCGACAATCCCTATGGCTTCCACGGACGCTATTTCAATTTCATTGCCGGCGGCAACCTCAACGACAAGTTCAGCTACTTCTTCCGCCAACGCATCATAGCCCAGCCGGGCCATGTGTCGCTTTTCGACAACACCGACTTCCTCTACCTCAACTACAACCCCAACCAGAACTGGATGTTCCGCTTGGGTAAGGATGCCCTTGCCATCGGCGGTTTCGAATACGATGCGCCCCCTATCGACGTGCTTTTCAGCACCAACTACTGGGACAACATCTACTGCTTCCAGCCCGCCATTGCCGCCGCCTTCAAGACCAACGACGGCAACCACATGCTGCTGGCGCAGATAGGCAACTCGCCCTACGTGCACTATGGCGCCAACCTGGGCACCGGCCTTGGCGCGGAGTGGCGCAGCGGCCTGCTGAGCTACAACCTCTTCTGGTCGGGCAAGTTCGGCCACTTCAGCACCCTCTATTCCGTCAACATGTTCGAGCGCCCCGACCACGGATACATGAACTATATCGCCCTGGGCAACAAGCTCACCTACGAGCGGTGGGACATCTACGTCGACCTTATCCACCATGCGCTGGCTGCTGACGACTGGGGCAAGGACTTCGCCATCGTCAGCTGCCTGAACGCCCACGTCACCGACGACCTGAACATCTTTGCCAAAGGAGCCTACGAGCAGAACCACTCGGCAGAGGACTTCAACACCGTTGCCGACCTTGACTGCCTGGTGGGTGCCGGCAACAGCCACGCCACCTACGGCATCGGCTTCGAATACATCCCCTCGTTCTGCAAGGACGTGCGTCTGCATGGCTTTGTAGCCAACCGCAACACGCGCGTCGAGGATGCCAACGGCGTGAAGATGTCCACCACCAACACCCTCACCGCCAACATCGGCATCACCTGGCACATGAACATACACCGCATGTTCATGGAACGCGGCCTTTAATCGCGCTGAGAGCGAAAAAAATATTGACATTCAATAGATAATCATTCAACCATTCACAATGGAACGCAAAAAAACAACCTCCTATGCACGCTCCGTTGAAGCCATGTTCCTGAAGCTGGAGCATCGCCTCAAGAAGCCCCTGAAGTTCACCCACAAACGAAGCATCGAGGCCTTTATCTTCCTCATCATCTTCGTCGGCTTTTTCTGGTTTTTGGCGTATAAGATGACGCTGCCCCATATGCTCAACACCTTCATGCAGACAGCCTACCACCTGCTGATGGAGACGGTGTTCTACATCATGGCCATCTGCGTGCTGATGGGTGCCATCAGCCGCCTGCTGACGGAATTCGGCGTGGTGCGCCTGATGGAGGGCATCCTGCGGCCGCTGATGAAACCCCTCTACAACCTGCCCGGCGTGGCGGCACTGGGAGCGCTGATGACCTTTTTGAGCGACAATCCCGCCATCATCTCGCTGGCCAAAGACAAGAATTTCTCACGCTATTTCAAGAAATACCAGCTGGTGTCGCTCACCAACTTTGGCACGGCCTTCGGCATGGGTCTCGTTGTGCTTGCTTTCATGACCGGTCTCGGCTACGGCAGCGGTGCCTTGGTAGGCATCCTTGGCGCCGTAATCGGCAGCATCGTTTCCACACGCCTCATGCAGCGCTTCACGCTGAAGAGCTATCCTGAACTCGACTGTCCCGTTGAAGCCAACGCCAGCGGCGATGAGCAGGCCATATCCTTCAAAAGCGAAGGCAGCACCTTCCAGCGCTTCCTCAACTCGCTGCTCGACGGCGGCAAGAGCGGCGTAGACATCGGTCTTGCCATCATTCCCGGCGTGCTTTGCATATCGACCATAGTGATGATGCTCACCTTCGGACCCGACACCGCGAGCGGCACCTATACCGGCGCCGCCTACGAAGGCGTCCCCGTCATCACCTGGCTGGCCGACAAGATCAACATCGTCTTCTACTGGCTCTTCGGTTTCGACAGCGGCGCGCTGGTGTCGTTCCCGATCACGGCACTCGGAGCGGTAGGTGCCGCACTTGGCTTGGTGCCGCGCTTCATCACCGAAGGCATCATCAACGGCAACGCCATAGCCGTCTTCACCGCCATGGGCATGTGCTGGAGCGGATACCTGAGCACCCACACCGCCATGCTTGACAGCCTGGGCTACCGCAAACTCATCGGCAAAGCCATCGGCGCCCACACCATCGGCGGCCTCTGCGCCGGCATAGCAGCCCATTGGCTCTATGTGTTGCTGGCGATGATTTTTTAAAGCGGAAAACGGAAAGCGGAAAGCGGATTTTCCTTCACTTTCTTTCAATTTCCTTCACCTTTTGACTCTAAACTTTCATTCAACTTTCAACATCTATCATTTAACATCTAACATTCAACATCTAACATTTAACATTCAACTTTCAACATTCAACATTTATCATCATGTCCCCACTTGTTAGCATAATTATGGGCAGCACCAGCGACTTGCCGGTCATGGAGAAAGCCTGCCAGTTTCTTGAGGAGATGGAGATACCCTTCGAGGTCAATGCTCTCTCCGCACACCGCACACCCGCCGAGGTGAGCGACTTTGCACGCAATGCTGCTTCGCGTGGCATCAAATGCATCATTGCCGGCGCCGGCATGGCAGCAGCGCTGCCCGGTGTCATCGCCGCCGAAACCGTAGTTCCCGTCATCGGCGTCCCCATCAAAGGCAGCGTCCTGGAAGGTCTCGACGCCACCTTCGCCATCATGCAGATGCCTCCGGGAATACCCGTAGCCACCGTGGCCATCAACGGCGCCCAGAACGCCGCCATCCTGGCTATGCAGATTTTGGCACAGAGCGACGAGACGCTCATGCAGAAACTTGTCGCCTACAAGGCTGGCCTCAAAAAGAAGATCGTCAAAGCCAACGAAGATCTCGCCAAACTGGAATACAAATTCAAATGCTGAACACGTTGGCAGCCATGCCATCGTTACCAACCACACAAAAAGACATCCACATGATTACCATAGGCATTACAGGAACCCTGGGCGCCGGCAAAGGCACCATTGTCGACTACCTTGTCAAGAACCGAGGCTTTGTACACTACAGTGTGCGGGCTTTCATCACCGAAGAAATCAAGCGGCGCAACATGCCTGTGAACCGCGACAGCATGACGCTGGTGGGCAACGACCTGCGAGCCCAGCACACGCCGTCGTGGATTGTGGAGCAGCTGTACGAGCAGGCGCAAGCCTCGGGGTGCAACTGCATCATCGAGAGCGTCCGCACCCCCGGCGAGGTTGCCGCCCTGAGGGGCAAGCCCAATTTCTACCTCTTCGCCGTTGATGCCGACCCCAAGGTGCGCTACGAACGCGCCGTGCTACGCGGCAGCGAGACCGACCATATCGACTTCGCGACCTTCCTGGCCAACGAGAAGCGCGAGATGGACAACGACGACCCCAACAAGCAGAACCTGGGGGTCTGCATCAGCCAGGCCGATTTCCGCTTCGACAACGGCGGCACCATCGAGGAGCTGAACCAGCAAGTGGAGAACGTGCTGTCGAAAATCCTCTACCGCCGACCCACCTGGGACGAATACTTCATGGAGCTGGCCGACACCGCCGCCAAGCGTGCCACCTGCGACCGTGGGCGCTCGGGATGCGTCATCGTCAAAGACCGCCAGCTGCTGGTGACGGGATATGTAGGCTCCCCCTCGGGGCTGCCCCACTGCGACGAGGTGGGCCACCTCTTCCACAAAACCATCAACCCCGACGGCACCATCAGCAACCACTGCGTGCGCACCGTACATGCCGAGCAGAACGCCATCTGCCAAGCCGCCCGCCGCGGCATCGCCCTCGACGGCGCCACCCTTTATTGCCGCATGACCCCCTGCCGCACCTGCGCCATGCTCATCATCAACTGCGGCATCAAGCGCGTGGTGTGCGAATACAAATACCATGCCGGCCAGGAGAGCGAGGAGCTCTTCCGCCAAGCCGGCATCCAGATAGAGTTTTTCCACGACGAGGTGGTGCAGTACGCCAACCAGTGACGCAACGAAAGGAAGGTATCGAAAGTTTACGAAAGAAATATTACTAAATGATCATCCGCACAACCCCGAACCGAGAAAATCGCGCTTCGGGGAGACCAGGCGGGAGAAGGGATTCCATACCCCAGGCAGCGAAAATCAGAGCTTTTCTTGCCTGGGGTTATTACAACTAAGTTTCTCCATGACCGTATCGTCATGATACGGTCTATCCTTTCGGAGAAGATTACCGCTCAAGTAACACACAGCGTTCCTGTTTGAGTTACCTGCCGGCGAAGGGCAAGACCGAAGTTGTAAGAACACCTGTGCCGATAATATCGGTTCAGAATGCATAAAGACGGGTCCTATTTATTGCGAAAAATGCGAAAAACGAAATTATGCGAGAACCGTTTATATAGATTGACTTAGAGATGAATAACAGTATCGAAAATGTGCAAAAACAAATTGCAGGCAATTTAAAGCCATTCCCAAAAGACCCTAACAAAAAGGGCCAAACAGAGATAAAGAAAACCATAACAACTATGAATATAGGTTGGATAGACTTTTCGGATAGAGATCGGAAGAGAACGATGGATGTCCTGCGCTTTTTCCATGAACAGGGCGCCGTGGACGAACTCGGAATCGGCATTATACGTGACGGTTTCGCGAATTACTTCTTCCCGGGGACCTCTACCATCCAGACTCGCGCAAAATATTTCTTCATTATTCCTTATGCAATGATGGATACCGTATCAGATGCTCGTGTTACCTCCGTCCAACAAGCCATGCGCCGCCTGGACGAAATCGAGAAGGAGTCTGCTGTCATCTTAAAGAATAATTGTGATGACCAAGGAATTATCGGAGCCACAGTCCTGCCCAAATGGGTTGTACGAACACCCTCGACTATTTATTGGAACGGTCTTCGTACGTTGGGATTATTCAATCAGAACATCTCAATATCAGAATATTTCCGCACAGCCATCAAATTGCGGGACGAGAAGAGCGCCGCAGTACTGGGGAACCATAAAGAAGACGCAGAGGAGAACACTAAAGACGATAACGATGCCGGAGATTTTCTTTTCAAAAACTTCTGGCATCTGCCATACGTTAAGCATTGGAAGGAAGCGTTATCCATCGACCTGACTCCAGAAGAGGCTGATTGTCTGGCTACGCACATCAAGACATCCCATCCCAAGTCCGTCTTCGCTTTCATCGTTCGTGAGCACATAGCTAT
>CAMNKG010000087.1 GCA_946542135.1 uncultured Bacteroidales bacterium
GGGCTGGCGTGACGCCGTAGGCTGATAGAGCAGACAACGTTCCACCGTGAGGGTGTCGCCGCTGGCGGTACGCACGAAAGCCTTCATGCGGTACACACCTTCCGGCTGCCCTTTCAAACTGTAGCTGAAGGGGTTCTCCGACGTGGTGTTGACCTGCTTCGTGAAAATCCGTTTGGCCACTGGCCAGCCTTCCATGTCGTTGGCAGCACCGTCGTAGTCGAAAAGCGGAAACAGGCGCTCAAAATCCTTCCGCCCGATGGGCATGGCGGCAGTGTCGGCTAAATACCCCTGGCTGATGAGAGGATGCGTGAGTTTGGGTTTGGCGGGCGTCGTCAGCCGCGACACTTCAATCGATGCACTGCCTCCGATGACGCTGCCGTCAAGGTTGCGGCAGACAACGCGGAACGATACATCATCGTCGTTTTTTTCTTCGACATTGATTTCTGCATAGCTGTTGACGTATCCCACCCGCATGGATGCGGTCGCCATGTGGGTTTCACCGTTGATGTCGGTGACGGTGGCGTTCACCGTATAAACGAATGCAGGTCGACGACTGAAGTCGGCATTGGAATCGGGCTCGGGGACAAAGTCTATGGTGAAGGTGCCGTCGGCAGCGGTGGTGACTTCTCCGCCGGCCACCGTCCGGGTCTCCGTGGCACGCCACCTCCTGTTCCATCCCCACCACCATACGGGTCGAATCTCGCTGCGGGTGACAGCATAAGCCACCTTGGCGCCACTGATGGGCACAGCGCTATAGGATGCAGCCACGCCCTCAAAACGGGCCGCCTGACCAAAGCGGTGCTCTTCTGCCGGCACGCTGAGCGTCACGGTGAATTTGGGCTGCTTGTAGGCCTCTACTTTGAAAGTCTCATAGTCATAATAACCCATGTCGCTCCTGATCTTCCATATGCCGGGCATGGCATCGGCCGACAACACAAAGCGTCCCTCGCACAATCCATACTCATCGCCGTTCAGTCGCAACGTGTCGAGCGTTTTGCCATTGATATCGGCCAGGAAGAAGGTCTTCTCGCCGCCGGGGACAACGAAACCATCCGTTCGATTGTTGCGATACTGGAGATGGGCAAAAAACACGGTATCGCCTGGTTTATAGACGGGTCTGTCAAGAAAGAACCTGTAGCTGTCTTTCAGCGGCGGTGTCACCACTGTGTCTTTGTCCAACTCCCCACCGCTGATGTATGTTGTCCGATAGCCCTTGTAGGTCGTCACAACGCGCTGGTTGTAAGACTTCCCTACCGTATTCCAGTTTTTCTTGACATACGGGGAGAAGTCATAGTATCCGTTTTTGTCGGTATGCACCGTAACCAGGTCATGGAAGGCGCTGCGAGGGCTTTTCTGAGCTTGCAGCGTGACGGCAAGGTCGGCGACGGGGCGCCCCGTTGTGCGCTCCACCACAAAACCACGCTGGCAGCCTCCCGACGAACGGTCATCAAGGAACATGATGTCGACAACTTCGAATTGGACCATCGAGATTCCTTCAGTGCTGAAATCAGCCTTGTCGGACACTAACAACAAGTATTCGCCCTGCGTCATCGGAGGCATGACGGCGTATGCATAATGTACCCTATAGTCGTCGAAAGGTCCTACCGGCTGGTCCCATTGGTGCAACACCTTCTGCTCAAGCAAATGCTTCCGGAGCGCTTCTTCGTCTCGGGCCTGGTCGAGATTCACATTTTTCACCACCCTAAAATACAGATGGTTGACATTCCTGAATGTAACCAGCGCCAACTGGGACTCCATCGAGGGTACTTTGTTCATCACCGAAGTCTGAATATTCTTGCGCATTATCTTGAGTCGAAGGTTGTAGCATTCCACACCTCCGGGACTCTTGGGATAGAGCGCCAACGCCGTGTCGATGGTCGCAACGGCTTCCACATAGCGTCCTTCTCGTTCAAGCATTTGAGCCATATCATAATACAGTTGCGTAACTTGGTCATCGCTGTGGCGATAACGGGATATCACGCGGGCCAGCTGGCTCTGATACACCTCGTTTGCATGCATTGACGTGAGGTTGACTATCTGTTGCAATAGGGGGATACGGTACTGGTAGAGGGTCATCATCATGCCGTCGCCACGCTGATTTCTCAGATGCATGCGCTCTCTCTGCTGCAGGGCGTTGAATATCATCAGTGCCAGCTTCCGCGAGGCGTCGCCATCACGCACTGTCACCCCGACAAAACGTTCACTTTCGGCGTAGAGCAGCTCGGGGTTGTCGATGTCTTCAAGCCTCAGAAGGTCGCAATCCATCTGCGTCGCCACCGACACTGCCTTGCGGACCAGCACATCGAAAACGGTGGGGGTCAAGTCTACGTGGTCGCCAAAAGTCACCGTGGCTAAAGCACCCAGATCCGTATCGGCGCTGTTCATCAGCAGCACCGTGTCGTTCAGCGCCGCCTGCAGCAACGATACGACGGTGTCTTTCAGTCGCTGTGCCGACCATAGTTTGTAGTCGAGACTGGCTTCGTCCGAATTCCCTTCCGACTGCAGCCGCCAGCGGTTGCCGACATAATAGTCTGAATAGAATTCTGCCAGCAGGACGCGACACACGGCCTTGTCTATCGGCTGCAAGGTGGGCAGCAAGGCTTGGTAGCGTGCCAGCGAAGTGTCGGTATTGTTCTCCTTGTACATCGCCCCTATGCGTGACAGGTATTGGGCACCCACAAGGCTCTGCCGCGAATCGCCACGCTGCTTCGCATCGGCATAGAGCGCATCGGCTTTCTGATAGGCCTGGTTGTAATACTGAAGGTCAATAAGACTGTCGACAGCTTTCCAAGCATTGGGTCCCGTCTTGACGGACGCGGGCGCTGTGGTCTGCGCCACCGTCTGGACTGTTTCAATGAATACAAATGAGAACAATAAAAGTAAAGATACTACCCGTTTCATAACTTGTGTTTTTATTATTCGTAGCAAAAAAACGAATAAATTTACATACAAAACGTCAATATCGGATAAAAATTGCCTTCACCTCTTGAAACAGGCTCTTTTTCAAAACAACAAAAAAAAAGAGGAAATTGCTTTCCTCTTTTTTAGTGACTCCTGCAGGATTCAAACCTGCAACCTTCTGATCCGTAGTCAGATGCTCTATTCAGTTGAGCTAAGGAGCCGTGCTTTGTTTCTCTCGAAATCGGGTGCAAAAGTACACACTTTTTCAATACCCACCAAATTTTTTTTCTTTTTTTTCGAAAGAAACTTTTTATCTGTCTGATTTATCCAACGATAAAAGCAAAAATTATTTTTTCACAACACCGTCGTAATGGTACACTTCCCGGTAAAGGACATCGCGCATTTCGTCAAATTCACCGTCATCCAATTCGTATTTTGACATGACGATCATTTGAAGCACCAAGTCTTTTTTGCCATGATAGGAAGGCTGCCAGTATTCCTGCGGATTGCGGGTAAAGCCCAAGTCGGTATAAAACTCCAGCCTGTGGTCTGCCTGCTCCGTCGAGGGCAGCTCGGTCTCGAGCACCACCTGGTCGGGATACTGCGAAAGGAACGCCAGCATGGTGGCTTTGCCCAATCCGCGGTTGCGGAACTCCTTATCTATGGCAAAATGTTCTATATAGGCAAACTCCTCGAAGACCCAATAGGTTAGGATTCCCAGCGGTTCATCGTCCAAGATGGCGACAAGAAAATGGAATCGCTCGTCGCGGTCTTCGAGGCATCTAAACGGAGGACGCTCTTCCTCGGGAAATGCCGATTCGAAGAGCTCTTTGGCAAAATGGTGATGTCTGCTTTCAGACAAGGGTTCAAATTGTATCATCTTATATTTTGTTATTTGTTTACTATATTATTTATGGCCGTGGTCGCTGTTTCCATGTTTGCACGGTCGGTCTAAGAGTCGAAGAAAGAGAAGTTGTTGATGGCCACGTTGAGGCTGATGGCATGATGCGGCGCAAAGTCGGCATAGCCTAACAGGTTTACTTTGTTGTAGCTGAACGTGTAGCCTAACCAAATGGCCGTCTGTGACGGCAAGGTGTACCCCACCGAGAGCGAGGCGTAGCCACCGTAGCCGATACCACCTTGATTGACATACTCATAGGATCCCACATACGACGAGGGCGACTGCCCGCCCCAAACGTCGAGTATGCTGTAGGTGACGCCGGCTATGCGCACTTCGCTGCTTTCCACTTTGGTATTGTTGACCGTGCCGCCAAGCGAGAGTTCCATATCCATCCCATTGTGCAGTCGGAATTTGCGGATGATGCCCAGGTCGCAGCTGATGCGCTCTTCGACGCCCATGGCCGGACAGTTGACATAGCGGTCTGCATTGGTCAGATAAGCCTGGTCCTTGCCACTGTTGAGCAGTATCAAGCCTTGCGCATGTAGCTTGGCATAGTCGAAACGCACCTGCCAGGCCCATTTCGGATGCTCCAAGTCATAGCGGAACCCCAAGCCCAACTGGAAGGCCAACTTATAGTACATATCTCCATACTCAGCCACCGTGAGCTGGTTGTAGCTCCCAATGGAGCTGCCAATCAAATCTTGCGTGCTGAGGTTGTTCCATATGCCGTGACCGTACGACTCGCTGTGGAGAATGCGCATCAGCGTGTTGGCATTCTCAGGCCTGCCGCTATAGAAAGCGGCATGGCTGTTGTCGGGCCGCAGCACGCCTACGTTGACGGTCAACGACAATCCGTATAGCCTGTTTCCCGTCAAGGATTGGGACGCGACCTCTTTCCCGGAAAAAACAAAAGAACATAACAACGCGGCAACACCAACCATCAGCCCAAAACTGCGTTTCGGCTGACGGCTTCGATTTTCATTGTGTCTATATGGTGCGACAGGTCCAGCCCCGTCGCCACTTCGGTCTCGTTCTTTGTCCATGGCTGTTGTCAGAATGAATCTTTTCTTTTAGATAGTATATTGTATAGCAGATCGCGGGCGCGGAACAGTTGCACCTTGACAGTTCCCAAGGGCAGCTGCAGCTCCTCGGCAATCTCTTCATAGGATCGCTCTTCAAAGTAGCGCAGTTCCACAAGCCGTCGATAGCGGGGCTTGAGCTGCATGACCACCTCTCGAAGTATCTGTACACGCTGCTCCCTGATGACCTCCTCTTCGGGATTCCTCGCTTCGGAAGGTATCGGATATTCATAGACCTCGTGGTCCACGTAGGTGCGCAGGTCGTCGAGATATACCGTCTGCAGCCGGCGCTTCCTGATATAGTCCACACAGTTGTTGGTGGCTATTGAGAAGAGCCAAGTGCTGAAAGCATGGGTGGGATTGTAGAGATGGAGGGACGAAAACGCCTTGCTGAACGCCTCTATGGTCAGGTCGTCAGCCTCAGTGGGATTGTTGGTCATCTTCAACAACATAAGGTAGATGGGCTCACGGTACATGTGCATAAGGTCGGCATAGGCCTTCTGGTCGCCATGCTCCCGCGCCCGACACACCAACTGGTAGTCTCGCTGCGCTTTGTCCGTTTGTAATTGCATTACCTCCATCGGATGTTTTTCTTACGTAACGTGAGGAGATGCAAAATAGTATTTGCAAACAGAAAATAAAGTTCAAAAATTGGTGAAAAATATTGTACTTTCTTGACTTTTAGTCGCTTAGCAAGAACCGAACAGGTAACTATCTGCCATCCCATCTTCAGCACCAACCAGCACAGAAGCAACTGCCAGGGAAACAGCGAGTTAAAGACAAGCAGCAGCAACGAGACCCAGAATAGTATTTGCGAAACGGGATAGATAAGCAGCATGCACTTGTCCTTGAAACCGTAGTAGCGGCGCGTACCGTAGCGGTGCAAGCGGTCCAGATGCCATTGCGCAAACGTTGCTCGCGCGTCGGCCTCGACATAGGCATCGTCGCGAAGCACAACGGTGGCATTGGCCTTGTTGGCATTCTGATTGACAAAGAGGTCGTCGGCACCATCGGGAATGGTATAGTGGCTGATAAAACCGCCCTTGTTGAAAAAGAAATCGCGACGGTAGGACAAGTTGCGACCCGTGGCGGTATAGGGGTTACCCATCATGGCCATCCCTATATAGGAGGCGCTGAACATCATGTTGTCGTAGCGCTCAAAGGCGTTGAGCAACGTGTTGTTCTCTTTAAGAAGGCTGTAGCCCATCACGATCGAGGCACCATGCATATAGCCGCACATCATGTGACGTATCCAGTCAAACGAGCGCGGTATGCAATCGGGCTCCGTAAGGAGGATAACATCCTTGGTGGCAGACTTGATGCCTATGGAGAGAGGATATTTCTTTCCGCGGAACATGTTGACGTCTTCCGGAAAATTCACGGGTTTCAGATGAGGATAGTTCTCGGCACACACGCGGAGCACGAAGGGGGTGTCGTCCTGCGATGTGTAGTCGACAACAACGACTTCGTAGTCTGGATATTCCTGTTCCAACAGGTACGGCAGACTCTCCTTGAGGAATTCCGACTCGTTGTGGGCCACAATCACCACCGACACCGACGGCCAGGCATTATCGGGCACGGCATCGGGCAGCGGCGTGCGTGTATCCTTGTTCAGTCCCACACGCAGGTAGACCAACCCATAATATAGCGATAACGTCAATGTTGACAGCAACAGCACTGCCAATAAAAATATTGTAAAACTGTCGGTTAAGACATTAGAAAAATCCATTTGTTCTCTGTTTTGATACCACAAAAATAGACATTATTCAGAAATTATTTGTACCTTTGCATTCCTTTTTAAAAACATTTTATTAACAAATACCTATACCAACAGGTGATATTCAGCCTTTAAGGCATAGAGCAACTTTTCCGCAGCCACACCGATCTGTCTCATCACCTGCCACCGACAAACATTCCGTCCCGATGCACTACACCCTCGAACATAACGACCCCATGAGCGCTGCACGTGCTGGCGTGCTCCATACCGACCACGGCGACATCGCCACGCCTATCTTCATGCCCGTAGGCACCGTTGGCAGCGTCAAAGCCGTCCACCAACAAGAACTGCGTGAAGACATCAACGCTCAAATCATTCTGGGCAACACCTACCATCTCTATCTGCGTCCCGGCATGGATACCATCCAGGCCGCTGGCGGCCTGCACGCCTTCATGGGTTGGGAACGTCCCATCCTGACCGACAGCGGTGGCTTTCAGGTGTTTTCGCTGGCCGACAATCGCAAAATCACCGAAGAAGGGTGTACCTTCAAATCTCATATCGACGGCTCTCGCCACATCTTCACCCCTGAAAAGGTCATCGACATTCAGCGCCGCATCGGCAGCGACATCATGATGGCTTTCGACGAATGCCCTCCTGGCGAGTCGCCCTACAACTATGCACGCAAATCCATGGACCTCACCCACCGTTGGCTGGACCGCTGCTGCCAGCGCTTTCACGACACAGAGCCTCTCTATGGCAAGGAGCAAGCGCTCTTCCCTATCGTACAAGGCTGCAAATATCCCGACCTGCGCCGCTGCAGCGCCGAGCATGCGGCATCGAAAGACATGGTGGGCTACGCCATCGGAGGACTGGCTGTCGGCGAACCGACCGAGGTGATGTACCAGATGATCGAGGGGGGCTGCGGCATCCTGCCTAAAGACA